>NZ_JAZHRU010000001.1:6290996-6594107 GCF_036924525.1 Bradyrhizobium sp. AZCC 1719 | reverse complement strand
GGACGTTTCCGGACGGTGCGTCGACCAGAAGATCCTGGCCGGCGCCATAGAGCCCGGAGGTTTTCGCGACCGAGGTGGCCGCGAGGAACGCCTTCCAGGCAAGTTGATGCACCTCGGAGCTCCCTTCGCCCCGTGTGTGCGTCATGATGATCGCAATGTCGTCGCCGGTGTGGCAGACGAAAGCGTCGATCAGCAGGCCATCGCAGATTGCCTTCGCGACCTCGCCCTCGACAGCCGCCATCATGCGTGTAGACGGTTTCGTGTGGCCGCCGACGGAGCCTATGTCAGCCTTGATGACCGAAAGAGTGAGTCTCATGAGCGTTTCCTCCGACCAGCGCAGCGCAACGCCTCGGCGTCTGCGCTTGCTGCGCCGGGGCGACGGCGCTGCTCATCCGCGAACCAGAACGTCCGAGGTTCCTTTAGGTTCCGCAAATGACCTTCTCGAAAAGCTCGGGCTCATCCGGTAGCCGGGATCATGATCACCGTATTGATCATGCCAGAAGTGATAGGATAATCAGTTCATGCCGCCCTGGACGATCGGGCGCCGACGAGCTCGGTGAATCGCGTCTTGATCCTGTCTGCCCGGTACAATTCATTTCCGCGGCGGTGTCTGGATTCACGCAAGGTACCCACCCATACCCGAACGGGTGTAACTGATATCGTGTCTATCGCCCGAACGTTTGCGATCCGAATTGACGACTCGGCTTTTGGCTTGCCGAGGTGACATTCTCTCTTGAGTGAGGGAGGCGTCCGTCCGGACGCCGCGAAACAATTGCGGTAGGGCAACAGTCATGCATCATCGGAGTGTACCGGACCCTGTTCACCGCGTTCCCCTCGACCGCAAGGATCTGCTCGGGCACGATCTGCCAGACCGGTGGTGGCTAGCGGATTCATCGCCACGCTTCCTGACCCACACGGGAGATAACAACGCCGGCAATGGCGGCGAAGGTCATTTTGCCGGGAGCCTGATCCATGGCAGCTACGCTGGTTTCGAGCCGCTCAATGTGGCGTGGCCGGGCGTCCATGCGCCAGCCCTCGCCCATCAGACGAACGTCGCCTATTTTGATCAGTCCGCAAGCCAGATCGCGGGAGTTGGCGGTGATGGCGGCAATTGGAACGCCGCATCGGGCGGAAGCGTCGGCGCGCTCGGGCCTGCCGGCCCTGGCGTGATCGCCACCGGCGGCAACAGTGCCGGCAATGGTGGCGATGGCTACTTCTCCGGAACAATGGTGCATGCTCCTGTCGCGGTCTATAGCCCGATCAACATTGCGGTGGCGGGTTCCCATGCGACAGCCGACGCCCATCAGACGAACAACGTGGTGTTCGATCAATCCGCGACCCAGATCGCGGGAGTTGGCGGCGATGGCGGCAACGGAAATGCCGCATCAGGCGGAAATGTCAGTGCGATCGGGTCTACCGGCTCTGGCGCGACAGGCACCGGCGACAACAGCGCCGGCAATGGTGGCGACGGATACGCCTACGGGGGCATCGTTCACGCGACCTTCGCGTTTTACTATCCGATCAACATCGCGGTGGCGGGATATAATTCCAGTGCCAACGCGGAGCAGACAAACAATGTGATGTTCGATCAATCCGCTTTTCAGATGGCCGGCGTCGGTGGTGATGGTGGGAACGGCAATGCCGCGATTGGCGGAACTGCAGACCTGTTTTCTTCCATCTTCGAATTGATCGGCTCTGACGTAATAGCGACCGGCAACAACAGCGCTGGCAACGGCGGCAATGGCCACTTCTCGGGAAGCATGGTCGACATCGACGTGGCGATCTACGCCCCGATCAACATTGCGGTCGCCGGCTACAATTCAACAGCCGAGGCTCATCAGAGCAACAATGTCGTGTTCGACCAGAGCGTGATCCAGATTGCCGGAATCGGTGGCGACGGCGGCCACGGCAATGCTGCGCTTGGCGGCGATTTCGCCATGCATCTGTTGTCGGACCTTCACTTGCTGGATCATGCCTAGATAGAGCCTTTTCCGTTTCGATAGAATCGAAACGCGATTCCAGGTTTTTGATTTGACGCATCTTCCCGGCGCGAACCTCTTCGCTTCACTCGAAAACACTCGAGCAGCACTGGAGCTGCCCAGATCTCGGCGGCGCGACGGTAGCATTTCGGGCGTACACCGTTGCCACTGGGTGGCATCAGCTTTGGCGGCTAGACCGCTCCGGTGTCCAAATCCAAGATCATTGCTGTCCACATTGGGACGCACAGTGCACAAACCAAGTCAGGGAGTCTCACATGGCAAAGGCATCATTTCCTTCCGACACGATCGTGTTCAAGGCGTCGACCGGCGGCAACAGCGCAGGGAACGGCGGAGACGGTTACAACGAGGGTAATATCATCAGCAACCCGAGTATCCACTTCAACCCGACCAACAAGGCCGAAGGCGCCGACGTCCACGTCAAGAATGGCGATGACGTTTATCAGAAGGCATACTGGGACGCCGGGGGCGCGAATGCGAAGGCGGAGAAGCATTCCAAGGCAGAGGGCGGCAAGGCCGTCTCGAATGGCGACCAGAAATCCGACAGCGGCCATAACAAATCCGATGTGGATGCCAACACGAAGGCCTATCAGGACAATTGGCTCGCTGCGGACCAGAGTCAAACCGTGATGGCCGGCGTCGGCGGCGACGGCGGAAACAACAACAAGGCCGAAGGCGGAGATATTTACTTCAAGGCCAGCATCGAATCCGCGAACCTGAACGACGTGCTTAACGATTCCAAGTACTTCCATATCGACGATTCAGGCATGTTCAACTGATCGATGCCTGCGAGGGGTGAGGCCGGCGGCGCAATGCCGCCGGTTCTCAATTCGTCGCGGAGTCGACGAGGAGTGGGCGGAAGGTTCGGACTTCAGATCTGGCGGGACCGCAATGCTGATGCCACCGCTCCAACTGCAGACAACGTCGCCGCCGCGTACGCCGTTGAAGTCGGCGTTGCGGGCCTGCGCGGGGTCGTTCGGACTCGTTTTCGCGTATAGCTGCAGCTACAATCTCCTTCTTCTCGCGCCTTCCATCTATCTGCTTCAGATCTATGATCGCGTGCTGTCGAGCCGCAGCGGCGATACGCTCCTGATGCTGACGCTCATCGTCGCGTTTACCGTCGTGGTCGGCGGAGTGCTTGATGCGCTGCGCCGCGCCGCATTGGGCCGGATGGGCGAGTGGCTGGAAGAAGAACTCCATCCGGCAGCGCTCTCCGCATGCCTCAAATGCGCCCATGCTGATCGGCCGCGGGCTTCGGAAGCCTATCGCGATCTTGCGATCCTGCGTCAGCTCGCCCAGTCCGGAGCCTGCTCTACGCTGTTTGATGCGCTCTGGACGCCGCTCTTCCTCGGCGTTCTCTTCCTCGTGCATCCCTTGCTCGGAGCGATAGGTGTGCTCAGCGTGCTCTTCCTGCTTGGGCTCGGGCTTGCCGAAGACAGGCTCACGGAAGCACCACGGGCGCGGTCGGCTGCCGCGCTGACGAGGAGCCAGGGATGGTTCGGCATGACCGTCGGAAACCTCCACGTGATCAGGGCCATGGGAATGCTCGACGGCGCCGCGCGCCTGATCGGCCAGACTGCGCAGGATGCGAGGAGCGAGCAAGAGGTGGTCCAGCGCCGCCATGAAACCATCATGCTGATTTCCAAACCCGCGCGGGCGCTGGCGCAGGTCCTGATCATGGGCACTGCCGCCTGGCTCGTGCTGGAACAAAGCCGAAGTCCCGCCATCATCTTTGCCACGACGCTTTTGTTCGGACGCGCGCTCGCGCCCGTTGAAGGGGCGGTTGCGGGCTGGAAGGCATTCGCGATGGCCATGGCGGCCTACGGCCGGCTCAACGACGTCATGTCCGCTGTCACCACGGTTGCGAACGTCCGAGTCCTCGCGGAGAGGCCGAAGGGCAGCCTCATCGTCAACAATGTTGGCGTCGCCGTGCCAGGATCGGACCATTGGGTGCTGAAGGATGTGTCATTCAGTCTCGCACCCGGTGAATGCCTGGGCATCATTGGTCCATCCGGCTCCGGCAAATCCACGCTCGGCAGGATCATCACCGGAATCTCCGCGCCGACAGCAGGTTCGGTCCTGCTCGACGGCATCGATATTCTAGCCCTGCACGATTCGCGCGGCGGCCGGCGCCTCGGATATCTGCCGCAGGACATCGATCTCGTTGGAGAAACAGTAAAGGACATCATTGCACGGCTGGACGACGCCGATCTGCAGAAGATCATTGAAGCAGCGAAGCTGGCCGGCCTTCACGAAACGATCATTCGTCTCCCGCAGGCATACGATACGGTCGTCAATGGCGCAGCGGCCAATCTCCCACGCGGGTTTCGCCAGCGCCTCGGCCTCGCACGGGCGTTCTTTGGCGACCCGCATCTCGTGGTCCTCGACGAGCCGAACTCCAGCCTGGACGCACTCGGCGAGCGCATGCTCTTCGATGCCATTGAGCGGATGAAGGCGGCCAATACGACGGTGATCATCATCACCCATCGGATCGGGATCCTCGGCGCGACGGACAAGCTTGCCATCATGCACGGCGGCACGGTCAGCGCATTCGGCGAAAGCAGGGAAGTTTTCGAAAGGTGTTTGGCAAGACCCCAAGTTGCTTCGCGCGGATTTGCCTCATGAAGATTTCATTCGCTCACGCCGACGTTCAGAATGTTGCACGGTGGCTGAGATTGTCGGCGGCACTTCGCGACCGGCTGCTTGGTGTCACCTGGATCCGCATCAAACGTCTTCACCGTCTCTTAGCCCGACCGGGGTGGAATCGTCTGAAAATTGCATTCGCTCGCGCAGATATCTGGGAGGTCCCACGGGGGCTGAGATCGGCGCCGCCGGCGCTCCGCGACCGGCTGCGCGGCGTCACCTGGACTGGAAATCTGCTGGTTTGCGGCTTCGTCATTGGTCTCGGAGCCTGGTCGACTTACGCCCCCCTCGAGAGTGCCGCGATTGCTGTCGGCACCGTCGAATCCGAGTCGAGCCGCAAGACGATTCAGCATCTTGAGGGGGGCATCATCAGGGAAATTCTGGTCGCGGACGGGGACATTGTCCGTGCCGGACAAACGCTGATCTCGCTCGAGGATACCAAGGCCCGTGCCGACGCGCAGAGCCTGCAAGGCCAGTTGTGGGAGGCGACGGCACGCGAAGCACGGCTGCAGGCGGAACAGCGCGGAGAGGAGCGGGTGTCGTTTCCGGCCAGGTTGGAGATGGCGCAGATGGCGAGTCCCTCAGTCGCGGATGTCCTTGCGGGTCAGCAAGCCATCTTCGAAACGCGCCGACAGGTCTTTCAATCGCAAGCGGCCGTAAACCGGGAGAAAAGGTCGCAGGTGGAAAAAGAGATCGAGGGCCTCAGGGCGCAGGAAAGCGCGGCCGCAAGGCGCATCGACATCGTCCGCGAGGAAGCGGCAACGGTGGCCACGCTCGTCAGCAAGGGACTTGAGCGGCGCCCGCGCCTTCTGAACCTCGAGCGGGAGATCGCTGACATCGAGGGAAGGCGGGGGGAGATTGTCGCGCAGATATCGCGCGCGGGGCAGGTTATCAGTGAATCCGAGGCAGTTCTCCTCAAACTGGAGCATGACCGTCAAAACGAGATCGCGCAGTCGCTGCGCGAGGTACAGAACCAGATCTTTCAGATATGGGAACGACTGCAGGCGGCCAGTGACCAACTCTCGCGAACGACAGTCAAGGCGCCCGAGGACGGCGTGGTAACCGACCTGAAGATCCATACGCCAGGCGGCGTTATCGGCGCCGGGGCACCTCTCATGGATCTGGTTCCCCGGCAGGATCGGCTCATCGTGATTGCGCGCGTCAGGCCCGAAGACATCGATGTGGTCCGTCCCGGACTGAGCGCCGAGGTGAATCTTCTGCCCTACAATCAGCGCCGCGTACCACGGCTCCATGGGACTGTGACGCACGTTTCTGCCGACCGTCTAATCGATAAGCGCACTGATCAGCCGTACTACGCAGCGAAGATTCGAGTTCAGGATCTGGTCGGCGCCGGGATCGATAGTGTCCAGATCATTCCGGGAATGCCGGCCCAGGTATTCATCAAGACGGGTCGCGGCACCGTGGCGCTCTACGCTCTCAGGCCTCTGCTCGACAGCTTCCACGGCGCGTTCCGTGAGGACTAAGCTGCGACCCGAACGGCGAGCTCGGGCAGCTCTCAAGATGATCGCACGTCTCAAGATGATCGCACGCGTGAGCCAGAGCATGATGAAATTTGGCTTGATAGCGACCACGAAGAAGGTGCACTCCCTCTCCCGCTTGCGGCAGGGCTGTCCGGGGAATGATTCACTATGTCGCGGTGCATGCTCGGCGAGACCGAGGCAAATCGGCGTTTTCTGGTTGTCGAGACACAGAAGGCCGAGCATGCGATTTGGCGATAGCATTTTTGGAAGGCTGCTTGAACCGATCAATCGGCGGCAGTTTCAAACGACTGTGGATCGTTTGGATGGGGACGCCTACGACAAGTCGTTCAAGAGCTGGGATCATCTGGTCGCGCTGATCTACGCGCAACTGAGCGGCAGCGACAGTTTGCGCGGGGTGGTGACAGGCTTCAACGCCAATCCTCAGCACCACTATCATCTGGGGACCGGCAAGCTGTCCCGCTCGACGCTGTCGGACGCCAATGCGCCGTCCGGTCGGCATTTTTGCTCAAACCTTTGCGACCTTGTCGGCGATGGCAGGCCGGCAGATCCGGCGCGAAGGGATGGCGATGGTTCGCCTGATCGACGCCAGTCCGGTCCCGCTGGGCAAGGTTTGCAATTGGGCGAGGTGGAACGGCCGGATTCGCGGGATGAAGCTGCACGTCGTCTACGATCACCTCGCCGATGTCCCGAGCTGCGTCGAGGTGACGGCTGCGAACGTCAATGACATCGAGGTCGGTCGTCAGGTTCCTATCCAGGCTGGCACAACCTACGTGTTCGACAAGGGATATTGCCGTTTCGACTGGTGGCAGAAGATCAATGATCGCAAGGCCTTCTTCGTTACTCGGCCGAAGACGACCATGCGTCTTCGCAAGACCAAGGGGCGAACCATTCGCAAGCGCAACGGCGATGGCTTCAAGATCATCGCCGATGACGAGGTAAAGCTCACCAGCAAGGGCGACTCCCGACTGCCCATCCCACTGCGGCGGATCAAGGTCAGGCGCGAGACCGGCGGCGTGATCACGCTTCTGACCAACGATCTTGCCCGAACCGCCGTCGAGATCGCCGCCCTCTATAAGAGCCGCTGGCAAATCGAGCTGCTGTTCCGATGGATCAAGCAGCACCTCGACATCCGCAAATTCCTCGGCACCAGCGACAATGCGGTCCGCCTGCAGGTCCTCGCGGCAATGATTGCTTACCTGCTGCTGCGCATCGCCGCGCGTGCCAACTCCATCGCCATGCTCCCGCTCAGGCTGGCTGAACTCGTCAGCCAGTTCCTGTTCAGCCGTCGATCCATCGCCACCATCGACAAGCCCCCGCCCATCAATCCCAGCCGTCGCAAATCACCATCCCCAGACCAGATGGAGTTCTGCTATGGCTGATTTTCCCCGGACAGCCCTGCGCTTGCGGGGGAGGGCTGGGGTGGGGGTGTCTCCGCGGGCGACACTGCCCGAGTGGAGAGAGCCCCCACCCGGCGCTTCGCGCCGACCTCCCCCGCAAGCGGGAGAGGTGAAGCGCGTCTGCGGCCAAATCGATCTAACCAAAAATCATCATGCTCTAGGCATGACCGTTGGCTCGCCGGCTCCAGCGAACGACCGCCTCGGTGCGGTTATGCGCGGAGCATTTTCGCATGATACGTTGAATATGCATTTTTACGGTGTTTTCCGATAGGTTGAGCCTGACGGCAATCAACTTGTTCGGAAGGCCAAGCTGCAGCGCCTCGAGCACATGTTGTTCGCGCGGCGTAAGGTCGACCATCGCCTTCTCCGGCACAATCCTGGTGTCGCCGTTGCCCTCGTTAGTTCCGAATAGCTCGGACGTATCGGGGCATCCCGATATCGCCTTGTGGCTCGATGCTCCGTTTTGCCCCACGATCGGTAACGGTCGGTAGACCCCACCGGCAAGGACCAGGCGTAATCCGGCAATAGCGAGTTCGACCGGGATCGATGTCGGAAAGAAACCGCGCACTCCGCGTTGCATCGCGGCCGAAGCCGTCGCATCGTCGTCGCGGTTTGACAACACAGCAACGGAGGCTTTCGGGCAGGTTTCTGCAAGGAGGGCGAGGCTCTCCTCGATCGAAGGATCAGTGATCTGCTTGTGCCCGATATTCAGCGCAATCAAGCGGATGTCTCTGCCCGATAGCCAGTTCAGGCCACTAGTCGTTGCCATCTCGACGATCTCGAATCCAGTGAGTTCTCTCTTGAGGATATTGAGGATGCACGTACGCGCCAGGACATGTTGCTCGATGATCACGAGCACCGGCGAATTTTGTGATGCCAAGGCCAGTTCCGCGGGATTAGAAAAATCGTCCATGATGTCCCCGAAGTCAGAGGTTAGCTGTCTCCACCAGTTTTGATTTCCATTTTCCATGGAGCAGGATCTGCCCCACACACTCTGCAGCGAATTGCTGCTGATCGCGACGTTGCTTCCGAGCTTCGAGTTCGTTCGCAACGTCGTGACGGACCTTCTGGTCCGTCGCAATAGATCTTGGCAGCGGTTCTGTTGTTCCAGGCTAGCTGCAAATATTACGATATGCACTCGCCGCCGCCGAATTCGCGGAGCCATTGACGACGTATGCTTCATCTTCCATTACGAGATACAGAAACGGCCTATCTCCGGTATCTTCGCCCGACGCGTCTTTTCCTTTGACACGGCCGCAAATGGTGTCGATAGACTTCCCAAGCGTATTTTTGCGGATGGCCCGTTTCATCTCACCGAACTCGGCGGACGCCGGATCCTCCAACTTCGCCGCAATCGTGGTCTTCGCCTTGATCATGACCGGATCGGACGTCTCGGCGGGCCGACCAGGAGCTTCGACTTTCGCTTCGATCGTGGTGGATTTCGTCCTTTTCTCAGCGGGCTGAGGCCTGTCGCGGACGTCGGCAACCGACGGCTTTTCCGTCTTCGTCGCGATCGTGGACTTGGCTTTTGTTGTCGCGGAATTGGTCTTGGATGACGTAGGCGCCGGTTCAATCGGCCGACTGGCCGCCATCCCGTTGAGACAGCCGGACCCACTCGTGTCCGTGCACGCCTCCATGCTTGCTTGCGGCGGTAAAAGGCAGCTACAGCCAACCAGGGTCGCAGCCAGAACACCAATGAGAAGCGTTCTCATGCTAATCCCTCATAAAAGGGGCCTGAGGTCCGCTCGCAATTCTTGCGGCGATCTAGAATGTTGCGCTGGTTGTCTATCATTTGCGCAAAAGTCTTAACTGTTGCTAAACGTCCATCCCGCGCCGCGGCGGCGGACCCGTGCGCAATGCGGGGATGGGCTCGAATTGGCCTGTCGGCGGCCAATGATCGAGCGCGTTTTGAGCGAAGCAGGGACCGTTCGCGTAAAGAAAACGTCGAAATAAGAGACTAGAGCCCCTTCATCAGAACCGATCGGGCCCTACGTCACTGAGATTGGAGCACCTCGCGGCGCGTCGGATGCTTCCGCCACGACGCTCTCATTCAGTTTCTGATTGACGATCTGGACCGTGCGGTCGATTTCAGCATTGGGTACGCCAAGCTGATGCGAAATCAGCTTCACCAGCAGGTCGACGCGCTCGATGGAAGGCGCGCCGCCAGCGACCGCCCGGGCCGCCGACGAGGGCTTGAGAAGGCTTTCGGCTGCTTTGGCGTATTTCTCGAAAGGTACCTGATCGGTGGGATCGGCGCCCAGACGCTGGGCGATGGCATCGACATGGTCGTAGATCGACTGCGAGAGATTGATATCGCCGTGCACCGCGTCGCGGATCGATTGCGGCTCCTGCGGCGTGATGCAGCGGTAATTCCCCGTCAACAGCATCGACCATTTGGCCAGAGGGACGAACATCGAATCGAACACTTTGAGCTTCACCGGAACGTCCTGGCCATCCAGCCTCACTGCATCGACGTCGGCTTCCAGCTCCCGAAGCAGCAAGTTATGTTTCTCATCCGCAAATGACGCTGCCTTGAAATTTGTCGGCAGGCCGACATGAAGAACATTCGCCGCCTCTTCCGGTGGACGGAAGGCCTGCGGATCGGGGGAGCAGAGCGACACCAGGCCCGGCTCGAATCGTTCCCATACCGCGGCGTTGGTATAGGCCTCCTCCAGCTCCATTTTCGCAAGCGTCGGGATCCGTTTGAGATAGGGCAAGGGCGGCATGTTCATGATCGAAAGGCAAGGCAGCTTCGCCTCGGCGATCTTGATCATCAGAGCCAGGATCGCATGGTTGGTGTATTGCGGCTCCTGCATGGCAAGACCAACCAGATCATAACGGGAAGGATCGACGCCGGCGGGCTCGACCGCGTCCAGGATCCCGGGCAGGTCGCGCGAGAAGATCGGCCGGTGCGCCGCCTCGTCGCGCAGCTTGATGCGAACTTCGGTGCCGTCGCGATTGATGAGTTCTGCCGTCTGCTTCCGGCAAACCAGGGTCACGTTGTGACCCGCCATCAAAAGCTTTGTCGCCAGCAATGAGCCATACGAGGCTCCAAGGATCAGAATGTTACGCGCCATGCGCCCCCCACAGATGTTGCTTTCCGGCGCGCCACACCTCCGGCGCAATTTGCAAGCGCCTGCTTTGCGACAGGAGTTAAGCCGAATTTTTCGGTGCGATACCGCCGGCTTCCCTGGGAGTGCGCCCAGAAAATGCCGGCGGAGTTCGAAGCGGCCGGTCAGGCCGACGCGACCAGCTTGTAGGGCGTTGCTTCGTCGTCGAATGCGGTCGTGATGTCGCGAATGCTGATGACGCCGATCAGGCTGTAATTGTCGATCACCGGCACGTGGCGGATGTGATGCTTGCTCATGAGGTGACGGACATGCTCGAGCGTATCCGCGGAGGTGCAGGAGACGAGCTGCTGCACCGAAATGAATTGCGAGACGCGCATGTTCACGCCGGCCGCGCCATGTTCGGCAATCGCGCGAACCACGTCGCGCTCGGTGAACATGCCGACCGCCGTGTTGCCTTCGGTGCGGACGACATCCTTGACGACCAGCGCGCTGATATTGCCGGAGCGCATCAGTTGCGCGGCAATGGCGACGGTCTCGTTCATGCGGACCGTTGCGACACGGGCGGCTTTCTTGCGCAGGATATCTCCGACTTGCATGGCAACCTCCTTGGGTGAATTATTGATCCCAAGTCTGGTATACATAATGCCAATTGTCAACACGCGGAACGTGGAATTCTCGCAGTCGAAATCGCGATAAATAGGCAGTATTATTGACGTTTCTGGCGTGGCGCCGTGACACTCCAGGAAGAGGGGCCCCGGATTTGTCGGCCTCAGATGGGCGTCAGGTATGCCAGAGCTCCTGATCGCCAAAAGAAAACGCGCCCACCCCGGAGGGTGAGCGCGCCTTGTTCGTGCAGTCGATATCTTGGGATCAGGCGGCAATCTGCGATTTGGCGACCACCATCTTGCGCCAGGGTTTTAGCACAGCGATCGCCAGCAGCGAGGCCAGGATATTCGCGCCGGCCGCGACGATGAACACGGTGTCCCAGGTGCCTGACGATTGCTGCATGTAGTTCGCCACCGGCACCAACAGCGCCGCGGTGCCCTTTGCCGTGTAGAGCAGGCCGGCATTGGTGGCGGCGAACTTTGCGCCGAAGGTGTCGGTGCAGGTCGATGGGAAGAGGGAGTAGATCTCGCCCCAGGCGAAGAACACGAAGCCCGACAGTAGCACGAACCAGACGGGGTCGTGGCCCAGCATGTAGAGGCCCCAGATGCCGATGCCCTCCATGCCGAAGGCGATGAACATCGTGTTCTCACGGCCGATCATGTCCGAAATCCAGCCGAAGAACGGACGCGTCAGACCGTTGAGGACGCGATCGATAGTGGCTGCGAACGTCACGGCCGTCATCGTCACCGCCATCAGCGTCACCGGCACGCTGTCGACCTTCCAGTCGACGGCGATCGGCTTGAGGTTGGCGGTCACCATCAATCCGCCGGCGCCGACGATCACGAACATGAAATACATCAGCCAGAAGATCGGCTGACGGATCACTTCGGTGGGTTGATAGTTGCGCCGGGTCTGGATCACGTTGCTGTTCTGCACCGTCGGCACCTGTCCCGCCTTCGGCGAGAACATCAGGAAGGCGAGAATGACGATGATGATGCCTTGGCCGAGACCGAAATAGAGGAAGGTGGTCTGGAAGCCGGAGTCCTTGATCATCGCCTGGATCGGCGCAACCGTCAGCGCCGAGCCCGCGCCGAAACCGGCAGCGGTGATGCCGGCGGCAAGGCCGCGCTTGTCGGGAAACCATTTCAGCGCGTTGCCGACGCAGGTGCCGTACACGCCACCCGCGCCGATGCCTGCGATGATCATGCCGAGATAGAAGCCGTTGAGCGTGGTCGCATGGGCGTTGATCGCCCATCCGATGGCGCAGAGGATGCCGCCGATCAGAACGACGAGGCGCGGGCCGTATTTGTCGACGAACCATCCCTCGACTGGCACCAGCCAGGTCTCGAACAGCACGAACAGCGTAAATGCCCACTGGATCGAGGCGCGATCCCATCCGAATTTCTGCTGGATGTCGGGGACGAAGAACGTCCAACCATATTGGTAGTTCGCGATCATCACCATCGCGGCGACGCCGATGGCCAATTGAGTCCAGCGATAGGCATCGCTCACTCGCGCCTCCGCGACGGGGGCTGCTCCGTGCACTGTATCCGTCATTTTTCCTCCAAAGGGCTGCTGTTCTATCGTTGCCCGACAGCTCGGCGCGAGTGTGGTATATGTTATGCCAGTAGACAAGGGAAAAATTGCAGGTGTTCTAAGAATTCCCCGCGCCGGTGAAAAAGCTGCACAAACAAAAAGGGCCGCGCGGTTGCGCGGCCCAATCGTCGGAAGCGTCTTAAGCTATTGCTTTGCTTAGAGCTTAATCATGCGGTCGCCGCGGATCGCAGGCGGCTATATCCTTCCTGGATGACCGACCAAAACAGCGCGATCAATCCCAGGATCATGATCGTGCTGACCAGCGGATTGGAAAGGAACACCCCAAACGAGCCCTGGGATCCCAGAAGCGATTGGCGGAAGGCCTCTTCGGCCTTGTCGCCGAGCACGATCGCCAGCACCAGCGGGGCGAGGGGATAGTTGCACTTCTTGAGCAGATAACCGATCACGCCGAACACCAGCATCAGCATGACGTCAAACGTGCTGCTATGGACCGAATAGGCACCGATCGCGCATAGCACCAGAATAAGGGGTGCAATGATGCTGAAAGGCACGCGCAGGATAGCTGCGAAAATCGGTACGCAGGTGAGCACGACGAGCAGGCCGACAATATTGCCGAGATACATCGAGGCGATCAGGCCCCAGACGAATTCCTTCTGTTCGACAAACAGCATCGGTCCGGGCTGCAGGCCCCAGATCAAGAGGCCGCCGAGCAACACTGCAGCCGTCGGAGAGCCCGGCACGCCGAGCGAGAGCATCGGCAGCAGGGCCGCCGTACCCGCGGCGTGCGCCGCGGTCTCCGGCGCAACGACGCCTTCGATCTCGCCCTTGCCGAAATTGTTGCCTTTCTTCGCGACGCGCTTGGCAATGCCGTAGCTCATGAACGAGGCTGGCGTTGCACCCGCCGGCGTGATGCCCATCCAGCAGCCGATGAAGCAGGAACGCAGCGAGGTCATCCAGTATGCGGGCAGTTCCTTCCAGGTCTGGAGCACCACGCGCAAGTTGATCTTGGCGTTGCCGCCGCGGAAGGCCAGCCCTTCTTCCATCGTCAGCAGGATTTCGCCGATGCCGAACAGTCCGATCACGGCGATCAGGAAGTCGAAGCCGTTGAGCAGGTGGGTGACGCCGAACGTCAGCCGCAACTGCCCGGTGATGGAATCAAGTCCGACCGCGGCGAGCGCAAAGCCGATCATCATGGCCGCAATGGTCTTGAACGGCGGCTCCTTGCTCAGGCCCACGAAGCTGCAGAATGCGAGGAAATACACCGCGAACTTTTCCGCAGGCCCGAATTGCAGCGCAAAGCTGGCGACCAGGGGAGCGACCAGCGTGATCATGACCACGGCGAACAGCGCGCCGACGAAGGAGGAGGTGAAGGCGGCGGTCAGTGCCTCGCCGGCCTTGCCCTGCTGCGCCATCGGATAGCCGTCGAACGTCGTGGCCACCGACCATGGTTCGCCCGGTATGTTGAAGAGAATCGAGGTGATCGCTCCGCCGAACAGCGCGCCCCAGTAAATACAGGACAACATGATGATGGCCGACGTCGGCGACATGCTGAATGTCAGCGGCAGCAGGATGGCGACGCCATTGGCGCCGCCCAGTCCCGGCAGCACGCCGATGATGACACCGAGCACGATGCCGATAACCATCAGCATGATATTGTACGGCTGCAGTGCGACCGCAAAGCCGTGAAAAAGATTGACGAGTTCTTCCATCCCGATAATCCAATCCTGACTGTGCGTCGTTGTTTACAGGTCGAGCCACTCTTCCACGGGTCCCTTTGGCAGCGGGACCATGAACCAGCGCTCGAAAATCAAATAGGTGACGAGGGGCATGCCGATTGCCACCGCCAGGACGGTGATCCAGTTGTATTTGCCCAGCCATCGCATGAACCATGCGATGAAGATCATCGAAGCGACGTACAGCCCGATGAACGGCATCGAGCCGACATAAATGGCGGTGGGAATGACCACGCTCAGAACCTGACGAAGCTGTCCCCATTCCGCGAACAGCCCGTCATTGTCTTCGCGCAGCCCGTGCCACAGATTGATCCCGCTGGAAGCGACGATGAAGAGCCCGATATAGAACGGGAAGAACCCGGCGCGGGGGCCCTCAGCGCCCCAATTGATCCCCGCCTTGAGGCTGCCAGCGATCACGATCACTCCGAACAGAGCGATCAGTAGGGTGACGCCTGCTTCCACGAGCTTGTGGGTCGGGCCGGTGTTGCTCGAACTGCCTGTTGTCATCGAAACTCCATGCGCAATCAAGCCCGCGGAAACCGAGCCCGCCGTCTGCGTTGCTACCCCAATCGATAAGTGCTTCTCGGTCAGTTGCTCGGAGCGAGGAAACCGGCCTCTTTCATCAGAGCCTGATGACGCTTGTCCTCGGCCTCGACCCATTTGGCGTATTCTGCGCCGGTCAGGAAGGTCGTGTTGAAGGCGCCGCTCTTCATGAATTCCTGCCACTCAGGAGTGGCGCGAACTTTCTTGAACAGTTCGACATAATACTCGACCTGGTCCTTGGTGGCCCTGGGCGCCATGAAGATGCCGCGCAGCATCAGATATTCCATGTCGAGACCTGCCGACTTACAGGTCGGAATGTCCTTCCAGGCCTTGCCGTCCGCGATCGGCTCGTCGTAGGCCATCGGCTTTGCATCAAAAACGCAGAGGGGGCGCAGCTTGCCGCCGCGCCATTGCGCGACCGCCTCGATCGGATTGTTGACGGTCGAATCGACGTGGTTGCCGACGAGTTGAACGGCGACTTCGCCGCCGCCCTTGTAGGGAATGTAGGTGAACTTGGTGCTGACGGCTTTTTCCACGGCGACGGTGATGATCTGATCTTCCTGCTTCGAGCCGGTGCCGCCCATCTTGATCGAGCCGGCGGGCGCGGCCTTCACGGCATCGATGTACTCCTTCGCCGTCTTGTACGGCTTGTCGGCGTTCACCCACAGCACAAATTCATCCAGTGCCAGCATCGCGACCGGAGTGAGATCTTTCCAGCTAAACGGAATTCCGGTGGCAAGCGGAGTGGTGAAGAGATTGGAGAGCGTGATGATGATCTTGTGCGGATTTCCGCCCGATCCCTTGACGTCGAGGAAGCCTTCGCCGCCGGCGCCGCCGGACTTGTTAATGACGACCAGCGGCTGCTTCATCAGATTGTGCTTGGTGACGATGCCCTGGATCGTGCGCGCCATCTGATCGGCGCCGCCGCCTGTGCCGGCGGGAATAATAAATTCGACAGGCCGCACCGGTTCCCACGCTGCAATTGCAGGAGCCGTGACGCTGCTTGCGCACAGCGCTGCAATCGTCCCTAACGCAAGTTGTGTAGAACGCCTCATGTGTTTCACTCCCGTCGAACTGTGGTTACGCCGTTCTTTGCCGGCTTATTAAGTTCATCCCCGATCAAACGTTCGGGTCTTCATGCACCCATGATCGTCGCGCCGCAATGGTTGCCTCAACGCGACTCCCGCAGGTTCGAATTGTACGAGGGGCCTGATCGGGCGGCATCCGCTCCTTTCGGCCAATTGTGAGTCTGAGACGCGCAAGAAGAGGGGAAGGCGCGCTCACGCTGCCTGTTCCTTGCGATATCGCCTTCGCTGTCCCTTGCGGACTGCACGGCCTAGCTCCCCCCTAGTATGCGCCCTTGTTCTGGTATGAGCGTTCTAAGAATTGTTGTATATGATATGCCACAACGCAAATGGTTTTTGGTTTTGATAGAAGCCTAGGCCAATTTGTCGCAGGTGGCGCCCAAACAGGCAATCGGTGAGTGGATAACGAAAACGGCCCCGGAAACCGGGGCCGTTGATCGAAATACAACCGATGATTGCTGTGGGTCTTCGCGAAGTATCGCGCAAAAAAGCCCTTATTGTAGAAGCATCAGAGCCCGAAAGGGGGGAGGTCGCCGTTGCGGACCGCAATGCGGCTGCTCGCGATCAGCAGACGATCGATGGAAGCCATCAGGCGGCCGAACAGGGTGGGGGAGGGCAGGAGGCCGATGGATGCAGTCTTGGACATGGATGTCCCCTTTCTGAAGTAGCGGAGCAGCTCCGCTTTCGTGATACGGGAACAAGTTATGTATACCAGATACCACCGGCAACGGCCTTGTTTGCATGGCAGCAATCGGGCGTTTGCATTGCAGCAACGGGGTCGATGTGCTGGCACTCCAGAATGAAAAAGGCCGCCGGAAACCGGCGGCCGTTGCATTCCAGAATCCCAGGCCGCTTACTCCGCCGCCTGCTTGCGCGGTGGATCGAGCGCGCCGGAATCGTGGATTTTCGGCGACCTGGTGATCGGTGAAGCCGAGCACCTGGCGGAGGATCTCGTCGGTTTGTTCAGCGGCGAGCGAGAGCCGCGAAACTCACAATTGATCCTGACCGGGCCGTTCGGCTTTAAGCATCCATGACCTATGAACCCGAACCGTTCCGGCCGGGGCCACCGTCTTCCGTGAACATGCCGTTGCTTGTCCTGGCTCGGGCATGCACGACCGCGGTATTCATGACTTATCCCGCGTGTCTGAGTTGGCTCATGGACGTTTGGCAAATGACAGCAACCCGGGCCGGTTTGGTTCAGGGTGCATTTACAGCTTCGTTTGCCGTCTCCTTACTCGTCGTCTCCTTTCTGTGTGACAGGTTCGGCGCAAAGAGCGTGTTCGCCTGGGCAGCTATTTCGTGCGCTGCGTCCGCTCTCCTCTTTGCTGCGTTCGCACGATCCTTCGAGAGTGCGCTTGTATGCATGGCGCTTCTGGGGCTGGCGCAGGGGGCCACCTACACACCTGCCATCATGCTTGTTTCAACCAACGCGCCACCGGATCGCAAGGCTTCGGCCGTCGGGTGGGTCCTCGCAGGCATGTCGGCCGGCTACGTGCTGTCCATCGTTCTTGCGAACGCGATGCTTGCGACCGCAGACTACCGACTGGCTTTTGCCGTAACAGCCGGCGTCGCGGTTGTAGGCTCGGCGCTCAGCATCGCCGCCACTTGGAATGCACGCGATCAGGTCGTGCAAATTGACCCGGGCAAGACGTCGTCTGACAGTCCTTGGAAGCGTCAGGCTCGGCTACTTACCCTCGGATATATTGGACATACGTGGGAGCTGCTCGGAGCGTGGGCATGGATCCCTGCGTTCCTGACCGCGTCGTTGCTATCACAAGGTCGAATGACCGGCGTGGAGATTGGCCTTTGGATAGCGGTCACGCTCCACGTTTCGGGCTTCTTTGGCTCTTTCCTGTCCGGGTACGCAGCCGATCGCTTCGGCGCGAAACCGGTCCTGGTGGGCTTCGCGTTGGTGGGTGCCGTGTGTTCCCTCGTCGTAGGCTGGCTGAATGAGCTAAATGTCGCGCTGCTGCTTGCTGTGGTCGGGATCTACGGCTTCGCGATCATTGGCGACTCGTCGGTGCTTTCGTCCGCCATGACTGACGCAGTACCGGCATCGCAACTGGGCCGGGCGCTTGGCCTGCGATCAATCTTGGGCGTTGGGGCGGGGTCCGTGTCGCCCATTGTGTTCGGCATGGCGCTTGACATGACGCCCGCTTCTGTATCGTGGGGGCTGGCTTTTTGCACTTTAGCCTTCGGCGGGGCGCTGGCTTTCGCCTGCGCTATTGCATTGCGGAGGTGACTCTCATTGGCCGGGAGAGCTGCAGCGGGTGGCCGCCGTAGCGATTCAACCTGACTTCCTCTCGCCCAAATGAAAAGGCCGCCGAAAACCGGCGGCCTTTCGTGCTGTTCGGATGGCGTCGCTATTCCGCCGCCTGCTTCCGCGGCGGCTCAAGCGCGCCGGAGTCGTGGATTTCGGCGACCTGGTGATCGGTGAAGCCGAGCACCTGGCGCAGGATTTCGTCGGTGTGCTCGCCGAGCAGCGGCGAGCGGGTCACTTCGCTCGGTGAGTCCGACAGTTTGATCGGGTTGCCGACCGAGATGTACTTGCCGCGGGTCGGGTGATCGACCTCGACCACGGTGCCGGTGGCGCGCAGCGACTGGTCCTCGATGATCTCCTTCATCGAAAGGATCGGGCCGCACGGGATATCGTCCTTGTTGAGGATTTCCATCGCCTCGAACTTGGTCTTGGTCATGGTCCATTGTTCGATGCGCGCAAAAATCTCGTTGAGGCGCGACAGTCGGGCAGGCGGCTTGGCGTAATCGGGATGGGTCTTCCAGCCCGGTTCGCCGATCACGTCGCAGATCTTCTCCCACACCGGCGCCTGGGTGATGAAATAGAGGTAGGCGTTGGGATCGGTCTCCCAGCCTTTGCACTTGACGATGCGGCCGGGCTGACCGCCGCCGGAATCGTTGCCGGCGCGCGGCACGGCGTCGCCGAACGGAATGCCTTCGCCATACTGGCTGTATTCCTTCAGCGGGCCATGGGCGAGGCGCTGCTGGTCGCGCAGCTTTACGCGCGCAAGATTCAATACGCCGTCCTGCATCGCTGCGGTAACGCGCTGGCCTTTGCCCGAGTGCGTGCGCTGATAGAGCGCGGTGACGATGCCGAGCGCCAGATGCAAGCCGGTGCCGCTGTCGCCGATCTGCGCGCCGGTGACGAGCGGCAAACCGTCGCGGAAGCCGGTGGTCGAGGCGGCGCCGCCGGTGCACTGGGCTACGTTCTCATACACCTTGCAGTCTTCGTAGGGGCCGGGGCCAAAGCCCTTGATCGAGGCCACGATCATCTTCGGGTTGAGGCTGTGGATCTTCTCCCAGGGGAAGCCCATGCGGTCGAGCACGCCGGGGCCGAAGTTTTCCACCAGCACGTCGCAGCTCTTGATCAGCGCGGTGAGGACTTCCTTGCCCTTCGGGTTCTTGGTGTCGAGCGTGATCGAACGCTTGTTGTGGTTCAGCATGGTGAAATACAGGCTGTCCACGTTCGGGATGTCCTGCAACTGGCCGCGCGTGATGTCGCCGACGCCGGGGCGCTCGACCTTGATCACGTCGGCGCCGAACCACGCCAGCAATTGCGTGCAGGTCGGACCCGACTGAACGTGGGTGAAATCGAGAATTCGAACGCCCGTGAGCGCCTTTGTCATCGTTATTGCTCCGTACTGTGTCTGTACTGCGTGATGCAGATTGAATGGATGGAAGTCGGTTACTTCTTTTTCAGGACGCTCTGCGGATTGAGGTTGCCGATGCGGCCGCTCTCCGAGCCTGCCGCCGGATCGATCACGGCGTTGATCAGCGTCGGCTTGCCGGAATCCATCGCCGCGTTAACGGCACGCTTCAATTCGTCGGGCGAGGTGGCGTTGATGCCGACGCCGCCGAAGGCTTCCATCATCTTGTCGTAGCGCGAACCCTTGACGAACACCGTCGTCGCCGGATCTGAACCGCCCGTATTGACGTCGGTGCCGCGGTAGATGCCGTCATTGTTGAAGATGACGATGCAGACCGGAAGCTGGTAGCGGCAGATGGTCTCGATCTCCATGCCGGAGAAGCCGAACGCCGAGTCGCCTTCGACCGCGAGCACCGGCTTGCCGGTTTCGACCGCGGCCGCAATCGAATAGCCCATGCCGATGCCCATCACGCCCCAGGTGCCGACGTCGAGCCGCTTGCGCGGCTTGTACATGTCGATGACGCCGCGGGCGAGGTCGAGCGTGTTGGCGCCTTCGTTGACGAGGATGGCATCCGGCCGCTCCTTGATGATTGTGCGCAGTGCGCCGAGTGCGCCGTGATAATCCATCGGGGAAGCGTTGCTCATCAGCTTCGGCGCCATCTTGGCGACGTTGTCGTCACGCTTCTTGTTGACGGTCGAGACCCAGTCGGCCGGCGCGGCCGGCCAGTTGCCGCCCATGCCCTCGAGCAGAGCGGATACGCAGGAGCCGATATCGCCGACCACGGGGGCCGCGATCTCGACATTGGAATCCATCTCCTTCGGCTCGATGTCGACCTGGATGAATTTCTTCGGCGCGTCGCCCCAGGTCTTGCCCTTGCCGTGCGACAACAGCCAGTTGAGGCGGGCGCCGATCAGCATCACGACGTCGGCGTCCTTCAGCACGGTCGAGCGCGCGGCACCGGCCGACTGCGCATGCGTATCCGGCAGCAGGCCCTTGGCCATGCTCATCTGCAGGAACGGCGCGCCGGTCTTTTCGACAAAGGCGCGGATCTCGTTGTCGGCCTGCGCGTAAGCCGCGCCCTTGCCGAGAATGATGAGGGGGCGCTTGGCGCCCTTGAACACGTCGAGCGCGCGCTTGACGGCCGACGGGGCAGGGATCTGGGCGGGGGCTGCGTCGATCACCTTCACCAGCGACTTCGCGCCGGCGCCGGCGTCCATCACCTGGCCGAAAAGCTTCGCCGGCAGGTCGAGATAGACGCCGCCCGGACGTCCCGACACCGCGGCGCGGATCGCGCGGGCGAGACCGATGCCGATGTCGGCGGCATGCAGCACGCGGAATGCTGCCTTGCAGAGCGGCTTGGCGATCGCAAGCTGGTCCATCTCTTCATAGTCGCCCTGCTGCAGGTCGACGATCTCGCGCTCGGAGGAACCCGAGATCAGGATCATCGGGAAGCAGTTGGTCGTGGCGTGGGCCAGCGCGGTGAGGCCGTTGAGAAAGCCGGGCGCCGAGACCGTGAGGCAGACGCCCGGTTTTTTGGTGAGAAAGCCGGCGATCGAGGCCGCATAGCCGGCGTTCTGCTCGTGGCGGAACGACAATACGCGCATGCCCGCGGCCTGCATCATGCGTCCGAGGTCGGTGATCGGGATGCCCGGCACACCATAGATAGTATTGATGCCGTTGAGCTTGAGCGCATCGATGACGAGATGAAAGCCATCCGTCAGCTCTTGCTCGGTGCCCGGTGCTTCGGACTTGGTCGCGGTATTCAGCATGGGCTTCATCTCCCTGATCGTTTTGGTTCGGACGATTTTTCGTCGTCTTCTGGTGCGAAGGTTCGTCTAGCTAAAAAGTTCCTGCCCGTGCGCTTCGACGTAGGCGGCAAGGCCCAGCGTGTGGTCGCGTGCGCGCTTCTCGGCGAGTTCGGTATCGCGTGCCTCCAGCGCTTCGATGATGCCAAGATGTTCGGGCAGCGAGGTCGCGGTGCGGTCTTTCCGTCCGATGGTCAATTGCCGATAGCCGCGCACATGCAGGAGGAGATCGTTGGTCAGATCGACCAGCACCGGCGATTCCGAAAGCGAGATCAGCGCCTGATGGAACGCGATGTTCGCCTTGGAGTATTCCTCGACATGATCCTGCGGCAGCCGGTCTTTGCCAAAATCCTTGAAGAAATCGCGCAGCGCGGTGATGTCCTTCTTGCGCGCGGTGGTCGTGATCAGGCGCGCGGCCATGCTCTCGAGTGCGGCCCAGGCGCGGATCATGTCGACGATCTCGGTCTTGGTGCGGCGGACCACGACGATGCCGCGACGCGGCACGGTCTTGACGAAGCCATCCTGTTCGAGCATCGCGATGGCTTCGCGAATAGGGGTACGGCTGACGCCGAGGCGTTCGGACAGCGCGCGCTCGTCGAGCATCACTTGCTCGGGAGTCGCATAGATATCCATCTTGAGAATAGCTTCCTTCAAGGCCTCGTAGGCCTTGTTCTTGAAGCTCGTCTCAGGCGCAATCCGAACGATTGCGATATCTGCCTCAGCCATGACAGGCGGCGCCTTGGTTTGTTTACGTGCGGGCACGACTCGTCTCCTCCCTGTTTTGGAGACGTCTTCTTAGCAGAAGAAACACCCGAAGATTTTTGGCATACCAAATACCAGGATGTCAAGATGCCCGTGTTTTCGCTGTTTCCGCGCGATAGTTTGTCTTGACAATCTAATCTCTGGCATACCAAATGCCATAAAACTAGCCCTAGGAGGAAGCCAATGTCAAATTCTGCAGATGCGGCCCGCAAGATCGCCGAGCCCAGCGCCCAAGAGGCTGTCCGCCGGGTGCTCGATACGGTGAAAGCCGAGAAGCGCACGAGCCTTACCGCGCCGGAGGGCAAGGTGGTGTGCGATGCCTATGGCATCCCGGTTCCCAAAGAGGGCGTGGCCAAGTCTGCCGCTGATGCATCCAAGATCGCATCCAGCATGGGCTTCCCGGTGGTGATGAAGATCGTCTCGCCGGACATTCTCCACAAGACCGAAGCCGGCGGCGTCATGGTCGGGGTGAAGACCGCGGCCGATGCCGAGAAGGCCTATGACACCATTCTCGCCAATGCGAAGAAGTACAAGGCCGATGCCAAGATCGAGGGCATCCAGGTCCAGCAGATGCTGGCGGGCGGCACCGAGGTCATCGTCGGCTCCATTACCGATGGTTCGTTCGGCAAGCTTGTCGCCTTCGGCCTCGGCGGCGTGCTGGTCGAGGTGCTGAAAGACATCACCTTCCGCCTCGCGCCCGCGACCAAGGACGATGCGCTGTCGATGCTCGACGGCATCCAGGCCCATGACATGCTGAAGGGCGTGCGCGGTGGCGATCCGGTCAGCCGCGATGCGCTGGCTGACGTCATCGTCAAGGTCTCGCAGCTCGTCAGCGATTTTCCCGAAATCGTCGAACTCGATCTCAATCCGGTATTCGCCACCAAGAAAGATGCGATTGCAGCCGACGTGCGCATCGTCGTCGATTTCGATTACAAGCCGCGTCCGGCGCCGCGCCCGACCGAAGAAATCGTCACTGCGATGAACCGCATCATGCAGCCGAAGGGCGTTGCCGTGATCGGCGCCTCCGCCGAGGACGGCAAGATCGGCAACTCCGTCATGAAGAACCTGATCAACGGCGGCTACAAGGGCGAGATCTATCCGATCCACCCGAAGGCCGCCGACATCCTGGGCTATAAGGCCTACAAGAGCGTCAAGGACGTGCCGGGCGTGATCGACACAGCGGTGTTCGCGATCCCTGCGAAGTTCGTCGCAGGCGCACTCGCCGAATGCGGCGAAAAGAAAATTCCAGGCGCCGTGCTGATTCCGTCGGGCTTTGCCGAAGCCGGCGCGCCTGAATTGCAGGCCGAAATCGTCGAGGTCGGCAAGAAGTACAACGTCCGCCTGATGGGGCCGAACATCTACGGCTTCTACTATACGTGGTCGAATCTCTGCGCGACGTTCTGCACCGCCTACGACGTCAAGGGCCATGCGGCTTTGTCGTCGCAGTCCGGCGGCATCGGCATGGCGATCATCGGTTTTTCGCGCTCGGCGAAAATGGGTGTGTCGGCGATCGTCGGTCTCGGCAACAAGTCCGACATCGACGAGGACGATCTGCTGGCGTTCTTCGAGCAGGACCCCAACACCAACCTGATCGCCCAGCACTGCGAGGACCTGAAGGACGGCCGCGCCTTTGCGGAAGCCGCCAAGCGCGTCTCCAAGAAGAAGCCGGTGGTGGTGCTGAAGGCGGGCCGCACCTCGGCCGGCGCCAAGGCGGCCTCGTCGCACACGGGCGCGCTCGCCGGCAACGATAAGATCTACGAGGACGTGTTCAAGCAATCGGGCGTGATCCGCGCCCGGTCCTTGCGGCAATTGCTCGAGTTTGCGCGCGGCGTGCCGGTGTTGCCGACGCCGAAGGGCGAAAACGTGCTGATCATCACCGGTGCCGGTGGTTCGGGCGTGCTGCTATCGGACTCCTGTGTGGATAACGGCCTGTCACTGATGCAGATGCCGCCGGATCTCGACGCGGCGTTCCGAAAATTCATCCCACCGTTCGGCGCGGCCGGAAATCCTGTGGATATCACCGGCGGTGAGCCGCCGATCACCTATGTCAACACCGTGAAGCTCGGCCTGTCGGATGAGCGCATCCATTCGCTGATCCTCGGCTACTGGCACACGATCGTGACGCCGCCGATGGTATTCGCCCGCAACATGGTCGAGGTGAAGAAGGAGATGGAGGCCAAGGGCTTTGTGAAGCCGATCGTCGCCTCGCTCGCCGGCGACGTCGAGGTCGAGGAGGCCGCCGAATATCTCTACCAGAACGGCATCCCGGCCTATGCCTATTCGACCGAACTGCCGGTCGAGGTGTTAGGGGCCAAGTACAAGTGGGCGCGCGGCGCGGGCTTGCTCTGAGCTTATCAACGATAAATGCCGCTTCGGAAGCTCTCCGAAGCGGCATTTTCATCTGACGAATTATTAGAAACGGAACTTGCCGATCTACGCGCTAGAGCATTTTCCGTGGCTTCATCCTTCGAGACGCCACGCTTGCGCGTGGCTCCTCAGGATGAGGTCTGAAACCCTCATGGTGAGGAGCGCGGCGAAGCCGCGCGTCTCGAACCACGAGGCCACGGATACGCGGTATTGATCCAACCGACGGATGGATGCAGGTCGCGATGAAGAGAGACGTGATCCGGCGCAAGGCGATCGAGCCGAAATCCGGTGCGGACCAGGACGAGAACGCCCGTGACGGCGGCGTCCAGTCCGTCGATCGCGCACTCTCCATCATTGAAACGCTTGCTGAAGACGACGAAGGCTATCGCCTGAGCGATCTCGCCATCCGCACCGGCCTTTCCACCTCCACCGTGCATCGCCTGCTCGGGACGCTGGAAAGCCGCCGCTTCGTGCAGTTCGATCGCACCGAATCGAAATGGCATGTCGGTACGCGCGCCTTCACGGTGGGAGCAACCTTCGCCCGCCGCCGCAATTTCACGGCACAGGCGATGCCTTATTTGCGCAAGCTGCGCGACCTGACGCGGGAGACAGCGAATCTCGCCGTCGTCGACGACGAATTCATCATCGTGCTGACCCGTATGGAAAGCCGCGAAATCATGCGTTCGCTGACCAAGGTCGGCGGTCGCGTCGCGATGGTCGCCTCCGGCGTCGGCAAGGCGGTGCTGGCGACCTATTCCAACGAGGACGTCAGCGCGATCATCCATCATCACGGCATGCCGCGGCTGACCGAAAAATCGATCGTGCGGCCGAGCGATTTGTTCAAGGAACTCGAAAAAATCCGCCGCCAGGGTTTTGCGATCGACGACGAGGAGGCCTGCATGGGCCTGCGCTGCATCGCCGCCGTGGTCTACAACGACTGCGCCGAGCCGCTGGCTGCAATCTCCGTCTCCGGCATGACCAGCCGGCTGACCGACGAACGCCTGCCGTCGCTCGGCCAGACGGTGCGGGAAGTGGCGGCGGAGTTGACGGTGGCGCTCGGCGGCGTGATGCCGGCGGCGAGGGCTGGCTGAAACGACCGTGAACAAAACGGGACGGAAACGATTTTCGAAGCAAGAAAACAATAGCTTCGAAGCGGTCTTTGCAGGGACTTTCCTTCATCCAAGGGAGCGCGCATCCAGAACCGGTGGCAGGCCGCTTGGCGGAACTCACCAGCGGTCCTGAGGGTAGTGTCCGAGCGGTTCCCCGATCACCTGCGACGCCCGTCAAGGGTTCGCCTTACCTTTACCGGCGCGGCACGTTAAGGTACCCAGCAAGTATCGTATCCAAGAAGGCAGTTCAGAGCCGGATGAAAGTGGAGTTAGTGTCGGCGCAGCGCAGAAGGCGTTCCTGCCAAAGACTTTCCAGGAGAGCTGCGTGTTCTTCTGACGGAGGAAGTCTCTCGTGATGGGACGTCCGGCGAGCGCCGGTAATCGTCTCCTCACCGCGTTGCCGCCGGCAGACCTCGCGTTGCTCGCCCCTCATCTCCAGAAGGTGTCGCTTGAACAGGGCGCCGTGGTGATACGAGCGGGAGATCGACGCCAACATGTTTACTTTCCCCATAGCGGGGCCATCTCCTTCATGCTCGGCCTTCCGAACGGCGAAACCATTGCAACCGCGGTAATCGGGCGCGAGGGAGCGATCGGCGCATTATCGGTGCTGGGACCCTCTTTCTTGTCGTCCGTGACCGCGGTCGTGCGGGTGGGCGGCACCGCATCGCAAATCTCCGTGTCGCGGTTTCATGCAGCCTACATGGAGAGCGGCGCCATCAGACATGTGGTCGAGGCGCACACGAGGTCGATACTCATGCAGTTCCAGCACGTCTCAGCCTGCAACGGACTGCACTCGGTCGAGGCCCGCATGGCCCGGTGGCTGCTTCACCTCCACGATCGAACGGAGGACAACAACATCCTATCATTAACGCAGGGGACGCTTTCGCAGTTGCTCGGGGTCCGACGAACGACCGTGACGCAGGTGATTGCAAAACTCCGCGCCTTAGGCGCCATCAGATCCGCTCGGCGGGGCTTGGTCGAAATCGACAGGGCGCGGCTCGAGGAAGCTACCTGTGAATGCTACGACATCATACGTTGTGCAACCGATCGGATCGTCCCCCATGAAGCCGTGGGGTCGCGCCCGCATTTTGCGTCGGCCGACAAACTCCAGGGTGCATGATCGTTTTCAACCTGACATAACCGCCTACAGACGGCCACGAGGACGCTCAAGAAATCGCAACGTCCGGATGCTGCTGGTTGGCTACTGCTACGGCATTCGTTCCTACGCAGACCAGATGAAGTACGTAAAGAATACGTACAGAAGAATATGCCGGATGCCAATTTGACCGGCCGTGGACATTTGCCCGGGAAGCTGAACAATTCAACGCAAGAAAATGCAAGGGGAGAAAGCATGGGCCGGAAGATCGCGATCGTCGGAGCGGGCGCCGTCGGCGGGTATGCCGGCGCCCATATGGTGCAGGCGGGCGAGGACGTTACGTTCATCGATCCCTGGCCCGAGCATGTCGAGCATATGAGGAAGCACGGGCTGCGCGTCACCCACGCCATGGATGTCGCGGAATTCTCGGTGCCCGTGCACGCGCTCCACGTCACGGACGCGCAGCGGCTCGCCAAGGAGAGGCCGATCGACATCGCCTTCGTCTGCATGAAATCCTACGACACCGCCTGGGCCACCATGCTGATCCAGCAATATCTGGCGCCGGACGGGTACGTGGTATCGCTGCAGAACTGCATGAACGAGGAGACGATTGCCGGCATCGTCGGCTGGGGCAAGACGCTGGGCTGCATTGCCAGCAGCATCACGGTGAACCTGCCGGAGCCCGGCCACATCCACCGCGGCGCCGGCAAGGGCGGGGCGGCGCACACGGTGTTTCGCGCCGGCGAGGTGCACGGCCGTATCACACCGCGGGCGGAGGAAGTCTGCCGCCTGGTCGGCTATTCCGACAGCGCCAAGGTGACGGAGAATCTCTGGGGCGAGCGCTGGTCGAAGCTGGTCGCCAACGTCATGGGCAACGGGCTCTCGGCCTGCACCGGCTTGCCGGGCGCCGAAATCCTGCAAAGCGATCCGCTGCGCCGGTTCTCCACCCGGCTCGGCAGCGAAGCGATCCGCGTCGGGCAGGCGCACGGCTATCAGCTTGAAGAGATATTGCATCTGCCGCCGGAGATGATCGCGCGGGCCGGTGAGGGCGACGAGGAAGCGATGCGCATCTGCGACGAGCAGCGCTTCAAGGACAGCAAGCGCACGTCTTCCCAGCAGCGCCCGTCGATGGGTCAGGACATGCAGAAGGGCCGTCGCACGGAGATCGAGTTCCTCAACGGCTTTGTCGTGCGCGAGGGCGAGAAGCTCGGCATCGCCTGCACCGCAAACGCCGCGCTGACCGATATCGTCAAGCGCGTCGAGCGTGGTGAGCTCAGCCCCGATTCGCGGCACATTACGGAACTGCGGATGAACTGAGCCTCGTCTAGAGCCCGTCGGTTCTGATTGAATCAGAACCGGGCTCTAGATTCTTGTTTTGATGCGTTTTCTTGACGCGAACCGGTGTCCACTTCGCTGGAAAACGCTCTAGTTGATGGGCCCGCCGCGACCTAAATGTTCCATATCCGGCTCTATTCTCGCTATCCCGGTCATCCGGTTGAGCATGATCGTGATGAGCCACAGAACGATGCCCACTCCGATCAGGACACCGGCGACCCGGTACTGAACGGGGTCACGGCCGGTCCAGGGACTGGCGAGGAAAGCGCAAAACACAGCGCCCAGGATCGGCAGAATGGTCGGCGTGCGAAAGTGCTGATGACTTACAGAATCGCGCCGAAGCACCAGCACCGCAACGTTAACCACCGTGAAAACGCATAGCAAAAGAAGCGCGGTGGTGCCTCCGAGTGCCGGCACCTCACCGACGAACGTGATCAGGGCAAACGCCAGCAAGGTCGTGAAGCCGATGGCGACATAGGGCGTCCGCCGCATCCTGTGTACTCTCCCGAGAGCTGGCGGAAGCACATGCTCGCGGCTCATGCCATACACAAGGCGGCTGGCCATGAGCATATTGATGAGAGCGGTATTGGCCACGGCAAACATCGTGATGAATCCAAAGATCCAAATCGGAAAATTTGGCGCGCCCTGTTGGACGACCTTCAGAAGCGGTGTTTCGCCTTCGCCCAATTGCTCCGGCGCCACCAGGGTGATTGCCGAGACCGAGACAAGGACATAGATGAGACAGGTAATCACAAGGCCTACAAGCAGCACCTTTGGAAAGTGACGGCTTGGATCCTTGCATTCCTCGGCCATGTTGACCGAATCCTCGAAGCCTACCATGGCAAAGAATGCGAGCGTGGTCGCGGCAATCACCGGCCAGAACATGCCGCCGTCAGCGGTCGAACGAAACTGAATGACACGCGAGACATCGCCCTGGCCCAACCCGATCGCCCAAAGGCCGATCACGATGATGATCAGCAGTCCCGTCAGCTCCACACAGGTGAGAACGACATTAGCTTTCAGACTTTCGCCAACACCGCGGAAATTGACTGCAGCAACGACTGCCATGAAAGCGAGACCGGTAATCGTGATGGCAAAGGCCGATAGGTTGAGGCCCATTGCGTTCGACATGTTCGCGGCGAAAGCCCGGGAAGCGGTCGATGCCGAGGTGATACCTGAGCACATCACCGCAAATGCAACGATGAACGTGACAAAATGGATGCCAAAAGCCTTGTGAGTGTAGAGGGCCGCGCCCGCAGCCCTCGGATATTTCGTGACCAGCTCGAGATAGCTGAACGCGGTCACAAGGGCGACCACAAACGCAACCACAAAAGGCAGCCATACGACACCGCCGACCTGCTTCGCCACCTGGCCTGTGAGCGCATAGATTCCGGTGCCGAGAATATCGCCGACGATGAACAGCAAGAGCAGCCAGGGGCCCATGACCCTACGAAGGCTCGGTTCGGCGGCGATAGATTGAGCACCGGCGTTCATGGGGACATCGGTCATCGTCGCACGTCCTTTTTATCGGTGGCGCCAGCGCAGTCTACTGGGAGTTGAAGGCCTTGTGCAATAATTCTGCCTGGGGTTCGGCGGTGCGAATTGGCTGAAAGCCGGAACCATTGCCGGCCGCAGGCATTCAATTGGCTGGTCGGAGCGGATCTCGGGAGGGCTTGATATGCGATTGATCACATCAACGGCGATACTGGTCCTATCGGCGCTTCCTGCGCTCGCCGATCGCGCGGTCACCGAAGACGAGCGCGCGAAGCTTGTCGCTGCGGTTCAGGTCGAGGGATGTTCAGGGGGCAAGTTCGAGATGGATGAAGACGACCAGCAGTTTGAGGTCGATGACGCCGTCTGCGCAGACGGCAAGAAATATGACCTCAAGTTCGATATGCAAATGAAGTTGAAGCGGAAGAATCTGGACTGAGTTCCGGACGTAAATCCTTCTCGCAACGGCGGCCTCACAGGCTTTCCACCACGTTCGTGAACCAAGCGCCTGATTTGTCGCGTATTTTCTAACTCCCTCCCACTCCGCGGGAAATAAAATCGCCCGCGTTGAGATTGCGTCTCGTCGCCACGAAGATCGCCGCCAGAGCCAACACTGTTTGAGCGAGGCGCGACATGGCGAAGATGCGGGCGATCGATGCAGCTGTGCGGATCCTGGAGAAGGAAGGCGTGACCATCGCCTTCGGCGTTCCGGGCGCCGCGATCAATCCGCTTTACTCCGCGCTGAAGAAGCGCGGCTCGATCGGGCACATCCTGGCGCGCCATGTCGAGGGCGCTTCGCACATGGCCGAGGGTTATACCCGCGCCAAGGCGGGCAATATCGGCGTCTGCATCGGTACCTCGGGTCCGGCCGGCACCGACATGATCACCGGGCTTTATTCGGCGATCGCGGATTCGATCCCGATCCTGTGCATCACCGGGCAGGCGCCGCGGGCGCGGCTCTACAAGGAAGACTTTCAGGCAATCGATATCGAATCGATTGCCAAGCCGGTGACGAAATGGGCGGTCACCGTGCGCGAGCCGGCGCTGGTGCCGCGCGTGTTCAGCCAGGCGTTTCACATCATGCGTTCCGGGCGTCCGGGGCCGGTGCTGATCGACCTGCCGCTAGACGTGCAGCTTGCGGAGATCGAATTCGACGACGAGACCTATGAGCCGCTGCCGGTCTACAAGCCCACGGCGACCCGCAAGCAGATCGAGAAGGCGCTTGAGATGCTCAATGCGGCGGAGCGGCCGCTGATCGTGGCGGGCGGCGGCGTCATCAATGCCGACGCGTCCGAGCTGCTGGTCCAGTTCGCCGAGACGGTCAACGTTCCGGTGGTGCCGACGCTGATGGGGTGGGGCGCTATTCCCGACGATCACGTGCTGATGGCAGGCATGGTCGGCTTGCAGACCAGCCACCGCTACGGCAACGCGACCATGCTGCAGTCCGACTTCGTGCTCGGCATCGGCAACCGCTGGGCCAACCGGCACACCGGCTCGATCGAGACCTACACCAAGGGCCGCAAATTTGTGCATGTCGATATCGAGCCGACGCAGATCGGACGCGTGTTCAATCCCGATTTCGGCATCGTCTCCGACGCCAAGGCGGCGCTGGAATTGTTCGTCTCGGTCGCCAGAGAGTGGCGCAAGGCCGGTAAGCTGAGGGAGCGGCAGGCATGGCCGGCGGCATGCCAGGACCGCAAGCGCACGATGCTGCGCAGGAGCCATTTCGACGACATGCCGATCAAGCCGCAGCGTGTCTATGAGGAGATGAGCAAGGCGTTCGGACGCGATACCTGCTACGTCAGCGTGATCGGATTGTCGCAGATCGCCGGCGCGCAATTCCTCGGTGTCTACGGCCCGCGCAACTGGATCAATGCGGGGCAGGCCGGCCCGCTCGGCTGGACATTGCCGGCGGCGCTGGGCGTGCGTGCGGCCGATCCGTCGCGCCAGATCGTCGCGCTGTCGGGCGATTACGATTTCCAGTTCCTGATCGAGGAGCTTGCGGTAGGCGCGCAGTTCAAGCTGCCCTACATCCACGTCGTCGTGAACAACTCCTATCTCGGGCTGATCCGCCAGGCGCAGCGCGGGTTCGACATGGACTATCACGTCCAGCTTTCCTTCGAGAACATCAACGCACCCGAGATCGGGGTCTATGGCGTGGACCATGTCACGGTCGCCGAGGGGCTCGGCTGCAAGGCGATCCGCGTCACCGATCCGAACCATGCGCAGGCGGCGTTCGCCACCGCACGCGAATGGATGGCGGAATTCAAGGTGCCTGTCGTGGTCGAGTTCATTCTCGAGCGGGTCACCAACATCTCGATGGGCACCGAGATCGACAACATCGTCGAATTCGAGGAAGTGCTCGATCTGCCGCTGGACGACACGCCGGCCAAACCGAGCGCGCCGCAAGCCGGCAAGCTGCTGCCGGCATAGTTCCACTGCGTCATAGCTGCTCATCCCCTCATCCTGAGGAGCCCGCAGAGCGGGCGTCTCGAAGGATGTAGGCCACAGACGGGCCTCATGGTTCGAGACGCGCTTCGCGCTCCTCACCATGAGGGACTTATGACGCACTAAGGCTAGTTTAACGCGAGGAGAATGAATCGTGCCGAAATTTGCCGCCAATCTCACCATGCTGTTCGGCGAGCAGCCGTTCCTCGATCGCTTTGCGGCCGCCAAGGCGGCAGGATTCAACGGGGTCGAATATCTATTCCCGTATGATTTCGAGAAGGCCGATCTGCGCGAGCAGTTGCACCAGCACGGCCTGACCCAGGTGCTGCACAATCTCCCCGCCGGCAACTGGGCAGCCGGCGAGCGCGGCATCGCCATCCTGCCTGATCGCGTCGACGAATTTCGCGACGGCGTCGGACGCGCCATCGATTACGCCAAGGCGCTCGATTGCCGCCAGCTCAATTGCCTGGTCGGCATCACGCCTGACGATGCTGATGCGACCGATCTCAACGAGACATTGATCGGCAATCTGCGCTTTGCGGCGGATGCGCTCGCCAAGCAGGAGATCAAACTCCTGATCGAGCCGATCAACACCATCGACATCCCCGGCTTTTTCCTGAACAAGACCGCACAGGCGCTTCAGCTCATGGCCGATGTGCGCTCGAGCAATCTGTTCGTGCAATACGACATCTACCACATGCAGGTGATGGAAGGCGACATCGCGCGAAGCCTGCAAAAGCATCTGCCGCGCATCGCCCATGTGCAACTCGCCGATAATCCCGGCCGCAATGAACCGGGCACCGGCGAGATCAACTATCCCTTCCTGTTCCGCCATCTCGACGCTATTGGTTATCGCGGCTGGATCGGCTGCGAATACAAGCCGAGGACGACGACGGTCGAGGGCCTTGGTTGGCACGCGGCGCTGACGGCCGATACCTAAACAAGAAACGAAGTAAGGGGAGTTGAAATGATCGATATCGGCTTTATCGGCCTCGGCACCATGGGGCGCCCGATGGCGGGCCATCTCCAGGCCGCCGGCCATCGCCTGTTCCTGCACGATGTCGGACCCATTGCACCAGAGCTTGTTGCAGCAGGCGGCGAGGTCTGCAAATCGGGCAAGGAAGTCGCCGAGAAGGCCGACGTTGTCATTATCATGGTGCCTGATACGCCGCATGTGGAGGCGGTCCTGTTCGGGCCGGGCGGCGTCGCCGAGGGGCTCTCCAAGGGGCAGATCGTTGTCGACATGAGTTCGATCTCGCCGCTCGCCACCAAGGAGTTTGCCAAGAAGGTGGAGGCGCTCGGCGCCGATTATCTCGACGCACCAGTCTCCGGTGGCGAGGTGGGCGCCAAGGCGGCGAGCCTCACCATCATGGTCGGCGGACCGGAGCGCGCGTTCAACGCGATGAAGCCGGTGTTCGACAAGATGGGCAAGAACGTCACCCTCGTCGGCGCCAATGGCGACGGGCAGACCACCAAGGTCGCCAACCAGATCGTCGTCGCGCTGACGATCGAGGCGGTCGGCGAGGCGCTATTGTTTGCATCGAAGGCCGGCGCGGATCCGGCGCTGGTGCGCAAGGCGCTGATGGGCGGCTTCGCATCGTCACGAATTCTCGAGGTGCATGGCGAGCGCATGGTGAAGCGCAACTTCGATCCGGGCTTTCGTATCGAGCTGCACCAGAAGGATCTCAACCTGGCGCTGGAGGGCGCGCGAGCGCTTGGCCTTTCCTTGCCGAGCACGGCGCTAGCCCAGCAATTGTTCAGCGCCTGCACCGCGCATGGCGGCAAGGCATGGGACCATTCGGGAATGGTGCGCGCGCTGGAAATGATGGCAAGCCACGAAATCGCGCAAGCCTGATCTCTGTTTCTCCCTGTGACTGGAACCGCGCCGAAATTTCGGCGCGGCCCTTTTTGCTGCCGCATTGGAACCGGAACCTTCTCACGCCTCCGGTGGTTGAGACGCGTCATCAATTTACTGGAGAATGTGATGAATAGTCGTTTGGCCGTTTCACTGATTGCGGCTTCGTTGCTGACCTCTGGCGCGGCATTCGCTCAATCGACAACCGCGCAAGGCGCCGCGGACGGCGCCGCCGCGGGCGCTGAAGTCGGTGGCCCGGTCGGCGCGATCGTCGGCGGCACGGTGGGTGCTGCGCTCGGCGCGGCCGTGGAAATTCCGAACGCCGTGATCAATTCGGTCCCGCGAGACCGTTCTGTCGTGGTTCGTGAGCAGGTGGTGGTGGGCGAGCCGCTGCCGCCGACCGTCCAACTGCGTCCGGTGCCGCGATACACCGAATACCGCTATGCGGTGGTCAACGATCGCCGCGTGATCGTGGAGCCGCGCACGCGCAGGATCGTCAGGATCCTCGACTAAAGAACGCAGCTCTTACTGAGCCATCCTCGCGGGCGATCGTCCCGCGAGGATTTTTCTTGTCAGGATGCGCTATGGCGCGATCGCCTGATCTTCCAGTCGAGAACCATACTAGCCGCAAGCCCGACGGATGCCGCCAGCGCGTCGACCACAAAGTCTTCCAGGCGGGCGTGCCGGCCAGGCGCCCAGAGCTGCAGGATCTCGACCAGGCCGGTGTAAGCGATGACGAAGGCCGCCGTGTGCAACCGGTTGCGCGTGTGGGCTAATCCGAAGGCGAGTCCGAGCAGCACAAAGGCAAGCGCATGCTCCCCGTTCTGCCCGAGGTTTGAATGCGGCCGTTGTTCCGCCGGACCGAGTGTTGCGAAGGCGATTGCCGCGGCAAGGCCCCAGGCGAATAGTCGAAGGATGATCGTCATCGGAATGGCATAGCACGATTTCCGTGCCGGCCATCCCATGCACACGGCATTGGCGATGTCTGTGGTTAATCGCCCCTCAGAGCGGCTCCCGTACGCCCATACCGTGCATGAAGCGCTCCCGGATCTGTACGGGATCGCGGCGGGTGGTGCCGACGCCTGGCTTGTCGTCGATGCGCACGCCGATCAGCGCCGGGCCCGCGGCCGACATGGACTGCTCGATCAGGCGCTCGAAGTCCTCCTCGTCCGCCGCCCAGGCGCTGTTGGCGAGGCCGCTCGCGACCGCGATGGCGACGATGTCGGCCACGGCGGCACCCGGCGTCGGTTGTGCGCCGGTGATCTGGTAGATGCCGTTGTCCATCACGATCATGGTGAGATTTTTGGGCGCCAATGTCGCGATCGTCGAGAGCGATCCCAGTTGCATCAACAGCGAGCCGTCCCCCTCCAGCGCGAACACGCGTCGATTCGGTTGCGCGAGCGCGACGCCGAGCGCGATCGGGAAGGCGAGACCCATGCTGCCGAGCATGTAGAAATTCTGCGGCCGGTGGCCGGCGGCCCACAGGTCGAAATTGGTGTTGCCGATGCCGCCGATCACGGCTTCCTCGTTCTTCAACTTCGCAATCAGCCGCGAGGTGAGGTCGAAGCGGTTCATGACCTTGGTATTGCGGGCAGGGGTATCGTTGGCGCTGTTCATGAGTCGCTCACTTGTCGAAGACTTTGCCGCCGGTCAGAAGCGGCGAGAGGATCAGCGCCACCGGCGCCTGTGTGCTGATGGCCTGCTTGATGGAGCGGTCAACGATGAATTCGAACTCGTCGAGCCTTGTCGCGGTGTGATGCTCCATCGCAAGGGAGTCCAGCACCGGCCGCATGGTGCGGCACACCAGCGACTGGCCGTAGTTGAATTCGCCGAGCGTGCCGCGTTCGGACACGAACATGATCAGCGGGATCTGATAGGGGATCGCCAGCGACGCCAGCACGTTTGCCAGAGTGGCGAATCCCGAAGTCTGCATCAGCACCGCGCCGCGCATGCCGCCCATCCAGGCGCCGGAGACGATGCCGACCGCTTCCTCTTCGCGTGCCGCGGGGAAGGTCGTGAAGAAGGGATCGGCGTGCAGGTTCTTGATCAGCGTCGTCAGGACACGGTCGGGCACGTAGGGGACGAGGCGGATATCGTTGCGCTTGAGGGATTGCAGCACGATACCGTGCCAGCTCTTCTCAGAGGTTTCGGGCGAGGTTTTTTCCTCTGCTACCGCCATTTTAGTCTCCTTAGCCCGCGACGTCTTTCGTTCGCGCTCATCCCTGGAGCGGCGAAACTTGACGTCATCGGCGGGATTGTCAACATGTCCCGATCGTATCCGGCTCTGCGCCGCGCGGCGCTACACTCGGCATGCGACGATGTGAGATAAGTAAGAAAAATATCGGGAGGGGACGCTATGGGCAGGTGGTTCCGGATCGCTGCTGTTGCGGCGGCCATGCATGTCGTATGCGGCGGCGCATTCGCCCAGACGTTTCCGTCCAGGCCCGTGCATGTTTTCGTGCCTTATCCCGCCGGTGGCGGCGTCGATGTCCTGACGCGCACGCTTGGCGATGTCGTCTCCAAGCAATGGGGGCAGTCGGTTGTGGTGGAGAACCGTCCGGGTGCCGGTGGCGTGATTGCCTCGCAGGCGGTCGCAACCGCTCCGCCTGATGGTTACACCCTGATCATGGTGGCGAGCGGCCACGCCACCAATCCGTTCCTGTATTCCAAGATCCCCTATGACACGTTCAAGGATTTCACGCCGATCTCGCTGCTGGCGTCGTCACCCAATATCCTGCTGGTGAGAGCGGACTCTCCCTTTAAGACGCTGGCCGAGATGATAGCGGCGGCAAAAGCCAAACCTGGAAGCCTGTCGTTTGCGCATGCCGGTAACGGTACGTCGACGCATCTCGCCGGCGAGCTCTTGAAAAACCTGGCCAAGGTCGATCTCACCGCCATCCCCTACAAGGGCGGCGCGCCTGCGATCAATGATCTGCTCGGCGGACAGGTTCCGATGTCGTTCAACAACGGTCCGGAATCGGTCGGACAGCTCCAGGCCGGCACGCTTCGCGCGCTCGCGGTTACCACGGCTGCCCGCGCGCCGTTCCTGCCTGACGTACCCGCGATGTCCGAGACTGTGCCGGGCTATGACACCGGCGTCTGGTGGGGCCTGCTCGGACCGGCCGGAATGCCATCCGATGTGCTGGCCAAACTCTCGCAGGATTTCGTCGCGGCGCTGAATACGGACGCCGTCAAGCAGCGGCTGGCCAAGCTCGGCGCCCAGCCGATCGGCAGTACGCCGCAACAATTCGACGCCAAAATCCGTGCCGACTACGAGAAATGGGGGCCGATCATCAAGGCCGCCGGAATGAAAGCGGAATAACACCGTGGCGCCTCCAATAATTCCCGCCTGCCTGCCGCCACGCGAAGTCACCCGTCCGCGCGTGCCGTTGCCGCCAGGCGCCTGCGACACGCACGCCCATGTGTTCGGACCGGCGGATCGTTTCCCCTATGCGGACGATCGCAGCTACACGCCGCCGGACGCGCCGCTGGAAAAATACCTCGGCATGCTCGATGCGATCGGCTTTGCGCGCGGCGTGCTGGTGCAGGGCAGTGCGCACGGCCGCGACAATTCGGCGATGCTCGACGCGCTGAAGCGGCAACCGCAGCGCCTGCGCGGCGTCGCGGTGGCCGACGCCGAAATATCGCCAGGCGATCTGCGCGCGTGGAATGCGCTGGGCGTCCGTGGCTTGCGCTTCAATCACTTCTTTCGCGGTGGGCAGTTGCATTATCGCGGCGGCGTTCCGTTGAGCGAAGCGGAGAAACTTGCGCCGCTCATGGCCGAACTCGGCTGGCATCTGCAGTTGTGGATCGACGTCAAGGATTTGCCGCAGACGATACCGCTACTGAAAACGCTGCGGCTGCCGGTCGTGATCGACCATATGGGCCGCACCGACGCCCGCGCCGGTACCGGCACCGAAGGTTTTCAGAGTTTGCTTCGCTGCGTCGGCGAAGGCTGGTGCTGGGCCAAGCTGTCGGGCGCGCATCGCCTCAGCCAGAACGCGCCTGATTACCCCGATGCGCGGCCGTTTCATGAAGCGCTGGTGAAGGCCAATCCGGAGCGGCTGGTGTGGGGCGGCGACTGGCCGCATCCGCGTGTCGAGGGCGAAATGCCCGACGCCGGGCATCTGCTCGAGTTGTTTCAGACGTGGACGCCTGATATGGCGACGCAGCACCGCATCCTCGTCGCCAATCCCGCCAAACTCTACGGTTTCCCGAACTGAAAGTTGCCAAGAAACATGACCGTCAACAACAAGCGCGTGTTCTACGTCAAATATCTCGCCCACGAGATCTATATCGATATCCTGAGAGCCCGCGCCGACGTGCGGCTCGATCGGCTTGAGAACGAAACCCCGGATGCCATCGCAGCGCCGATATTGTCGGCGGCACATGCCTATCAGGTCGGAGCGGCGCGCGACGAAATCGCCAGGCATTTCCATGTCGACCAGGATTTGTTGCGGCGGGCGCCGAACCTCCTGATCGTCTCCTCGAACGGCGCGGGCTTCGATCCCGTCGACGTTGACGCCTGCACAGCGGCCGGCGTGCTCGTCGTCAACCAGTCCGGCGGCAACGCCAATTCGGTCGCCGAACATGCGCTGGGGATGATGCTGACGCTGTCCAAGCGCATCCTCGAATCCGACCGCGCGCTGCGCCGCCAGGCCAATGTCAATCGGAACGCGCTGATCGGCAACGAAGTGCAGGGCAAGACGGTGGGCATCGTCGGGATCGGCAATGTCGGCCGCCGTATCGCCGAGCTCTGCAACGGCCTTTTGCATATGAAGGTGATCGCTTACGATCCCTATCTGACCGCGGAAGAAATCGCCGCCCGCGGTGGCGAAAAGGTCGAGCTTCACGATCTGATGCGCCGCTCGGATTTCGTCTCTATCTCCTGTCCCCTGACCAAGGACAATCGCCGCATGATCGGCGCCCGCGAGTTCGCGCTGATGCAACCGCACGCCTTCTTCATCACCACGGCGCGCGGCTTCATTCACGATGAGGAGGCGCTGTACGAGGCGTTGCGCGACAAACGCATTGCTGGAGCCGGCCTCGACGTCTGGGACAAGGAGCCGCCCCCGCCGGAGCACCCGCTGCTGCAGTTCGACAATGTGCTGGCGAGCCCGCACACGGCCGGCGTGACCAGGGAAGCGCGCATCAACATGGGCCGGATCGCCGCCGAACAAATTCTCGATGCGCTCGACGGCAAGCGGCCGCCGCGCATCGTCAATCCCGAGGTGTGGCCCGACTACGCCAAGCGCTTCGAGCGGACGTTCGGATTTGCGCCGAAATAGGCCATCACCTCCGCGAGGGACGATCCACGATGGCCGAGCCGGAAGACCGCTTTTACGAGTCCCAGGGGCTACAGTTGCATTATGTCGACTGGGGCAATGAATCCGCGCCGCCTCTGATCCTGGTCCATGGCGGGCTCGATCATTGCCGCAATTGGGATGCGATCGCGCGCGAATTGCAGCCGCATTTCCATATCATGGCGCCGGACCTGCGCGGCCACGGTGATTCCGAATGGGCGAAAGGAAGCAGCTACAGCCTGACGGACAACGTCTATGACATGACCCGGCTGATGCAGTTTGCGGGGCTGCAGGACGCGGCGTTTGTCGGTCATTCGATGGGCGGCATGGTCGCATTGGCCTATGCCGGCACCTATCCGGAAAAGGTTTCGCGCCTCATCGTGCTGGATGGCGCTTTCCTGTCGGGCTCGCAGCCTGCGCCGATTCACGAGCAGATGTCGCGCTGGATCGACCAGCTCGACCGCATCTCGGAGCATCAAGAGAGCACGTTCCGGACGATCGAGGAGGCGGCGAAGCGGTTGTCGACGCGCAACAAGCGGCTGACATCGGCGTTGGCGCTCCATCTTGCCAGCTATGGCGTTCGGAAAGGCGCCGACGGACTCTATCGCTGGAAGTTCGATCATTATCAGCGGGCGCGGGCGCCATACCGGCTGTCGCCGGAGGACTACGTTGCCTTGTGGACGCGCATCACCTGTCCAACGCTGTTGATGTGGGGCGACGAAAGCTTTTTGTCCGATCCCGAAGCCGCCGGCCTGCTCGCGCACTTCAAGAGCGCCGAACTGGAGAAGATCGCGGGCGCCGGGCACTGGTTGCACCATGACCGGCTCGATGTGGTTCTGGCGTCGCTGCGACGGTTTCTCGGGGCGCCAGAGGCTGCGCTGGCGGTCGATAGCGGAATCACCGGGCTCTGACGTCAGAATACGGGGAGAAAATTTCATCCGCCGGCGGGTCGATCGCGGCAATAATTCCACTGCCGGACGGCCTCCGGACGAAGCGGGCATTGCTATTTTCCCTGACGTCTCGACTGGTTTGCCGCTTGGGACCATTTTCCCTGTGCGCCTTGCCCCCGGCGCACAGGGAAAGACGAAGAGATGCGACAGGTTCGTTCATTGCTGAGCAGGGCGTCCTCCCGGATCGGGCGCCGGCTTTCACAGATCGTGGCCATTGCCGCCGCCAGCCTGCCGTCCGCCGGCGCTTGAGGCGCGGGCGTCCTTTGCTGCTCCGAAATCACGTCTAACGCTGTCAGCGCCCGATCGAGGCGCTGGACGAACAGGTCCTCAATAGCCCCGTTCGCGATCGATGGAGTGCGGCGGCCGGCGGCCGGCCCGTATCGCTTCCGCCGTCGCGCGAAACGTCGCGCCGATCGCTTCCACGCTCACCTCGCAGGCATCGTGCGGTGTGACGACGATGCGGGGATGCCGCCAGAACGGATGGCGCGGCGCCAGTGGCTCGGTTGCGAAGACGTCGAGCGCAGCGCCGGCCAATTGCCCGTCCTTCAGCGCAGCGAGCAGGTCGGCTTCGACCAGATGCTCGCCGCGTCCGACCTGGATCAGGTAGCCGCCGCGATACATTCGGGCGAATGTCTTGCGGTTGAGAATGCCTTTTGTCTCCGGCGTCAGCGGCAGCAGGTTTACGAGAACCTCCGTCTGGCCGAGCATGGCATCGAGGCCCGCGGCGCCTTGGAAGCTGCGCACGCCCTGCGGCGTCGGCTTCGCAGTCCGGCTCCACGCCATCACCGGAAAACCGAGCAAAGCGAGGTCGGCGGCGACGCGGCGGCCGATTTCGCCAAAACCCAAAATGCCGACCGCCACGTCCTGCGCCCGGCGCTGGCCGAGACGCTGCCAGCGTTCCTCACGCTGCTGTGCCTGATAGGTTGCAAAGCGCCGCTGATGGCCGATCACGTGCCAGGCAACAAAGCCCGACATCATCTGCGCCTGCGCCGGATCGACGACACGGATCACGTCCACGTCGGGCCGCAGGCTGGGACACGCCAAAATGTTGTCGACGCCGGCGCCGATCGAGCACACCGCCTGCAGGTTGGGGTAGCGCTCGAAGGCGTCGTCGGGCGGATGCCAGGCCACCGCCAGCCGCACGTCCGTTGCCGAACCATCGTGGGGGTGGCTGACGATTTCGATGCGTTCTGCGGCGCGCATGAATTGCGGGCCGAGATAGCAGCGGAGATCGAGGCTCTTGCTGACGAGAACACAACGCATCGTTCAAGCGGCCTTGTTCATGCGGCCTTGGAAGACGACGTTTGCCCGGGTACCGCGGAAAGCAGCTCGCGCGTGTAGGCGTGCTCGGGGGCCGCGAACAGGAGCGATGCGGATTTGAGCTCGACGATCGCGCCTTGCTGCATCACGGCGATGCGGTCGCAGATCTGCGCGGCCCCGCGCAGGTCGTGAGTAATGAACAGCATCGACAGGCCAAGGCGGGCCTTCAGATCTTCCAGGAGGTCCAAGACCTGCGCCTGAACGGAGACGTCGAGAGCCGAAACGGCCTCGTCGGCGACCAGGATTTCCGGGTCGAGCGCGAGCGCCCGCGCAATTCCGATGCGCTGGCGCTGCCCGCCGGAGAATTCGTGCGGAAATCGTTCCATCGCGCCCGCATTGAGCCCGACGAGGCTGAGCAACTCGCCGGCGCGTTTTCGCGCTACCGCTGGATCGACGCCATGCGCAATCGGCCCATCGGTGATGATGTTGCCGACTTTGCGGCGCGGATTGAGGGAAGCGAACGGATCCTGAAACACCATCTGGATGCGGCGGCGCTGCTCGCGCAAAGCCTTGCCGCCGATCCGGGTGAGATCGACGTCGCCAATACGCACGGTGCCGGCGTCCGGTTCGATCAGGCGCATCACGAGCCGGGCGACGGACGATTTTCCCGAACCGGATTCGCCGACCAGGCCGAGCGTCTCGCCGCGAAAAATGTCGAAGCTGACGTCCTTGGCCGCCTGCACGCGGCGCTCGCTGCGGAACCAGCCGCCGCCGCTGACATAGGTTTTGCCGAGGCCGATCACTTCCACCGCCTTGCTGCGGTCGAGCAGAAGCGCCCGCTGCGGCGGCTGCAGCGTGGGAACGGCGGCGAGCAGCGCACGGGTATAGGGATGTTGCGCGCGGAGCAGCACATCGTCGGCAGTGCCTTGCTCGACGACCTTGCCGTGCTGAAGCACGACCACGCGATCGGCAATCTCGGCGACGACGCCGAAATCGTGGGTGATGAACATCACCGCCATGTTGCGGCGGCGCTGCAGGTCGCGGATCAGTTTGAGGATCTGCGCCTGCGTCGTGACATCGAGCGCCGTCGTCGGCTCGTCGGCGACCAGTACGGCCGGCTCGAGCGCCAGCGCCATCGCGATCATCGCGCGCTGGCGCTGGCCGCCGGACAGTTGATGGGGATAGGCGCGCACCGCGCGCTCAGGATCGGGCAGGCCGACTTCGCGGATCAAGGCGAAGGCTTTCTGCTGCCGCTCCTTCGGCGTCAATAGGCCATGCGCCTCGAACATCTCGGCGATCTGCTCGCCGATGCGCATCAATGGATTGAGTGCCGTCATCGGCTCCTGGAACACCATCGCGATGCCGCGGCCGCGGAACGCCAGCCATTCCGCCGGGCTGAGCGCCAAGAGGTTCTTTCCCTCGAACAGAATCTCTCCGGATTCCGCCGTCACCGTATCCGGCAGCAGTCCCATCAGCGCATGGGCGCACATCGATTTGCCGGAGCCGGATTCACCGACCACGCAGAGGATTTTTCCGGCGGTGAGATCGAACGAAACGTCGTCCACGGCGTGGGCACGGTCGCCGCCCGGCGGCAGCGCCAGCTTCAGGTTCTTGACGACGACGGTCATGCTCAGCGCCCTCCCTTGGCGAGGCGAGGGTTGAGCGCGTCGTTGAGGCCTTCGCCGATCAGGTTCAGCGCCAGCACCGAAACCAGAATGGCGATGCCGGGGAATACCGTGATCCACCAGGCCTGACGGATCACGGTGCGGCCGGCGCCAACCATGTAGCCCCACGACATCAGGTTGGGGTCGCCGAGGCCGAGGAAGGAGAGCGAGGACTCCAGGAGGATCGCGGTTGCAACCATCAGCGAGGCCAGCACGATGACGGGCGACAGCGCGTTGGGCAGGATCTCGCGCCAGATGATCCACCAATTGGTCTGGCCGGTCACCACGGCCGCCTGGACGTATTCGCGCGTGCGCAGCGACAGCACTTCGCCGCGCACCAGCCGCGCTACCGGCGGCCAGCTCACGATGGCAATCGCCGCCACGATCGAGACGATGGACGGTTGCATGATCGCGACGAGCACGATCGCCAGTGCAAAGCTCGGAACGGTCTGGAAGAACTCGGTGAACCGCATCAGGGCATCGTCGATCTTGCCGCCGAAGTATCCGGCCACCGCGCCGAGCGGAATGCCGACCGCGAGCGAGGCCAGCGTCGAGATCAGGCCGACCAGCAGCGAGACGCGCGCGCCATAGATGATGCCGGCCATCACGTCGCGGCCGAGCGCATCGGTGCCGAGCGGAAAGCCGGCAAGCGTGAACGGCGGCAGGAACGGCCGCTGCACCATGCGCCACGGCGAGGTCGGAAACAGCAGCGGGCCAATCAGGGCGACAGTCACCGCAACGATGAGGATCATGATGCCGATCATGCCGCCGGGATTGCGCAACAGCATTCGCGAAACCTGTTTCATGCGGCGAACTCGATGCGGGGATCGACGGAGCGATAGACGAGGTCCGTGATCAGGTTGAAGGCCAGCACCATGGCCGAGCAGACGACGAAGACGCCGAGCAACAGATTGTAGTCGCGCTGCAGTAGCGCCTCGTACATCAGTCGGCCGATGCCGGGCCAGGCGAACACGGTTTCGGTCAGCACGGCGCCGCCGACCAGCGTGCCGGCCTGCAGGCCGGCCAAAGTGACAACCGGCAACAGCGCGTTGCGCAGCACGTGACGGCGCTGGATCACGGTATCAGACAGGCCCTTGGCGCGCGCGGTCTTGACGAAGTCGAGCCGGCTAACCTCCAGCATCGACGCGCGCGTCATGCGGGCGTAGGTCGCCATGAAGAACAGCCCGATCGTCGTCGCCGGCAGGATCAGATGGGCGGCGACGTCGAGGACATGCGCAAGGCCGGTGTAGCCTGCGCCGACCGTCTCGTAACCAAAACTCGGCAGCCAATCCATCGTGACCGAAAACAACAGGATCGCCATCAGCGCGACCCAGAACAGCGGGGTGGCGTAGAAGATCAGCGCTGCGACCGTGATCGCGGTATCCGCCCAGGTGCCAGCAAAGCGCGCGGCCAATGCGCCGAACAGGATCCCAAGCGCGAGCGAGATGGCGAATGCGGTGCCCGTCAGCAACAGCGTCGCCGGCAGGCGATCGAGGATCAGCTTCGAGACCGGCATCTGCTGGCGAAACGAAAATCCGAGATCGAGGCTGACGATGCCTTTGACATACAGGAATAGTTGCACCGGCAGCGGCTGGTCGAGGCCGAACTTCTCGCGGAGCTGGGCGATGAAGAGCTGGTCGCCCGCGCCGGCTTCGCCCGCCATCACCACCGCCGGATCGCCCGGCGCCATCCGGATCAGGAAAAAGTTCATGACGACAAGCGCGAGAAGAACGACGATAGCTTTCGCGATCCGCTGGGCGATGAAGGAGATCATGGGCTGTCGCTTGCGTTGGAGGCGCGGGTACCCCGGGCGTCAGGATTGAGACCCTGACACCCGACGAGGCGGCGATTACTTCTCGATCCAGGCGTCGCGGAAACCGTCGTTGACGCCGATGCCGGTCGTGATCAGGTTCTTGACGCTGCAGCGGGTGATGGTGGGGAATTGCAGCTCGAGCATCCAAGCGACCGGTACGTCCTCGACGAGGATCTTCTGCGCCTTGGCATAGATCTCTTCACGCGCTGAATCGGGGAAGGCGACCGCGCCGTCGGCGAACAGCTTGTCGATCTCGGGATTGGAATAGCCTTCGACGTTGTTGAACGGCGAGCCCTTGGCGATCTGGCTCGAGACATAGTTGCGGCCGACGCCAAGCGCGGGATCGCCGTACTGGTAGAGATAAGTGAACGCGATGTCGTAGTCCCACTCGCTGACTTTCTGATTCCAGCCGGGGACGTCGGTCGCGATCATCTCGACGTTGATCCCGACGTCCTGCAGGTTCTGGCGGACCATCTCGGCCCAGCGCTGCCACGTCTCGCCATAGGGCAGCGGCAGCATGCGAAGCTTCTCGCCCTTATAGCCGGATTCCTTGAGCAGGGCCTTGGCCTTGGCCGGATCGTAGTCGTATTTCGGTACCGCACTCGTGTAGTACTTGATCGCCGAGCCTGACGGACCGGTCGCGATCCTGCCGAGGCCGTTCCAGACCACGTCCTTGGCCATGTTGCGATCGATCGCAAACATCAGCGCCTGGCGGAATTTCTTGTTCGCTGTTGGACCTGAGCGGTTGTTGAGCCAGAGCCAGGAATGCGGGCTGAAGAATTCCCAGCCCGCCCCGGTGACGCAGGTGTTCTTCAACTTGCTCAAGCGCGGCACGTCGAAATTCTCCACCGAGCCGCCCGGCAGCACGTCGACCTTGCCGGTCTCATAGGCGACCGAGCGCGCGGCGGCGTCCGGAATGACGTGCCAATAGATCTCGTCGATGTTGGGCTTGCCCTTGACGTGGTAGTTCGGATTCTTGACGAGGCGGATGAACGAGCCCTTCTGCCATTCCCTAAACATGAAGGGGCCGGTACCAACAGGGGTGTTGTTGGCCGGATTAGTCTTGAAGTCGGTGCCTTCATAGATGTGCTTCGGGATCATCGGCAGCGAGCCGACCTCGAAAATGCCGATGAAGGGGCCGAACGGCTGCTTCAGCGTGAAGACAACGGTGGATTCGTCCGGCGCTTCCACTTTTTCGAGCTGCACGAGATTGCCGCGGGCACGTGCGTGGGTCTGCTTCAGGAATTCGATCGAGAACAGCACGTCGGCCGAGGTGAACGGCTTGCCGTCATGCCAGGTCACGCCCTTCACGAGCTTGAACGTGTAGACCTTGCCGTCCTCACTGATCGACCAGCTTTCGGCGAGGCCGGGAAGGGGATCGAGCTTGGGGCTGTAGCGCAAGAGGCCTTCATAGATATTGCCGGCCACCATCTGCGTCGGGCCGTTTTGCACCAGACCCATCATCAGGCTCGGTGGCTCGGGCTGGATCACGGCGTTGACAACGCCGCCTGCTTTCGGCCCCTCGGCCACCGCCGCGGTGCTCAGCATGCACATCGCAGCAAAGCTCATCAAAATCTTACGCTTGGACATCGCATACCTCGTTTTAAAGAAAAAAGGATTTGGCGCTCTCACTTCGGCGAGGGCGGGTCCGTCAGTTCGCAAAGTCGGGATCGGTCCGCTCGAGCATCCGCTTGAAGGCGGCCCATTCGCTGTCGGGCACGCCATTTGTTTCGATCGCGTCGTAGAAGCTTGCGTATTGGCCGGCCGTCTTGCGGGCGACGGCTGCGGATAGTTCGATGACCTCGGCACCCGATGACTGGATTGCCAGTTGGGCGCGGCAGGAGCGCTCCAGATTGTGCATCAGCTTGAAGGCTTCGGCGACGGAGCGCCCGCAGGTCAGCATGCCGTGGTTGCGCAACACCATCACGAACTTGTCGCCGAGATTGGCGACCAGGCGCGACCGCTCGTCGAGATCGAGCGCGATGCCTTCGTAGTCGTGATAGGCGAGGCCATCAGTAAACTGCAGCGACCATTGATTGAGCGGCAGTAACCCCTGCTTCTGGCAGGCAACGGCGATGCCCGCGACCGTGTGCGTGTGCAGGACGCAGATGGCATCATGGCGCGCGGCATGGATCGCACTGTGAATGGTGAAACCGGCCGGGTTGATGCCGAGCCCTGTGGGATCGTCGATAACGTTTCCGTCGAGGTCGACCGTCACCAGGTTGGACGCCGTGACTTCCTCGAAGCGCAGGCCGTAGGGGTTGATGAGAAAACGGTCCTGCCGGCCGGGAAGGCGGACGGAGATGTGGGTGTAGATACTGTCGTCGAGACCGAGCCGGTGAATCAGCCGGTAGGCCGCCGCGAGGTCGATCCGGATTTGCTGGGTCTGGTCATCCACCGCCGGCCAGGCCTTCGGGGTGTGGTGGGCTGCGCTTGTCATTTCCGCCTTGTCCATTTTCAAGTTTTTCAGCTTGCGTGCGGGGCAGCATCTGGGCAAGATTAAAGTGTCGACAATCGACGATTAAAAAATAACCACGGACTGGCGCGGGTTTAGCCGATGCGGCCTATGTCTCTTCCGGTTGGATTACCGGCACTTGCGGACAGCGATCTGGTCGGCCAGATCGCTCGAATTTTGATGCAGGCCATTGTTCAGGGGCGGCTGCCTCCTGGTTCCAAAGTTGTGGAGGCAGGGGTTGCCCGGGAATTAGGCGTCAGCCGTGCGCCTGTGCGCGAGGCGGCGCGCCTTCTGGAGAAACAGGGGCTGCTGGTCGCGAGCCCGCGACGCGGCTTTTTCGTCCGCAAACTCGAAATCAGAAATATCGACGAGATCTACGATCTGCGTCTGTGCATCGAACGGCACGCCAGTGTGCTGGCGGCGCGGCGGCTCACTCCGGAGTCGCGCGATATGTTACGGCGGCAAATTGATGTTCTGCACCGGACCGCCGATCTCGACGATCCGGCCCGGCAGGTGGAAGAGGATTATCGCTTTCACCGGCTGATTTTTGAAATCGCCGATAACCGCCGCCTTTTGCGATTGTTCGATGATCTCGCAGCAGAGCTGCGCATGGTCATCGGCCTGATCGGCCGCCTTTACGACGACCCGCATGAGATCGCGCGAACCCACGAGCCGCTGCTGGCGGCGATCGAAGCCGGTCATCCCGAGCGCATCACCGCGCATGTCGACTACCATATCGGCCACGCCTGGCGCGAAGTCGGCAGGCTGGTGCGAGAGCTCACGCCGCTCGGCAATGCCGCCGAGCCGAGCAGCATCCTGTTTCCAACCAACGGAGTGTCCGCGTGAAGGCCGTCTACACCGAACTGCATCGAAGCCACGATCCGCAATTCTTCCTGGTGCGCGGCGTGATCAAGCGCACCACCGAGCAGCCCGAGCGTGCCGACCGGTTGCTGGCGGGACTTAAGGCCGGCAAGCACAGCCTCGTCGAGCCGACGGTGTTCGGCCAGGGCCCGCGGGCGCGCGTTCACAGCGTGGAATATCTGCGTTTTCTGGAGGAAGCCTGGGACGCCTGGGTCGCACTCGGCGATTCCGGTTCGGAGATGATCGCCAACATCCACCCGGTTCGCTACGGCGCCACATACCCAACCCATATCGTCGGCCGCCTCGGCTGGCACGCGGCGGATACGGCAGCTCCGATCGGCAAGGGCACCTACGCCGCCGCCTGTGCCGCCACCGATGTCGCCACGACTGCGGCGCAACTCGTCATGGACGGCGAAGACGCTGTCTATGCGCTGTGCCGGCCGCCGGGCCATCACGCCTATGCGGACATGTCGGGCGGCTTCTGTTTCTTCAATAACAGCGCGGTGGCAGCGGCGCAGCTTCGGCTGCAGCATGAGCGCGTCGCAATCCTCGACGTCGACGTGCATCACGGCAACGGCACGCAGGGCATCTTCTACGAGCGCTCCGACGTGCTGACGGTGTCGATCCACGCCGATCCCGTCTTCTTCTATCCGTTCGTGTGGGGATATGCGCATGAGCGCGGCGCCGGTCCAGGCCTCGGCGCCAATTTGAATATCCCGCTGCCGAAGGGCACCGGGGATGACGATTACATCAGGGCGCTCGGCGACGCCGAAAAAACCATCCGCGCGTTTGCGCCCGGCGCGCTGGTGGTAGCGCTCGGCCTAGATGCCTCGGAGCACGATCCGCTCGCCGGTCTTGCGGTCACCACGGCCGGCTTCCGTCGCATCGGCGCCGCGATCGCCCGGCTCGGCCTGCCGACGGTTTTCGTTCAGGAGGGCGGTTATCTCTCGGATATTCTCGGCGCCAATCTCACGGCTGTACTCGGCGGCTTCGAAGAGGCGCGTTAGTCAGCGCACGCGTCTCCCGCTACACCTGCTTGCAGGCGATCTCGTACCGGACAATTGTCGACATTGGTCTGCGGCCGGTTTACGCTTCGGAAGCGCGACGCAGAGAGGAGAGATCGCAATGCTCTATGCCTTGCTGGCTCTCATGGCACCGCTCTGGAGCAGATCTCGGGATCGGACGGCCGCGCAACGCGAGGCAACCGATACAACGGTCTCGCGGGTTCTGGTGTTGGTCGCCACCGTTCTTTTCGTGGTGCTGTCGATTCTCATCGTCGATCTGTATCGCGACGAATTGCATGCGCTCGGCCTTGCCGGCGGCGCAGAGCGGATCGACGCGACCTTTATGAGCCCGTGAGCTGCCAGGCTGCGCCTATTCGATGACGATGCGCGGCGGTGGCCGGTGCGCCGCGCCGGTTACGATCGCGGTCCAGACTTCACGCGCAATACTCACATAATGCTTGGCGTGAACGCCGTCGGGCTCGACGGCGACGATCGGCCGGCCATCGTCGGAGGTCTGGCGAATCTGCATATCCAGCGGTATCTCGCCGAGATAGGGAACGCCGCGGCGTTCGGCTTCCGCCCGCGCGCCGCCGTGGCCGAAGATCGGTGTGACGTGGTTGCAGGTCGGGCAGCAGAAGCTCGACATGTTCTCGATCAGGCCCAGGATCGGAATGCTCACCTTCTGAAACATGGCGATGCCGCGCCGCGCGTCGATCAGCGCGAGGTCCTGTGGCGTCGAGACGATGATCGCGCCGGCGAGCGGCGCCTGTTGCGCCATGGTGAGCTGCGCGTCGCCGGTGCCGGGCGGCAGGTCGACGACGAGAATATCGAGGTCGTCCCATGCGACTTCGCGCAGCATCTGCGTGATCGCCGAGATCACCATCGGCCCGCGCCAGATCATGGCGTTGTCTTCCTCGACCAGAAAGCCGATCGACATCACCTTGACGCCGAAGCGCTCCAACGGCTCCAGCATGCGGGGGCCGAGTTGCCGCGGCTTGCCGCGCAGTCCGAACAGTTTTTGTTGCGACGGACCGTAGATGTCAGCATCGAGAATGCCGGTTCTCAGCCCGAGCGCGGCGAAGCCGAGCGCGAGATTGCACGAGGTAGTGGACTTTCCGACGCCGCCCTTGCCGGAGGCGACGGCGATGACGTGCTTGACGCCGGGAATGCCTGATGCCTTCGACGTCGCGCGGGCCTTGAGATCTGAAGGGGTGGCGGACACTTGCTGCTCACGATCCAAGCGGATCGTCCTTCTTCACTTCGCGCGCGCGCAGATAATCTTCGGTCGACATGACCGGCGGGCGCTGCGGCACCGCATGCGGGTCGAAACTCTCGTTCACTACCGCTTCGACGCGGCAATCCGCACACATCTTGATGACGTCGAGGCGCCTGGCGTTGGCGCCCTGGAACATCCAGTGCCGCTCGCCGCCGAGCTTGGCCAGCACGCGATCGATCGAGCTCTTGGTGCCGAACGGTTTGCCGCAAGCAATGCAGTTGAACGGCTCTTCCTCCTTCAGCACGCGCTGCGGCGTGTTCCAGGCCTGGAAGTCGAGACGCGGTTCGATGCTGATGACCTTTTCCGGGCAGGTGGATTGGCAGAGCCCGCACTGCACGCAGAGGCTTTCGGTAAAGCGCAGCATCGCGCGATCGGGGTTATCTGATAGCGCGCCAGTCGGGCAGGCGGTGACGCAGGCATGGCAGAGCGTGCAGCCTTCGACATTCAGGTTCACGGTGCCGAAGGGAGCGCCTGGCGCCAGCGGCACGGCCTCGACGGGCGTGGGGGCCGCGAGGTACAGCTCGCGAAAAGTCGTTTCGAGCACGCCGCGTTTCGCACCGCGCGGCACAAAGCCGGCCGGCTTTTGCGTTGCTATCCCGCGAGGGGCAGCATCCAGCATGGCGCGCAGTTGGTCCGGATCGTCAGTCTCGATGATCTGGATGATCCCGGCACCGAAACCCAACGCGGCAATGATCCGATCGGACGTCTCGACCGCGCGGCGAAGCGCCGTGATGTCGTGGCGGGGTTTGGCTCGCGTTAGCAACGCGACGCCGCTGCCGCCATAGGCGAAGACGGAAGCGATGGTCTCCGGTCCGACCTGCGTTACTTCGTTGACGCGCAGCGGCAGTACGTTGGCCGGCAAGCCCTCGCCGAACCGCGCCAGCGCATCGATGATGTCCTCGCCATGCTCGCCGTCATGAAACAAGACCACGGCGTCGCTGCCGCCGGCCTTGCGGTAGGTCTGCAGCAGCGTTCGCAGCCGCCGCATCAGCGCGTCCGCGCTCGGCAATGCATAGGACGCAGCACCAGTCGGACATACCGACGCGCAGGAGCCGCAGCCGGCGCAGACATTGGCATCGATCGCAACCGCGTTCCCGTTCGGCGTGATCGCGCCGGTCGGACAGAGGTCAAGACAGCGCGTGCATCCGGTAATGGACGATCGGGAATGCGCGCAGAGCGACGGCTCGAAATTGACAAAGCGCGGCTTGTCGAAGGTGCCGACCAGGCCGCTGGCATCCGCGATCGCGCGCTCGACGGCGGCCTTGTCGCGCGGATCGGCGCGCAGATAGCCGGGGCGTAGTTCATGCGCGGGGAACAGCGGTGTGCCGCCGGAGAGATCGAGGATCAGATCGCAGGTCGAGGTCGCGCCATTGCGCGAGGATCCGAACAAGAGCTTTGCGCGCGAGGAGGGCAATGGTAGCGCGTAGTCGTCGATCGCAAGCTCGAACTGGCCGAGATGGCCGCGGGCGTTGCGGATCGTGCCTTTGAGCACCGGAAATTCATTCGTGCGGCGTGGGATCACATCGCCGGGCTTTGTCAGCAGCACGGTAATGTCCAAACGATCGGCGAGACGCTGCGCCGCCTCGATGGCGATTTCGTCGCGGCCGTAGATCAGGGCAACGCCGCTGCTCTCGAGCGTCACCAGCGAGAGCGGCGGCATGTCTTCGCCCGCCGCAGCAATCAGTGCGGCTGCTTTCGGACCGGCCGCCGCGGCATCCTTCGACCAGCCGCCGGTTTCGCGGATGTTGACGAAGGTGAGCTGTGCTTGCGGGGTGTTCTCCGCCACTTCCCGAAACAGCGGCGCTTCCTGGGTGCAGGCAACCGTAATGGGCGCGCCCTCGGCGAGCGCCTCCTTGAAGCGGTCGAGGTCGAGCCCGCAAAGCTGGTTTGCCTGCGTGATCTTGCCCGTGCAGCCGCGACCGATCGCATCCGCATCGAGCGGCATGGTCTTCTCGCAACTGCAAATCAGGAGGCGCGACTTCGCCGCACTCATTTTGAAATACCTTGAACCCGGAGCATCAAGCGGGTTGTTGCTTCATCCTACGGTTCTGCGGTAACCGCTCGGATGGATATCTGCAAGATACAAAGGCCGCTCGCGTGGCCAACTTGCACGGAATAGCATACACAAGCGGCTCGTGGAGCAATTAGGGATTAGCCGCTCGTGATCGTTCGTCCAAGAGATATGGAACAGACGCTCGATTTGCCACCCGGTTATACTTTGGTCGCGTTGCGCGAGCTCGGCGACGCCTTTGCCCATGCTCGCGAGATCGCGGCGGAGGCGGGGGCCGGAACGCTGGTATGGGTACGCCGCTACGATCTGGTCGAGTTCGCGGTGGTGCTTGAACCCGACGAGCCGCTCAGGTCGGCGCGGCGGGCGTTCTTTGCCGGCATGAATGCGCTGGCGGATGCGATTGCGGCTCATTGTCCGCCGGAACGAGAGGTCAGTTTCGACTGGCCCGACGCGATCCGGTTTGACGCGGGATTACTTGGCGGCGGGCGGCTCGGCTGGCCCGTTGAATGCACCGAAGACGACACACCGTCGTGGCTCGTTTTCGGCGTGATCCTGCGCGCGGCCGCCATGGCGCATGTTCCGGAAGTGCAGGCGGCCTCGGGCGTGTCCCTGCTGAGCGAAGGTTTCGAGATGGTCGATACCGATGCGATCATCGAAAGCTTCACCAGGCACCTGATGACCGCGTTCGATAGCTGGAAAGAGCGCGGCTTCGAGGCGATCGCGCGGGATTATCTGGAGCGGCTTCCCAAGAGGAAGGCCGGCGAGCGCCGGGGCATCGACGTTAACGGCGATCTTCTGGTCAGCATGCCGGCCGGCGGCGGAGCGCCGGAGCGGAGCAGTCTTGTGGATGCGCTGGCAAGAGCCAGTTGGTATGATCCGCAGGCGCGCGGTCCGAAATTCGGATGAGGCGGACATGCTGAAATTTCCGCGAACCATCAGGCTGGACCCGTCAGATACCTTCGTCTTCGAACGGGCGGCGGAACCCGGGGAATGGGCGGTTTCCGGCGCGTTCGTTTTTTGGAACCGGGATCCAGCCACGCTCGGCCAAAAGCAGCGTGTGGCGCTGCGTTCCGGCTTTCTCGGGATCGACAGTCTCGGATGGTCGACCCTTGCCGTCGTCACCGAAGCGAGCGAAGCGGAACGGGAGGCGATGATCGGGCGGCTTGCAAGCCAGTTGCTGGAGAAATTCGGGGCGCCCGATGCGGATGCCGCGCGTCTTGCCGCCGAGGAAGAGATCGCGTTCGCAGCTTCCTTGTGCGAACATCCGCCGCAGACGCTGCTTGCCGTTCAGCGCAGCATCGAAAACGGCGAAATCCGCGAACGCTTTCGTACCCTTAAAGCCCGCCCGGCTGCCGCGGATGCCGACCGGTTGCACGCCCATGCCAGCGCCTTTACCTTCCATGAAGTCGAAGGCGATGTTGAACCTGCCGAAGAGGTCGATCTTCTCGGGCTGATCAGGACCGACGCCAGGACGACGGATCGTACATGAGAGAATTTTGGGTCGCCTCAGGCCATCATCTCACGCGCCGCGCCGATCACGGCGGACTGGTCGCGACGCCCGAACTCATCATGGCCTATCTGGCGCGGCCCGAATTGATGCCGCCGGCCGATGCCTGCGAGGCCGAGCGCCATCTGCATGCGAGTCTGATGGCCGATCCGCTGCGCCCGGTCTCGAACGCAGATATCGCCGCGCTCGCCGATGCCGATGCGCGCGAAAACTGGTCCTTCATGATGAATTTCCGCGACCGGCTGATGGCGGCGCCGTCGCTGGAGGCGGTCTATGTCGCGCTCGCCCGCAAGGGGGCCGGCGATCTGCCGCCGATCTTTCTGTCGCAATTGTGCCACCTGATCCTGCGCAACGCGCTCGAAGGCTGCAACGACCCTTATATGTTGCGTGCCGCGGAGCTGTTCTATCGCGGCCAACTGGCCGCCGTTCACGAAGGCACGTTGCTGCTGGCCGATGCGGAAGTCATCGAAGCGGAGCAGCATGCCCAGCACGACCTGCATTCATCGCCGCTCACGGCCATGCTGCAGCAGCCGAAGTCGTTCGGCGAGATGGACGTCATGGACGACGAAAACGCCTGGACCTACTGGTCGCGGTCGGATGCGCATGCGATGGTGATGAACATCGGCGGCAACAAGAAAGCGCGGGCCGGGCTTTGCCGTGTCATCGAGCGGTGGATCGCTCATCTGCTCGGCATCGCCGTCAGCGTCGAAACCATCGCCGCGATCGAGGATCGCGACTGGCGCTGGTTCATCGGCCTCGACAGCGAGGCGACGCGGATCGGCAATGCGCTGTGGCGCGGCGAGCGGCTGGAGGGCGGTATTGCCGAACGCATCGTAGCGCTGATGCGCCTGAGATTCGAAGATACGCGGCTGGTGGACGAGAGGGTTGGCGACAAGCCGGTCTACCTCATCCTCGCCATGGGCGCGGACAAGGTTGTGAGACTAAAGCCGCAAAATCTGGTCGCGGGGTTGCCGCTGGCCGCGGCCGCGAATGCCACATGATCCACCGAATGGAGGATGGGACATGGCGATGACGGAAGCATCCCGCGAGGTCGGCGTGGTGGTGCGGCGCCGTTCGATCGACAATCCCTGGATCGACCAGTTGTGGTCGCCGGCAATGATCCTGGATGAGGTACCCGCGACCGCACCCTGGACTGCGCTGTCCACCGAAGCCGATGCGACGATTTATTACGCGGGCTCGGCCAGCATCGATCTGTTCAGCTCGGAGACGGCGAATTATCGCGACAACCTTGCCGACGGCGAGCCGCGAATCTGGGTCGCGTTGCGGCGCCAGGACGGTGGCCCTGAGCTTGAGCTGACGAAAGTGACCGCCGACCCGACCGAAGGGGAGGCGATGTTCGAAAGCGGCTGCGACGTGATCGGCACCGTGCCGATGCCGCCTGAGATCGCGTCATGGATTGCCGCCTTCGTCGATCGATTCCATGTCGAGCGCGTGTTTCACAAGCGCAAGCGGGATCGCGCCAGCGGCGATCGGCCGCGCGTGCCGGGCGGCGGGCCGGACGAGAAGATGGGTCGCAAATGAGTGGGCCGGACGAAGCCGATCGGGACAAGGGCTTTCTGGCGCGATGGTCGCAGCGCAAGCAGGAAGCCAAGCAGACCGAGCCGAAGCGGGATACGCCGGCTGCCGAAAGCGGCGATTCGTCAGCTCCACCTTCAGCGCAGCCCGAAGAGGTTGTGCCGGAGTTCGATCTTTCGACGCTGCCAAACCTCGAGGAACTGACGGAGACCAGCGATATTACCGCCTTCCTTCGCAAAGGCGTTCCCGAACATCTGCGGAATGCGGCTTTGCGAAAATCCTGGGCGCTGGATCCCGCGATTCGCAACTATGTCAGCCCGGCGCTCGAATATGCCTATGACTGGAACACGCCGGGCGGAGTGCCCGGCGGCGGCGAGCTCGGCGCAGGCGTCGACGTGGCGCGGCTGGTCGCGCAAATCATGGGCGAACCCAGGGCCGAAACAACCAGTTCCGACGCAAATTCCGGAACCGAGGTGGCAGGTTCTGCGGTGGACCCGTTCGAAAGCGACCTGCCAGCCAAACCGCAGAAGGACCTCCCGGAGGGGTCTCTGAGACGGTCTGAGGGAGCGGCAGCGGAAATGGAAGGCGCTGCAAAGGCGAAAAACCATGTCGAGGAACCCGCGTCGACCCACGAGCCCGGGTCGACGAGACCTGCTGCACCGCAGCAGCCGCTGCGACGTCATGGCACAGCAAAACCAATCGTTTAGACAAAAGTATTGCGGACATAGGCGAGGCCTATGCTACTAATTTTCTCCCTGGAATAATTCCAGTTCTAAAGTGTGTGCCTGAATAAGAGGCACACAGGCGGGCGGGGAGAATTCGGTAGCACCATGCGTGATGCCGGGCTGGAACTAGCAATCAAGGCAGCAGGCGGCGTCGGGTCGCTGGCGCGAGGGCTCGGCATTGCGCAGCCTTCCGTTTCCGCATGGTCGCGTATTCCCGCCGAGCGGGTTCTCGCGGTCGAGACGCTGACGCAGGTGGACCGTTTCGCTCTGCGTCCCGATCTCTACGGATCGTCCGAGGATCAGGTGACATCGAAATCCGAAATCGACGAGATCGATCAACTGCGTGCCGCGGAATACGGGCTGTTGTCGTTGCTGCTCGGCAAGGCGCCGGATGCGGAAACGCTGCAACGGGTTGCAACGCTGAAGGGCGACGGATCCGATCTCGGCATGGCGCATGTCGAACTCGCATCTGCCGCTGCGGCGACGGATGATCGCGCCGTCAGCAAGGAGTTCTTCGATCTCTTCATCGGGCTCGGCCGCGGCGAACTGCTGCCCTATGCCTCCTACTATCTGACCGGCTTTCTTCACGAGCGTCCGCTGGCGCGGGTGCGCGAGGATCTGCGTGCGCTCGGAATCGAGCGCGCGGGCACCTCGCGGGAGCCGGAAGACCATATCGCTATCCTGCTCGAGGTCATGGCGGGCCTCGCACGCGGCGACTTCGAAGCCGAGTTCGCCGAGCAGGCGCGCTTTTTCGAGCGTCATCTCAAGCCGTGGGCGGCGCGGATGTTCGCCGATCTGGAAATGTTGCAATCGGCGCGCTTCTACCGCGCCGTCGGCCGCACCGGCCGTGTCTTCATGGAATTGGAATCTGAGGCCTTCACGCTGTCCGAGTGACGGCGAAGAGGCAACGTGACAAGGGGAGAACGCAATGAGCAAGCCATCTGACGGTAAGTCACGGACCACTGGAGTGGATCGGCGCAGCCTGTTTCTGATGGGCGGTTCGGCGGTCGCTGCAGCAGCCGTTGTGCCGCTTGCGGGCAGCGAGGCGGCTGCGGACGAGTCGCAGGCCGAGCGCGTCAAGGCGCGCTACAAGGAAAGCGATCACGTCAAGAATTTCTATCGCGTCAACCGCTACTGATGGGACCACGCACATGTTGATGAAGCGAAGAGACGGATCCGCGGGCAAGGCGCGTTTGCAGGGTATCGCCGCCGGCCTCGCGTCGGGAGTTCTCGACCGCCGTACGTTTCTGCGGCGGTCCGGTTTGGCGGCCGGCGCGGGCGCCGCGATCGGCCTGATGCCGCTCGGCTCGGTGCGCAAGGCGCAGGCGGGGCCTGAGAAGGTCGGCGCGCCGACCGAAATCAGAAAGAACATCTGCACGCATTGCTCGGTCGGTTGCACCGTGATCGCCGAAGTGCAGAACGGCGTCTGGGTCGGCCAGGAGCCGGCGTGGGACAGCCCGATCAACCGCGGCTCGCATTGCGCCAAGGGCGCAGCCGTGCGCGAACTCGTCCATGGCGACCGCCGGCTGAAATATCCGATGAAGCTGGTCAATGGCGAGTGGCAGAAGATCTCGTGGGACCAGGCCATCAACGAGATCGGCGACAAGATGCTCGAGATCCGTGCCAAGTCGGGCGCCGATTCGGTCTATCTGCTCGGCTCTGCGAAGTTCTCAAACGAGGGCGGCTATCTGTTCCGCAAGTTCGCGGCGTTCTGGGGCACCAATTCGATCGACCACCAGGCCCGCATCTGTCATTCGACCACCGTCGCCGGCGTCGCCAATACCTGGGGCTACGGCGCGATGACGAATTCCTACAACGACATGCGCAACTCGAAGACCATCGTCTTCATGGGATCGAACGCCGCCGAAGCCCACCCGGTTTCGTTGCAGCACATCCTTTCCGGCAAGGAGCTGAACCGCGCCAACGTGTTCGTGCTCGATCCGCGCTTCACCCGCACCGCGGCGCATGCCACCGAATATGTCCGCTTCCGCGGCGGCACCGACATCGCGGTCATCTGGGGCATGTTGCACCACATCTTCAACAATGGCTGGGAAGATAAGGAATTCATCAAGCAGCGCGTGTACGGCATGGACCAGATCCGCGCCGAAGTCGCGAAGTGGACGCCGGAAGAGGTCGAGCGCGTCACCGGCATTCCGGGCGAGCAGTTGAAGAAGGTCGCCGAGACCTTCGCCAAGCAGAAGCCGTCGGCCTTCGTCTGGTGCATGGGCGGCACGCAGCACACGGTCGGCACCGCCAACGTCCGCGCCTACTGCAACCTGCTGCTGGCGACGGGCAATGTCGGCGGCTTCGGCAGTGGCGCCAACATCTTCCGCGGCCATTGCAACGTGCAGGGCGCGACAGATATCGGCCTCGATATCGTGACGCTGCCGCTCTATTACGGGCTGGTCGAAGGTGCCTGGAAGCACTGGGCGCGGGTCTGGGAGGTCGAATACGACTACCTGCAGTCGCGCTTCGACGAAGTCCCGGCGAAGGCGGGCCGTCCGGCGCGCACCCGCAAGCAGAACATGGAGCTGCCGGGCATCCCGTGGACCCGCTGGTTCGATGCGACGCTCTCCAACCCTGATGACGTCGATCAGCGCGACGCCGTGAAGGGCGTGGTCATCATGGGGCACGGCGGCAATACCGTGCCGCGCATGACGGAAATGGTGAAGGGTCTCGAGAAGCTCGAGCTGCTCGTGGTCGCCGATCCGCATCCGACAACCTTTGCCGCCATCTCCGAGCGCAAGAACGGCACCTACCTGCTGCCGGCCTGCACCCAGTTCGAAACTTCCGGCTCGCGCACGGCGTCCAACCGTTCGCTGCAGTGGGGCGAGCAGATCGTCAAGCCGATCTTCGAATCGAAGGACGACTACGAGATCATCTACCTGCTCTCCAAGAAGCTCGGCTTCGCGGATCCGATGTTCAAGAACATCAAGGTGGAAAACAATCATCCGTCTGCCGAAGACCTGCTCCGCGAAATCAACCGCGGCGGCTTCTCGACCGGCTATTCCGGCCAGTCGCCGGAGCGGCTGAAGGCGCACATGAAGAACCAGGGCAAGTTCGACCTGGTGACCCTGCGCGCCAAGGCCGACGAGCCGGAGATCGGCGGCGACTATTACGGCCTGCCGTGGCCGTGCTGGGGCACGCCGCAGATCCGGCATCCGGGCACGCATACGCTCTACAACACCAACCTGCACGCCAAGGATGGCGGCGGCACGTTCCGCGCGCGCTTCGGCGTGGTCTACGAGGAGAAGCAGCCGGACGGCTCGGTGAAGAAGGTCAACCTGTTGTCCGAAGGCTCCTACAGCAAGGGGTCGGAGCTCACCGACGGCTATCCCGAGTTCACCTATGGCGTGCTCAAGAAGCTCGGTTGGGACAAGGACCTGACCGCGGACGAGCTTGCGACCATCAACAAGATCGGCGGCAACAATCCTGACGGCGTCGGCTGGGCGGTCGATCTGTCGGGCGGCATCATTCGCGTCACGCTGGAGCATGGCGTGATGGCGTATGGTAACGGCAAGGCCCGCGCGGTGGCGTGGAATCTGCCGGATCCCGTGCCGGTGCATCGCGAGCCGATCTACACGGCGCGGCCCGATCTCGTCGCGAAATATCCGACGCGTCCGGACGGGCGTCAGTTCCGCATGGCCAATGTGGGCTTCTCGATCCAGAAGGCCGCGGTGGAGAAGGGGCTCGCCAAGCAATTCCCGATCATCCTGACTTCGGGACGCCTCGTTGAATACGAAGGCGGCGGCGAAGAAACCCGATCCAACAAATGGCTCGCGGAATTGCAGCAGGACATGTTCGTGGAGGTCAACACCTCGGATGCCGCCGAGCGCGGCATCAAGGATGGCGGCTGGGTTTGGGTTTACGGTCCGGAAAACAGCTCGAAGGCCCGCGTCAAGGCGCTGGTCACCGACCGCGTCGGCAAGGGGGTGGCTTTCATGCCATTCCACTTCTCCGGCTGGTTCCAGGGCGTCGACCAACGCGGCAAATATCCGAAGGGCTCAGACCCGATCGTGCTCGGCGAAAGCGTCAACACGATCACGTCCTACGGCTACGACCCGGTCACCGGCATGCACGAGGGCAAGGTGACCCTGTGCCAGATCCAAGCGGCGTGAGAGGAGAATAGATCATGGCTCGCGTCAAATTTCTTTGTGATGCCGACCGTTGCATCGAGTGCAATGCCTGCGTGACGGCCTGCAAGAACGAACATGAAGTGCCGTGGGGCATCAATCGCCGTCGCGTCGTCACCATCAATGACGGCAAGCCCGGCGAACGCTCGGTCTCCATGGCCTGCATGCATTGCACGGATGCGCCGTGCGCCGCGGTCTGCCCGGTGTCGTGCTTCTACACCACGGCCGACGGCGTCGTGCTGCACTCCAAGGATCTGTGCATCGGGTGCGGCTACTGCTTCTACGCCTGTCCGTTCGGCGCGCCGCAATATCCGAAGGTCGGCAACTTCGGTTCGCGCGGCAAGATGGACAAGTGCACCTATTGCGCGGGCGGACCGGAAGCCGACTCCACGCCGGCCGAATACGCCAAATACGGCGCCAACCGCCTGGCCGAAGGCAAGCTGCCGATTTGTGCCGAGATGTGCTCGACCAAATCACTGCTTGCCGGGGACGGCGCGATCATCGCCGAGATCTACAAGGAGCGGGTGATGAAGCGCGGCTATGGCTCCGGCATGTGGGGCTGGAAGACCGCCTACAGCGATTCACCGACCGGCTGATGCAACGGCCGCCGCGCTTCGGCGCGGCGGCATCAGGGTAATTCCGATAACCGAAAGGCGTTGTGCAAATGCCAGGCTCTCTTTCAAATCTCAAATTCGCGGTTCTCAAGCCGCTGCTTGCCGCGCTCGCGCTGTTGTTCGTATTCGCGCATCCCGCGGCCGCACAGATTTCCTTCAAGCCGACCGCCGAGGCCGTTCAGGAAGAGAAGCTTCTGAACGCGCTGAAGGAAGGCGACAAGATCACCGGGCGCGTATCGATCCCCGACAGAACTGCGGCCAATCTGATCCAGCCTGCGGGGCGCGACTGGCGCGACTTCCAGCGCAGCAAGCTGCCCTGGATCGGCGGCATCTCCATTCTCGGAATGCTGGCTGCGCTCGCGATCTTCCTGATGGTGCGCGGCCGAATTCGCGTCGAGGACGGGTTTTCGGGCAAGACGATGCTGCGGTTTGCCAGCTTCGAACGCTTCATCCACTGGCTGACGGCAAGCTGTTTCATCATCCTGGCGCTCTCGGGTCTGAACGTCAGCTTCGGACGCACCCTGGTCCTGCCGCTGTTCGGCCCGGACGCGTTTGCGGCGATGTCGGCCTGGGCCAAGCTCGCGCACAACTACCTGGCATTCCCATTCATGCTGGGTCTTGCGATCATGTTCGTGATCTGGATCAAGGATAATATCCCTGGAAAGCTGGACATTGAGTGGATCAAGCAGGGTGGCGGTCTTTTCTCAAAGGGAGGGCACCACACGCCAGCCAAGCGCTTCAATGCCGGTCAAAAGGGAATTTTCTGGATCGTGATCATCGGCGGCGTGCTGATGTCGGTGTCAGGCTGGTTCCTGCTATTCCCGTATCTGCCGGGTAACGTCACGGCGCTCCAGTTCTGGACCGTGATCCACGCCGTGATCGCCATGCTCTTCATCGCCGCCATGCTGGCGCACATCTATATCGGCTCGATCGGCATGGAGGGGGCGTTTGATGCAATGGGAACCGGTGAGGTCGATCTCAACTGGGCCAAGGAGCATCACGCGATCTGGGTCAAGGAACAGCAGGCAAAGGGCGAAGCTCCATCGGATAGCACGGCCCGCGCAGTACCGGCCGAATAGTCCGGTCAGGGCAAGCAAAACGTGAGGAAGTGACATGAGATCCTTTATTGCGGCTCTGGCGTTCGCCATCGTCGCTGCTGTCGGCGTCGCGATGGTGCTCAACAACATTCAGCAGTCGAGCTCCGTCGCCTTTACGACCACGGGCGCCAGGGTCAGCGATCCCGGCCATAATCTGATCGGACCGGGCTGACGCCGGCGGTGGGCGTGCCTGACGTCACGCTGGCGTGGCCGGTTGAAATTCGCCTGCCGAAGGATCGCCGCACGTTGCGCGTTGCCTTTGACGATGGGCGCACATTCGATCTCTCCGCCGAATTGCTTCGGGTGACCAGCCCGTCGGCCGAAGTGCAGGGGCATTCCGAGGCCGAGCGCAAGACCGTCGGCGGCAAACGCAATGTCACCATTCTTTCGGTCGATCCTGTCGGCAACTATGCCGTCAGAATAGGGTTCGACGACATGCACGCGACCGGCATCTACTCCTGGGCATTTTTGCGCAATCTCGGTGAGAATGCCGAGCGGCGCTTTCAGGACTACCTCGACGATCTGCAGGCCAAGGGGCTCGACCGCGACAGGCCGGGCGTACGCTGAGGGCCGGCAGGAATGGCATCCAGCGATTCGGCGAAAGCTTCACGTCGCAAGGCAGGCCGGTCGGCGCTTCTGGCGCTTGCGGCCGTGCTGATCGCGTTGCCGATCGGCGCAACGGCCGCCGTCGCGCAACTGCGCGGGCATGGCGGGCCGGTTCGGGCGCTGGCGATCTCGGCCGATGGCCAAAGCGCGATCTCCGGCAGTTTCGATTCAACCGCGATCCGCTGGTCGATGACGCGCAATGCCGCCGAGCAGGTGCTTCGTTTCCATTCCGACGCGATCAACGCGGTCGCGCTGCTCGGGGACGGACGCGCAGCGACCGCCGGCGCTGACGGTCGCATCGCCATATGGACCTTTGGCAAGGCAGAGCCCGACGCGGTGCTCGAAGGCCACACGGCGCCGATCGTGGCGCTCGCCGTATCGCCTGATGGCGCGACGCTCGCGTCGGCCTCGTGGGATCACACGGTGCGGCTCTGGCCGCTCGGAGGCGGCACGCCGCGCGTGCTCGATGAGCATACGCAGAACGTCAACGGCGTGGCGTTTACGGCCGATGGCCGCACGCTGGTCAGCGTCAGCTACGACCTCAGCGTCCGCATCTGGCCGCTGTCGGGTGCGCAGCCGCCGACCGTCGTTCCGATGCCGACACCGCTCAACGCCGTGGCCGTAGGCCGTGACGGTGAAATCGCGGTCGGCGGTGCCGACGGCAAGGTTTACTTCCTGACCGCCGGCGGCGCGCGCGCCGGCGAGGTTGCGGCAGGGCCAAGGCCGGTGATCTCGATTGCGATTTCACCTGATGGCGCGCATGTGGCCGCCGCGGGCATCGGCGGCACGGTCGCGGTGATCGACCGCAAGGCGCGTACGCTCGCGCGCACGCTGGTCGGCCCGGGCCTTCCGGTCTGGTCGGTCGTATTCGCACCCGACAGCCGCACGCTGCTCACGGGCGGCGCTGACAACATCATCCGGCGCTGGAACGCCGCAACGGGCGAGCCGGTCGATCCGCTTCTCGTGGAAACGGCAGGAGATCCGCTCGCCGCCTATGCCGGCGATCGCGGCGCGGAGGTCTTTCGCGCCTGTGTGGCCTGCCATACGCTTGGTGCCGATCAGGTCAACCGCGCAGGCCCCACGCTCGCCGGCATCTTTGGCCGACGAATTGCAACCGCGCCCGGATATAATTTTTCCGAAGCGCTCAAGCGCCTCGATATCGTCTGGACGCCGGAGACGGTTTCCAAACTGTTCGAAGTCGGGCCGCAGGCCTACACGCCCGGCACCAAGATGCCGGAGCAGCGCATCGGCTCGGAGCAGGACCGCGCCGCGCTGGTGCAATTCCTCGAGCGGGCGACCAGGCGATAGAGCGGCGCGGCGTAGCGGCTATTCCGGCTTCGTATGTTTCGCAGGCGCCGAAAAGACCAGCGACATATCCTCGAACTCCTCGATCGGAAGCCTGGTTACGCCCGCCGAGGCCGGAGATTTCTTCGACAATGCCACGCCGGTGGTTACGGTAGAACGTTCATTGGAAATTGAGTACGAGCGCATCGTGGTTGCGACAGCGAGCAGGGCGACTGCCACGAATCCGGAAATCAACAGACGCTTCATGGAAAACTCCGTTGGCTCGATATGCAGTGTGGCTTGCACCACTGCATTACGGCCAACGGTCACGCGCGAATGTGGTCTGCGTCACCTATCACGATCTTGTTTTTGACGATCGGGCCGGTTCCCATGCGCGTAACAAAACGCGCGTCCTGCTCACGGAGCAGGACGACGGCCGGTTCGCGGGTTGAGCGGACCCGTTGGTCGGCGCCTCAAGGCTTCCGGCAAGAACTTTTCGTCCGGAGCGGCAACGGCGATAGAGCGAACGTCCGCCGCGGATTGGGCGCGTTCGTGCTCAGTCTGATTGTCCTTGAACCGTCGCTTGACGTCGAGGCCACCAACGGGATCGTTGACGCCGTGTTGAATGTCCCTGAAGTCGTCCACAAAATCCTCCCCGACTTCCATCGATCTTCAGAAACGCGGACCGGAGAATCAGGTTCCTCCTGCGTCCGGTCAGGAGGCGCCGTTAAATTGAAGCATTAAATGGAACCGGCAGTGCCACGCCCAATTGACTCCAGGTGAAGCGAGATGGAGCGGCAGATGAGCGACAGCACCGTCAAGAAGGTATCCAGCAAAACCGCACCCAAGGGAACGATGGGTCAAACCTATCTCGTTTCCGGCAAACACCTCTCGATGCGCTTATGGGAAAACGAACAGCCGCACACCGACATATCCCGGCCGAGAGATTACGAAACGGTGGGCTATGTCGTGAATGGACGTGCTGAACTTGTTATCGAGGGCCAGACAATAAAGTTGGAGCCGGGCGACTCGTGGCTGGTGCCTGCGCATGCCGAACACAGCTATCGCATTCTCGAACCATTTACGGCTGTGGAGGCGACCGCGCCGCCCGCGCAAGTGCATGGCCGCGACGAAGTAAAAGCGTAGTCGCACACAACAAGATTTTGGGAGAACGTGATGGGACTCGAAGCAGTCTACTTTATCGGAGCGTTCGTGCTTCTTACCGCGCTGATCTATGGGACGCTGAGCTATCGTTATCGCAACAGGGCCGCGACGCAGGCCGGCGATGAAATCGTGAAGCAGCGGTATCGGGAGAACCAGGGCTGAGGCCGGGAAAAATTCGATTCTCTAAGGGAGCATCTTCGTAACCCGGATGAGCGAAGCGACAGACAGGTGCCCGAGACACCCGGATGACGCTTCGCTCATCCGGGTTATGACTCCACATCCGACTACGACGATCTACATCCGACTTCGCTGGATTGCGGGCATCACAGCACGCCTTGCGCGTCCTCGGCGCCGAGTGGGGTCTTGTAACCGCCGTCGCGACCGGGGACGCTAATATGAATCTCGTGCCCTTGGCGCATCGCCAGCGACGCGGCGGCGACGGCCGCCTCGAAGGCTGCTTCCTTCGTGTCATATCTATTCTGCGCATTCCCGTCATGGAGGACCGTCCAGCCGTCCGGCTCGGAGACGATCATGTATTCGGCCAATCCCATCGGAGCCTCCCTTGCTGTTCGCAAGGCCAACGTCGAGACGGTTGCCGGGTTCCGATCGCGTGACCGCTTTGGCAGGGCGTTACGCGCGCTGTGCCGGGCTCCGGGGACATCCTGCAGGGGACGGTCAGGTTTTCGGGGGACGTCCACGCTTGGCAAATGTCAGTCCCTGCATGTCGGCCGCGTTCTGTAGAAGACCTGCGCGCTTCAAAGCTTCGCTTCGTGCAGGACCATGAGGCATGGCCCGCGCCTTCTCCAGCGCCGCCAGCGCTTCGGAATGCAGGTCCCGCTGGGGCCGATCTTCGACCTTTTTCTTGTCCATTCGGAAAGATTAGGAGGCGGGAACATCGCCTGTCTGTACGATTCTAGACGTTGGAACCCTGATCCACCGATTTATCGGAACTAAATCCCGTGCATTCCGCTTCCAATTCTGGAGGTGTCCAAATGAGCAAGGAAAAGCCCACCGATGATCCGCGCCAGCAGACCGACTGGGGATCGCACAAGCAGACTGACAAGCCGTGGAAAGAGAAGCCGGAGAAGGAGCAGCGGTCGTCGTCGAAAGTAGACTTGGAAAAGTGGCATGAGACCAACACCCATTAGCCCGGCGCTGCCGGATGAATCGAGACGCAGCAATGCTTGAAGAGAAATTGAAGGAAGCAATCGTTGCTGAACTGAAACGGCAGGCGGCGAATGATCCGCGGGCGCTCAGCATCGATGACTCCGAAGGCCTCGTCGTCAAGGGAAAGATCGATCTGGACGATCTGACGATGGTGATTGCGGGAGCTGTTGCCGGAGGACCGTGAGCGTTTCCGCACAGGCTGCCATCCGCTACTGCAGGAACGGAGATTGTCGACGGGCGTTCTTTCAAAAAATGGTTGGACGCGAAGATGACGGAACCGCTGCCCCTATTGATAGAGAGTTCGATTGAAATCGCCTGGGACTATCTCGAGCGTACGGGAGAGCTGGGTGATGCGATGGTGGCCGGCCGCTTTCTCAGCGACACGATAGAACTGATGGTGCGGCGTGGCGAGCGGCGGCGGTTGATGCTGGCCAACAAGGCAATCGCGGCCTATCAGCAATTCAGGCGGCAGCAGTCCGAACATCCGGTGCTAGCGTCGGCCTGATGGCGTGTTTGTATCGGAATCCGCCGCGTCCGAGCATCTCCCGATGTCAGATCGTCGCAAGGCGAGCCAAGATGCGTCGTGGTTCACGCCGTCAGGCGTGTCACATTAGCTCGATCAGGCGTCGGGCATCGGCCGGCGCGGCGCTCTTCTGGTCATTATCGAAATAGACGAACACGTCGCAGCCCTGCCGTTTCCAGGCCCTGATGCGACGGGCCCAACCGGCAAGGGCGGCCTCGCCATAATGGTCTCTATAGCGGCCGCCGGGCCCATGCCCGCGGACGTATACGAAATCGGCGGTGCGCTTCCACGGCGCCGGTGCGTCATGATGGTCGGAAATGCAAAGCGAGACGTTTTGCTCGCGCAGCAGCCGGATGATCCTGGGCTCGTACCAGCTCGGATGTCTGAATTCGAAGCTGTACCGGCGCTTCTTCGAGAGCAGCTTGAAGAACGAGGCAAGCCGGTCGGTGTTGGCCTGGAAATTCGGTGGTAGCTGAAACAGCACCGGTCCTGCCTTCCTGCCGAGCAGGGAGAGGCGGCTTTCGAGCAGTTCGAGGCTGTTGACCGAATTCTCCGAGAGCCGCTTCCAATGCGTGATGAATTTGGATGCCTTCCAGGCGAATACGAAATTGCTCCCCGTCTGCGCGTGCCAGCCCTTTACCGCTTCCGGCGTCGGCGTCCGGTAAAACACCCCGTTCAGTTCGGTGGTCGGGAATTGATCGGCATAAAATTGCAATTGCTCCTTGAGCGGCAGTCCCTCGGGAAAGAACGGCCCGCGCCAGGAATCGTAGTGCCAACCCGACGTGCCGATCAGGACCCGCGGCATGGCATCACGGCTTCACGACGACCTTGATGAAGCCGTCCTTCTCGTGCTCGCGGCAAGCGTCGCTATTGCCATGCCACGCCAGCGCTTTCATTCCAAAGTCCTCCGTATCGGTTGATGATGAGAATGATCGGCGATGCTGAGTTGTTCCGGCATCGGATCAGTGTGAGCAACCAGACATGCGGCAGAGGTGACTGCAGCGGCGTGGCTGCAGCCATTTCTCGACAACGCGACCTGAGTGAGCATCAGGCGTGGTCCGGCGCCTCTTCGAGGTCGTCCAGCTCCACGAGAAAGGCCAGCAGCAGGTCTTCCCGCGGCTGCGCGGCATCCCGCGCAGCTTCCCGGTACAGGGCAATTTCGTTCTCGGTCGAGCGTCGGGCCCGGAGCCGCGCCTTGCCATCCCAGAGAGGTGCACCGTTCGAGGTCAAGCCGGCGATGTCCTGACGCAGCCAATGCTCGTGACAAAGCTGCTGGGATTCCCGCAAGTTCTTGGCTTCGAAAGCGAGGGTGGGTCTTCCGCCGATATCCAGGGTAAAAATCGCGGGCAGCAACGTCATCCAAGTCAAGCCATATGTCTGATGAAGGGGCCGACGGCGCTGAAGGCCACACGTGCGCAGGAGATTCCGATCTGCATCGCAATTCGCGTCAGGTTCATGCCGGTGGCCTGATGTTGTCTGTCAGGCGGTTGAGTTCTTTTGAATCGAGCGGATCTGCAACGAACCTGATTTCGGTAGCGTTACATTTTGCGCATTCGAAGGTTCGCTTTTCGGAACGGTCGGCACCCAAGACAACGTTGGCCAATCGCATTCGAGTCAGACATCTGACGCAACGCGGACATTCGATGGGTAAGAGGGCGGCGAACATCTGGCTTACCTCGTCGCGAGACTAACCCCCCGACGAGCTGTCGTCTGTCTGATCCCTGACATATGTCCTTGCTGCGACGCGGAGCGAAACGCAGGAGAATTTCCTGCAGTGCGAAAGGCGGCCGAACCGCCGGGATCGAAAGCGAGGTGCAAAGGAACCATAGGGAGTATCGCTGATTGATACGGAGCTGTTGCGGACTAGCAGAGATGGCGAAGAAAGCGAAGAAGCGCAAATACTCAAAGGGCGCGGCAAAGAAGGTAGGCCGCGCCATGAAGAAGCGCAAAGCCGGCACGCTGAAGAGCGGTCGATCCGGCAAGAAGGTAAAGAGCAGGAAACAGGCGATCGCAATCGGCCTGTCCGAAGCCCGGAAAAGGGGCGCCAAGGTGCCCAAGAAGCGTTCGAAGAAGAAGTCTTAGTCCGATCGGGCCAGATCAGCGGCGGGATACGCTACCATCCAATCGTCAAGCAATTCATCCCCGAAATCGTCGAGCGCACGAGGCCGATAGCGCTCGGGATTTCGGGACGGCGACATTTTTCGGCTTCGGGGGAACGTTGGCTTTCGTGTCATCGGTCTACGCCGCTCCTTCGGCGCCCCCGTCCGCAGGACGACCATTAGAACGGCGAGCGGTTGACCAGGGTTCCTGTCATCCCGCGCAAAATGAACGGGGACGTTTCTACCGGCTTTTCCGCAGATCAAACCTGCGCATGCTGCCCGCCGGGACGTGAAATTCGGCTCAACGCCGCACCCGTCCCATTGCCGCTTTGCACCAGCGCGATGTCGCCCAGCGCAATGATGCCGACGAGCCGCTTGTCGCGATTGAGCACGGGCAGGCGACGGACCTGGATGTCACCCATGTTGGCGCACACCTCGTCGAGATCCTGGTCTTCGTAACAGTACTTGACGTCGGCCGTCATCACGTCGCCGACCCGCGCCTCCGGGCCCCGGCCCATGCCGATCCCGCGGATCGCGATATCGCGGTCGGAAATCATGCCGACCAGGCGTTCATTGTCCGTTACCGGGAGCAACCCGACACCGAGCGCCGCCATGGCCTGCGAGGCGTCTCTTAACGTGTCATCGGGAGTGCAGAGTTGAACCTCGGGTGTCATCGCATCGGAAACTTTCATGTGAGTCTCTCCGCTTGCCGGTTCTTCACCCGCTAACAGGCACGTCGGATCGCTGTTCCAGTGGGCAATGAAATAATCCGACACTGGTGGAGAGACCTCAGACGAGCCCGAAGTCTCTCCTCGATTGTCCTACCAGCGGTTGCTGTCCACGCCGACGCCCACGCTTACGCCAGGTGCCCGGAAGCCAACGCCGGCTCGCGGCCCGTCGTCCCAATCGCGGTCGCGATAGTATCGACGCTCGATATATCGCTCGCGTGGTGCATAGGCGTATGAATCGCGGACGATGACGCGGCTGCTGCCGCGGGTGCGATAACAGCGTCCGCTATCGTCACAGACCATGCGGACCTGCTGTATCAGGTCGGAGTTTTTGTATTCGCTGTCGGTGTAGATGTCAGACGCATTTGCACTGCCTGTCAGGAGCAGACCCGTGCCGGCCAGAAGGCCGATTGCGATCTTCCTCATAAGTTCCTCCTCGTTCGAATGCTGCCCGCGGGCACAAAGCGTCGCACCCACTTTGGTTCCGGGAGCTAAGTCAATGGAGGAGAAAGTTCCGGTAGACGCAACCAGCCAGAAATTCGCGCGTTGGGCCACATGGAGCACCGAATATGACCTCTGAAGCGAAACCCCGCATTTCTCACAACGCACTTGTTCTCATCGGCGATGGCCAAAAGGCCCTCTTTCTCCGTAACAAAGGCACCCCGCAGCAGCTCAATCTGGAAGTCGAGCACGTGCTCGAGCAGGAAAATCCGGCGACGCGCGAACAGGGAACCGATCGCCCCGGGCGGTCCGTCCAGAGCGTCGGCGCAGCCCGAAGCGCAATGGAGCAAGCCGACTGGCATTATATCGCCGAAGAGCGCTTCGCTGGTACCATTGCCGACGCGCTCTATCGGCTGGCCCATGGCAATCATTTCGACAAATTGGTTGTGGTCGCACCGGCGAAAGTTCTGGGCAACCTTCGACAGGCCTTTCATGCCGAAGTGGCAGAGCGGGTCGTGGGCGAGATTCCGAAGCAACTAACTTCCCATCCGATACCCGATATCGAAAGGCTGATGGCGGCTTAGCCGCTTACGGCCACCGTATCTCGCGGCGGCCGCAGTTCAGGTATCTTGCTCCCGGTCAGGTCACCGGACCGGGATTGAACAGCGCGAGCGCGTTGGTCAGCTTCCAGTGTTCGGCCCAGGTCTCGCGGCCGCTCGCCACGTCGAGGATCAGGCGGAATATCTCCCAGCCGACGTCCTCGATCGTCGCATCGCCGGTTGCAATGCTGCCGGCGTCGACGTCGATCAAGTCGTGCCAGCGTTGCTTCAGCTCGCTGCGGGTCGAGACCTTGATAACCGGCACGGCGGCAAGTCCATAGGGCGTGCCGCGGCCGGTGGTGAAGACATGCAGCGTCATGCCGGAGGCCAATTGCAACGTACCGCAGACAAAATCGCTTGCCGGAGTCGCCGCAAAAATCAGCCCTTTTTGGCTGGCGCGTTCGCCCGGCGCCAGCACGCCCGCGATCGGGCTGGTGCCGGACTTGATCACAGAGCCCATCGCCTTCTCGACGATGTTGGAGAGGCCTCCCTTCTTGTTGCCCGGCGTGGTGTTGGCGCTGCGGTCGGCTTCGCCGCCGGCGAGATAGCGGTCATACCAGGCCATCTCGCGCACCAGCGCGTCGGCAACGTCCTGGGTCGCCGCGCGCGGCGTCAAAAGATGGATCGCGTCGCGCACCTCCGTCACTTCAGAGAACATCACAGTGGCGCCGGCGCGCACCAGCAAATCCGCAGCAAAACCCAGTGCAGGATTGGCAGTGACACCCGAGAAGGCATCGCTGCCGCCGCATTGCATGCCGACCACCAGCGCCGAAGCCGGGCAGGTTTCACGGCGGCGCTGGTTCAAAATCTTGAGGCGCGCATCGGCCATCTGCACGATATCCTCGACGATCTCGCCGAAGCCTGTGAGGCCTTCGTCCTGCATGCGCATGATTTCGTCATCGGCGCTCATGCCCTCGGGCAACAGCAGTTCGGGCTGCAGCTTCTCGCAGCCGAGGCCAACGATCATCACCTCGCCGCCGAAATTGGGATTGCGCGCCAGGTTCTGCAGCGTGCGGATCGGGACCGCGGCGCCCGGTGCGTTGATCGCAACGCCGCAGCCATAGGCATGCGTGACCGCAACGACGTCGTCGACGTTGGGATATTTCGGCAATAGCTCCTTGCGAATCCGCTCCAGTGCGAATTCGACCGTGCCGGCGACGCATTGCACGCTGGTCGAGATCGCGAGGATGTTGCGGGTGCCGACCGAACCGTCGGCATTGCGATAGCCTTCGAACGTGTAGCCTTCCAGCGGCGGCAGCCTGATCGCGCCGCCGTTCGGTCTTGGCAGATTATCGAACGAGGGCGCGTCGGGCATTTGCACCAGCGATTCCTTGACCCAGCTACCTTTGGCGATCGGCGCTGCGGCATGGCCGATGACCTCGCCGTAGCGGCGAATGGCTTCGCCTTCTCCGATATCGGCGAGGGCAACCTTGTGGCCTTGCGGGATTTGTTCGATCAGCCGCAAACCGCACGAGAACTCAGCGCCCGGATGCAGACCTCCGCGGTTCGCGACGATCGCGACATTATCGTCCGCGTGCATGCGGATGTAGAGCGGTTTCGCGGTGACGGGCTGCATATCGAATCCTTGTTCGCGGGCGGTATCAGACAACGCGTAGCTGCGCTGTGTGAGTGAGGCAATCAAGGTCAAACCGCGCGCGTGATCAAGCAGCCGCCGGGCAAAACGCCGGGCGGTGAGGGCACCTGCCTCCTGTGGGAAGCAAATGCTCGGCTGACGGGGCGCGGGTTTGGAACCAAATAGTCAAATAATATGACTAGTCAGCGCTAATCTTCCGTGAAATATTTCCCGCGCTGCCGCCATGGACAGCGCTAAAGGTGCTTAGATACCGGATTTCGGTGATGCCAGGCACCCTGACAACATTTTTGGGAGAATGCGCCTCATGACCTCCAAAGCCCTCCTTGCGGCCACCGCTCTGGCCGCCATCACCCTCTCGCTCCCGGCAACCGCCGCTGAATTGACCGTCGGCTTCTCCCAGATCGGATCCGAATCGGGCTGGCGGGCGGCGGAGACTTCGGTCTCCAAATCGGAGGCAGCCAAGCGCAAGGTCACGCTCAAGATCGCCGACGCCCAGCAGAAGCAGGAGAACCAGATCAAGGCGATCCGTTCCTTCATCGCCCAGGGCGTGGACGCGATCTTCCTCGCGCCGGTCGTGTCGAGCGGCTGGGATGCGGTGTTGAAGGAGGCGAAGGAAGCCAAGATTCCGGTCGTGCTGCTCGACCGCGACATCGATCCGTCGGGCAAGGAGCTGTATCTCACTGCCGTCACCTCGGACAGCGTGCATGAAGGTGCGGTCGCCGGCGAATGGCTGGCGAAGACGGTAGCCGGGAAAGCATGCAACGTCGTCGAACTGCAGGGCACGGTCGGCGCGAGCGTCGCGACCAACCGCAAGAAGGGTTTTGACAGCGTCGTCGCCAAGAACGCCAACCTCAAGGTGGTGCGCAGCCAGACCGGCGACTTCACCCGCGCCAAGGGCAAGGAGGTGATGGAAAGCTTCATCAAGGCCGAAGGCAGCGGCAAGAATATCTGCGCGGTCTATGCGCACAACGACGACATGATGGTCGGCGCGATCCAGGCGATGAAGGAGGCCGGCCTCAAGCCCGGCAAGGACATCCTGACGGTCTCGATCGATGCGGTGCCTGATATCTTCAAGGCCATCGCGGCCGGCGAGGCCAATGCCACCGTGGAGCTGACGCCGAACATGGCAGGCCCGGCGCTCGACGCCATCATGGCCTACAAGGCGAAGGGAACGGTGCCGCCGAACTGGATCCAGACAGAATCGAAGCTCTACACGGCGGCCGACGATCCGCAGAAGATCTACGACAGCAAGAAAGGCCTCGGCTACTGATCGGCCGACGCTATGCCGCCGGGTCCCAAGCCAGCCCCGGTCCCGGCGGCAAAAGCCTTCTCGACGAATCCGCCTCATGAGGCGCACATGCCAGGCGTTCGCGTTCGACGCGAACGTCGGTGGGAGTAATGCCGGCATGAATGCAGTTTCCGACCCGGGCACGGCTCTGCTGGAAGTGCGGGGCCTGAGCAAGAGTTTTGGCACGCTGCGGGCTCTGCAGGAGGTGGATTTCACCTTGCGGGCCGGTGAAATCCACGCGCTGCTCGGCGAGAACGGCGCAGGTAAGTCGACGCTGATCAAGGCGGTGACCGGTGTCTTCCCGCGCGATGCCGGCATTGTCAGGCTCAGTGGCACCGAGGTTGCGCTGCGCTCGGCCAAGGCAGCGGTCGATGCGGGGATTGCGACCGTCTATCAGGAGGTCAATCTGCTCCTGAACCTGTCGGTGGCGCAAAACCTCTATCTCGGCAGGCAGCCGACGCGGTTCGGTCTGGTGCGCGAGGCCGAGATGCGCCGGAACGCCACCGCGCTGCTGGCCGAGTTCGATCTGCATATCGACGTCGCCGAGCCGCTCGGAACTTATTCGGTCGCGGTGCAGCACATCACGGCGATCGCCCGCGCCGTCGACCAGTCGGCGCGCGTGCTGATCCTCGACGAGCCGACCGCGAGCCTCGATCGCCACGAAGTCGAGATCCTGTTCGCGGTGATGCGCAAGCTGGCCACGCGCGGGATCGGCGTCGTCTTCGTCACGCATTTCCTCGATCAGGTCTATGAGATCTGCGACCGCATCACGGTCCTGCGCAACGGCCGGTTGATCGGCGAGCGGAAAACTGCCGAACTGCCGCGGATCGAGTTGATCCGCATGATGCTCGGCCGCGAACTCGCCGAGACGACGAGTGAGCGCGCGGCAGCGCAAATACGGCAGGCGGGGGAGCTCTGCGCGCGCTTCGAGGGCTACGGCAAGGCCGGCTACGTTGCGCCGTTCGATCTCGAGCTTCGCCGCGGCGAGGTGGTTGGCCTGGCCGGCCTGCTCGGATCGGGGCGCACCGAAACCGCGCGGCTGGTGTTTGGCGCCGAGCGCGCCGACAGCGGCAGCGCCACTGTCGACGGCAAGCCGGTCCGGCTGCAATCGCCGCGCGATGCGGTTGCCCATGGCTTCGGCTATTGCCCCGAAGAGCGCAAGACCGAGGGCATCATTGCTGACCTGACCGTGCGCGAAAACATCGTGCTGGCGCTGCAGGCCAAGCGCGGCCTCGCAAAACCGCTGTCTCGTTCCGAACAGGACGAGATCGCGACGCGGTTCATCCGCCTGCTCGACATTCGCCCGCCGGAGCCGGAGCGGCCGATCGGGCTATTGTCCGGCGGCAACCAGCAGAAGGTGCTGCTCGCCCGCTGGCTCGCCACGGCGCCGCGCGTTCTGGTGCTGGACGAGCCGACCCGCGGCATCGATGTCGGTGCGCATGCCGAGATCATCCGCCTGATCCGCGAACTGTGCGACGACGGCCTGGCGCTCCTGGTGATTTCTTCCGAGCTCGACGAGATCGTGACCTATTCCGACCGGGTGATCGTGCTGCGCGATCGCAGCCACATCGACGAGCTGGAAGGGGAGGCCATCGACATCTCCAATATTCTTTCGGCGATTGCCGCTAGCAGCACCATTGGCGCGGAAGCCGGGCAAGCATGATGCCAACCATGATGCCAACCATGATGCAAAGACTGCTGCAAAGCCGTGGCCTCGCTCAGATTGTCGCCTTGCTGGTGATCCTTGCGATCGACCGCGCGGTCTCGCCGCAATTCTTCGATCTGCGGATGCAGGATGGACGCCTGTTCGGCAGCCTGATCGACGTCTTGAACCGCGGCGCGCCGGTCGCGCTGCTTGCGCTCGGCATGGTGCTGGTCATCGCCACGCGGGGCATCGATCTGTCGGTGGGGGCGGTCATGGCGATTGCTGGCGCCATTGCCGCGAGCCTGGCCGACGCCTACGGATTGCCGCTGGCGCTTGCCGCCGCGCTCGGCGCCGGGTTGCTGTGCGGGTTGTGGAACGGCTTCCTTGTTGCGGTGCTCGGCATCCAGCCGATCGTCGCCACTCTGATCCTGATGGTGGCGGGCCGCGGCGTTGCGCAGCTCATTACCGAGGGCCGGATCGTCACCTTCACCGCGTCCGACCTGGTCTGGCTCGGTAACGGCGCTGTGTTCGGCGTGCCGACGCCGGTCGTGGTCGTTCTCGGCATGCTGGTTGTCACCGGCGCGGTGGTCCGCGGCTCGGCGCTCGGCCTGTTGATCGAGGCGACCGGCGGCAACGCAAGGGCGAGCGAACTGGCGGGGATCGGCACCCGCACCATGATCCTCGCGGTCTATGTCTGGTGCGGCCTGTGCGCGGCGCTCGCCGGCGTTATCGCCGCCGCCGACATCATGGGCGCGGACGCCAACAATGCCGGGCTCTGGCTCGAACTCGATGCCATTCTGGCCGTCGTGATCGGCGGCACTTCGCTGTTCGGCGGACGCTTTAGCCTCGTGCTGGCGATGGTCGGCGCGTTAATCATCCAGGCCATGAACACCGGCATTTTGCTGTCGGGCTATCCGCCGGAGTTCAATCTCCTGGTCAAGGCGGCTGTCGTGTTGATCGTCCTGCTGCTGCAGTCGCCGCGCTTCGCCAGCGCCGGGGCCGTGCTGGGGAGGGCGCGACAATGAGGCGGCTGCCGCCGATCGCGATAACGGCCATCGTTTTTGTCGTCGGATTTGCGCTCTGCACGGCGCAATTCCCCAATTTCGCTTCCACCCGCGTGGCGGCCAATCTGCTGACCGACAATGCCTTTCTCGGCATTGTCGCTACCGGCATGACCTTCGTGATCATTTCGGGCGGCATCGACCTGTCGGTCGGCTCGGTGATCGGCTTTACCACCGTCTTCGTCGCGCTGGCGATCGAGCGCCTCGGCGTGCCGCCGCTGGTCGCCTTCGCGGCGATCCTCTTGCTATGCGCCGCGTTTGGCGCGGCCATGGGCGCCATCATCCACGTCTTCGACATGCCGCCCTTCATCGTCACGCTGGCCGGCATGTTCCTCGCCCGCGGCGCCAGCTTTCTGATGTCGACGGAATCGACGCCGATCAGCGCGCCGCTCTATTCGACGGTATCGGATTTCGCGCTGCGGCTGCCCGGGGGAGGCCGGCTCACCGCCATTGCCCTGATCATGCTCGCGGTGGTCGCGGCGGGCGCCGTGCTGCTGCATTTCACCCGCTTCGGGGCCAACGTCTATGCGCTCGGCGGCAGCCGCGCGACGACCGCACTGATGGGCATACCGGTCGGATCGATGACGGTGCGCATCTACATGCTGTCGAGCGTGCTTGCGGGGCTCGCCGGCATTGTGTTCTCCTTCTACACTGCGGCGGGCTACTCCTTGTCCGCGGTCGGCGTCGAACTCGATTCGATCGCGGCCGTGGTGATCGGCGGCACCTTGCTGACCGGCGGGCAGGGCTCGGTGGTCGGCACGTTGCTCGGCGTGCTGATCCAGGGCCTGATCCAGACCTACATCAATTTTGATGGAACCTTGTCGAGCTGGTGGACCAAGATCGTGACCGGTATCCTGCTTTTCGCTTTCATCGCCCTGCAGCAGGCCATGCTCGGCATCGCCCGCCGCGCCGGCCCCCGTAAGGCAGGAGTTCTCAAATCATGACCTCCCGGCTTGTCGTCATCCCGACGCGGCGCGCGCATTCTAACCACGCCGAGGTCGCCCGCAGCATCGGCGTCGACATCATCGCCGGCCGTTACGCCGAAGGCGTCCGCCTTCCGGGCGACGCCGAACTCACGGCGATGTTCGGCGTGTCGCGGCCGGTGTTGCGCGAGAGCGTCAAAACCCTGGTTGCCAAGGGCCTGCTCACCACCAAGGCGCGGGTCGGCACCGTGGTGCGCGAGCGCGGCGCCTGGAACATGTTCGATGCCGACGTGCTGGCCTGGCATCTTGATGCCGGCATCGACCGGCGTTTTCTCAACGATCTCGCCGAAATCCGGCTTGCGGTTGAACCGCGGGCGGCTGCGCTCGCCGCCAGCCGCCGCTCGGAGGCCGACATCGCCGAACTCAATCGGAGCATGGAGCGGATGCGGCGTGAGGCTTCCGACTCCGTCGGTTTTGCCGACGGAGATCTTGCCCTGCATCTCGCCGTCGCCAATGCCTCCGGCAATTTGTTCATGCGCTCGATCGGCAACGTCATCGAGGCGGCGTTGCGCGCTTCGTTCCTGCTCAGCGCCCCGGTTGAAACGCAGGACCGCGAGACCGTGCTGCTGTGGCATCAGCGCATCGTCGATGCGATCGCCAGCGGCGACGCGGAGGCAGCCACCGCGGCCATGATCGAGGTGATCCACAATGGATTGCGCCGTCATGAGGACGTTTCGCCATCGTCCGGCGCCGCGCCTGCGGTCTCCACGGTGGTCGAACCTGGAGAGCAATCATGAACCCGCTTCGCGTCGCCATCGTCGGTTTCGGCAAGATCGCGCGCGACCAGCACGTGCCGGCGATCGCTGCGACCGACGGCGTGGAGCTGGTTGCCGTCGCGAGCCGCAATGCCTCGCTTCCCGGCGTGTCGCATGCGGCGACGCTCGATGAACTCCTGCGCGACGGTCCACCGATCGACGCAGTGGCGCTGTGCACTCCGCCGCAGGTTCGCCAGGCGCAGGCGACGATGGCGCTTGCCGCCGGCAAGCACGTGATGCTGGAAAAGCCGCCCGGCGCCACGGTGGCTGAGATCAATCCGCTCGTGATCGCTGCCAGGACCGCGCGACGCACGCTGTTCGCCACATGGCACTCGCGCTTCGCTCCGGCTGTCGAGCCTGCGCGGCAACTGCTGGCCGGCCGGAAGGTCACGGCTGTCAAAATTACCTGGAAGGAAGATGTGCGGGTCTGGCATCCCGGACAGGTCTGGATCTTTGAGCCGGGCGGGCTCGGCGTGTTCGACCCCGGCATCAACGCGCTTTCGATTTTAACGCGGATTTTGCCGCAGCCATTGTTTGTGACCTCGGCCGATCTCGCGTTCCCCGCCAATCGCGACGCGCCGATCGCCGCGACCCTTGCACTCAGTGACGCGCAGGGGCTGAAGATCACGGCCGAGTTCGACTTCCGCCAGACCGGTCCGCAGAGCTGGGACATTGATCTCGATACCGACGGCGGCCCGGTCACACTTTCCTTGGGTGGCGCGAGGTTGAGGGCAGGGGGCATCGAGCTCGTCGATGCCGCTGAGGCCGAGTATGCCGGGCTCTATCGCCGCTTTCGCGAACTCGCCGCAACCGGCGACAGCGACGTCGATCTTGCGCCGCTGCAACTCGTCGCCGACGCGTTTCTGCTGGGGCGACGCCGCACGGTTGAGCCATTCGAGGACGAGACATGAACACGCCGTCCATCCCTCGCGTGGAGCGCTCCCGCTTCGGTGTCCTGCCTGACGGCAGCGAAGTCGAGCGCATCGTCCTGCAAGGCGCAGACGGATTGGAGGCGCGCATCATCACCTATGGCGCGAGCTTGCAGGCGTTGCTGGTGCCGGATGCCGCCGGACGTCGCGACGACGTCGTGCTTGGCCACGACGCGTTCGAGGGATATCTCGCTCGTCGCCAGTTCTTCGGTGCGACCGTCGGGCGCTATGCCAACCGCATCGCCGGTGCGCGCTTTGTGCTCGATGGCGCCAAGGTGCAACTCGCGGCCAATAACGGGGCCAATGCGTTGCATGGTGGGCTGGAGGGCTTCGATCGCCGTAACTGGCGCATCGTCCGGATCGATGATGGAGATCGTCCGGCCGTGGCGCTCGCCTATACCAGCGCCGATCGCGAGGAGGGGTATCCTGGCAAGCTGGATGTGGAGGTGACCTGGCGTCTTGTCGGGCCAATGGAACTATTGCTCGAGATGACGGCGCGGACCGATCGCCCCACCGTCGTCAATCTCACCAACCACAGTTTCTTCAATCTTTCCGGTGCGCGCTCGGGCCGCGACATTCTCGATCATCACCTCACCGTGGCGGCGGATCATTTCCTCGCCATTGACGCCGCTGCGATCCCGCTGCCGCAGCCGCCCAGCGAGGTCGCGGGCACGCCGTTCGACTTCCGTGCCGGCATCGAGGTCGGCGCGCGCATCCGCAACGACCATCCGCAATTGCGCGTGGGACGCGGTTACGATCACAATTTCTGTCTTGCGCCGGTGGGTGGCGAGCCTCGCTTCGCTGCGCGGCTGGCCGCGCCAATATCGGGCCGCGTGCTCGAACTGTTCACCAACCAGCCAGGCCTGCAGGTCTATTCCGGAAACTTCCTGGACGGCACCACCGCCGGAAAGGGCGGCCGTCTCTACCGCCAGTCCGACGCCATTTGCCTGGAGCCGCACGCCTGGCCTAATACGCCCAACCGGCCGGACTTCCCGACGGCGCGGCTTTCGCCGGGCGAGGTCTATCGCCACTCCACGCTGTATCGCTTCACGCATGCGATCCAAGGCGCAATCGGGACACAATCCGTGGTAGAGTTGCCCGGGGAGAGCGGGCGATGATTGGTGGTTGCAAGAAGGAAGAGGTGCCGACGACCGTTCTCTGCAGCGAGCGGTGCCATCTTGGCGAGGGGCCGACCTACGACATCGCCACCGATACCGCCTGGTGGTTCGATATCATCGGGCGCCGGCTGTTCGAGGCGCAGCTCGATACCGGGCGGACCACGATCCATTCCCTCGGCGTGATGGGCAGCGCGCTTGGGCGGATCGACGCGCATCGGCAGTTGCTCGTCGCTGATGACGGCCTCTATATCCGCGATACCGCGGAGGGACGGATGACGCTGTACCGTCCGCTGGAAGCCGACAATGCCGCGACGCGTTCGAACGATGCACGGGTGCACCCGTCCGGCACCTTCTGGATCGGCACCATGGGCCGCCAGGCCGAGCGCGGACTGGGCGCCATCTATGCGCTGCATGGCGGCGAGCTATCGCGCCTTTATGATCACATCACGATTCCCAACGCGATCTGCTTCTCGGCGGATGGAACCATCGGCTATTTCGCAGACACCGGGGAGAACGTGCTGGTCCGCGTCGAGCTCGATGCGGCGACCGGCCTGCCGCGCGGCGCGCCCGCCCCGTTGATCGCCAGGCGAGGCGGCGGCGGCATCGACGGTGCGGTGGTCGATGCCGACGGGCTGATCTGGAACGCGCGCTGGGGTGGCGGCTGCGTTGACGTCTACAGTCCGCAAGGCGAGCATCTGCGCAGCCTCGGCGTTCCGGCACGGCAATCGAGCTGTCCCGCTTTCATCGGGCAGGATCTTTCGCGCCTGCTCGTTACCTCGGCCTGGCAGGGAATGGGGGAGGACGCGAAACGCGCCGATCCTGATCATGGCCGCACCTTCGTGCTCGACGTTGCAGCGCGTGGCCGCCCTGAACCGGACGTCAAACTTGCAACGGCTTGATGGAGGAAGACGAGGCGCGGCACAAACGCGCGGGAGCGACTGAGTTTCAAGAAACCGCAGCCAGCGGTCCGACAATCCAGGAATCACAGATCCTCGGTGATCAAGGGAGAGAAGCATGATTAGTCTGAAAACCACATTGTCGGCCTTGGCGCTGGCAGCGACCATGGCCACGACGGCGGTGACCGGCGCGTTTGCGCAAAGCAAGGGGACCGTCGGCATCGCGATGCCAACCAAATCGTCGGCGCGCTGGATCGACGATGGCAACAACATCGTCAAGATCCTTAAAGAGCGCGGCTACGGCACCGACCTGCAATATGCCGAGGACGACATTCCGAACCAGCTCTCGCAGGTCGAGAATATGGTGACCAAGGGCGCCAAGGTGCTGGTGATCGCGGCGATCGACGGCACCACACTGTCCGACGTGCTGAAGCAAGCCAAGGCCAAGGGGATCAGCGTGATCGCTTATGACCGCCTGATCCGCGACACGCCAAATGTCGATTACTACGCCACCTTCGACAATTTCCAGGTCGGTGTGCTGCAGGCCCAATCGATCGAGCAGAAGCTGGGACTGAAGGAAGGCAAGGGCCCGTTCAACATCGAACTGTTTGGCGGCTCGCCGGACGACAACAACGCCTACTTCTTCTACAACGGCTCGATGTCAGTGCTGCAGCCCTATATCGATAGCGGCAAGCTGGTCATTGGCAGCGGTCAGAAGGGCATGGACAAGGTCTCGACGCTGCGCTGGGACGGCGCCACCGCCCAGGCGCGGATGGATAACCTCCTGAGCGCGTTCTACGGCCGCAAGCGGGTCGATGCAGTGCTCTCGCCCTATGACGGCCTTTCCATCGGCATTCTCTCGTCGCTGAAGGGCGTCGGCTACGGCAGCGGCAACATGCCGATGCCGATCGTCAGTGGCCAGGATGCCGAGGTGCCGTCGATCAAGTCGATGCTGCGCGGCGAGCAATATTCGACCATCTTCAAGGACACCCGCGATCTCGCCCGCGTCACTGCCGACATGGTGGACGCGGCCCTCAGCGGCAAGGAAGTCACCGTCAACGATACCAAGACCTACAACAACGGCGTCAAGGTGGTGCCGTCCTATCTCCTGAAGCCCGTCGTCGTCGACAAGAGCAACTGGGAGAAGGTGCTGATCGACAGCGGCTACTACAAGAAATCGCAGATCGACTAAAGGGAGGGCAGCGCCGGTCATCGCCGGCGCCGCCACTTGCCTGCATCCGACCGCAGATAAGGACGTGATGGTGCGATGACCGCAATTCTCGAAATGCGCGGCGTAAGCAAGAGCTTTGCCGGCGTGCAGGCCCTGCGCGACGTCAACTTCACGGTAGAGACGGGGCAGATCCATGCGCTGGTCGGCGAGAATGGCGCCGGCAAGTCGACCCTGATGAAGGTCCTCAGCGGCGTTTATCCCCATGGCGATTACGAAGGCAGCATCATATTCGACGGCGAGGAGCGACGCTTTCGCGACGTCAATGATTCCGAGGCTCTCGGCATCATCATCATCCATCAGGAGCTGGCGCTAATTCCGCTGATGTCGATCGCGGAGAACATCTTCCTGTCGCATCCGCCCTCACGGCTCGGTGTGATCGACCGCGACACGGTTTATCGCCGCACCCAGGAACTGCTGGCCCAGGTCGGCCTCACAGAGATGCCCGATACGCTGGTGACGGACCTCGGCGTCGGCAAGCAGCAACTGGTGGAGATCGCCAAGGCCTTGTCCAAGAGGGTGCGACTGCTGATCCTCGACGAGCCGACCGCCAGCCTGAACGAGAACGACAGCGCTGCATTGCTGGACCGTCTGCTTGCCTTCCGCGCCCAGGGCATCGCTTCGATCCTGATCTCGCATAAATTGTCGGAGGTAGCGCGCGTCGCCGACCGGATCACGGTGCTGCGCGACGGTCGCACCGTCGACAGTATCGATTGCCGGGCCGAGCCGGTGGAGGAGGACCGGATCATCAAAAGCATGGTCAATCGCGACCTGGCGCATCGCTTTCCGCAACGCACCGCCACCATCGGCGCACCGGTCTTCGCGGTGCAGGACTGGACGGTGCATCACCCGCTGCACAGGGACCGCAGGGCTATCAAGGGCGTCGATTTCGAAGTCCGGCGCGGCGAGGTGGTCGGGATCGCCGGGCTGATGGGCGCCGGCCGTACCGAATTCGCCATGAGCCTGTTCGGCCGAGCCTGGGGCGAGCGGATCAGCGGGCGTGTCTGGCTCGACGGAAGGGAGGTCAACCTGTCAAGCGTGGCTGCGGCGATCGACGCCGGCCTTGCTTACGTCACCGAGGATCGCAAGGAGCTCGGCCTGATCCTGGATGCCGATGTCCGCAAGAACATCACGCTGGCGAGCCTGAGCCGGGTGGCGCGCCAGGGCAGGATCGATGACATGGCCGAGCTGCGTGTCGCGAGCGAATACCGCAACCGGATGCGGATTCGCTGTTCCGACGTCTATCAGGAGACCGGGCAGCTCTCCGGCGGCAATCAGCAGAAGGTCGTACTATCGAAATGGCTGATGACCGATCCGAAAGTATTAATCCTCGACGAGCCTACGCGCGGCATCGATGTCGGGGCAAAGTACGAAATCTATTGTATCATCAACGAGCTTGCCGAGGCGGGCAAGGGCGTGGTGATGATCTCGTCGGAAATGCCGGAGCTGCTCGGGGTTTGCGACCGCATCTGCGTGATGAATGACGGCGCCTTCGTCGGAGAATTCGCCGCTGCGGAAGCCACCCAGGAAAGGATCATGCGCGCCATCATGCGCAACAAGGAAATCCACAAGAAGGTACTTCAGGGAGACTTGCGGCCATGACCGACAAGACGGTTGCGCTGCCCGGGCACGCCGGCTTCATCAAGAACAATTTGCGCAACTACGGCATGCTGCTGTCGCTGTTTGCGATCATGCTGTTCTTCCAGGTCATGACCGACGGCACGCTGCTGCAGCCGCTGAACCTGACCAATCTGGTGCTGCAGAACAGCTACATCGTGATCATGGCGCTCGGCATGCTCTTGATCATCGTCACCGGTCACATCGACCTGTCGGTCGGCTCGGTGGCGGGCTTTGTCGGCGCCGTCGCAGCCGTGCTGATGGTGCGCTATCACGTCGCCTATCCGCTGGCCTTCATCGCCTGCCTGCTGGTGGGCGCCCTGATCGGCGCCGCGCAAGGCTATTGGGTTGCCTACTTCAAGATCCCGTCCTTTATCGTGACGCTGGCCGGCATGCTGGTGTTCAAGGGGCTTGCGCTTGCCATCCTGGCGGGTCAGTCGGTCGGGCCATTTCCGCCGACTTTCCAGAAACTGTCCTCGGGCTTCATCCCCGAACTGTTTCCCGGCGCCGGCACGCTTTATCCGACGTCGCTGTTGATCGGTGCGGTATTGGCGGTGGCCCTGGTCTATACCAGCGCCAAGAGCCGGGCGCGCCAGGCCTCGCACGGCATTGAGGTCGAGCCGTTTGGTTTCTTCGTCGCCAAGAGCGCGGTGCTGTTCGCCGTGATCGTGTTCTTCGCCGGCCTGATCGCCTCGCACCGCGGCCTTCCCAATGTACTGGTGATCATGACGGCGCTGATCGCGCTCTATGGCTTCGTCACCACCCGCACCGTGATCGGCCGCCACATCTATGCCATCGGCGGCAACGCCAGGGCCGCCAGCCTGTCCGGCATCAAGACCGAACGGCTGACGTTTCTGACCTTTGTCAACATGGGGGTGCTGGCGGCTCTCGCGGGTCTCGTATTTGCCGCGCGGCTCAATACGGCGACGCCGAAGGCCGGCGCCGGCTTCGAGCTCGACGTCATCGCGGCCTGTTTCATCGGCGGCGCGTCCGCCTATGGCGGCGTGGGCAAGGTCGGTGGCGCCGTGATCGGCGCCATGATCATGGGTGTCATGAACAACGGCATGTCGATCCTCGGCATCGGCATCGACTATCAGCAGGTGATCAAGGGCCTGGTGCTGCTCGGCGCCGTCTGCCTGGACGTCTACAACCAGCGACGATAGGGTAGTGGCGGCTAGGTCAACTGCGTCATAAGCCCCTCATGGTGACGAGCGCGAAGCGCATCTCGAACCATGAGGCCCCGTCTGTGGCCTACATCCTTCGAGACGCCCGCTCTGCGGGCTCCTCAGGATGAGGGTTTGAACGGGTGTGACGCAGCGGGACTAAGCGGCCGCCAGCTCCCGCTTCGCGAACTCGCTGGTCTTGAGACGCGCGACGAGTGCCGCCACTTCCTCGATCTCGGCGGGCGTCAGGTCCGTCAGTGGCGAACGGACATGGCCGCTGTCACGGCCGATCACCTTCATGCCGGCCTTGATGATCGAGACGGCATAGCCGCGTTTGCGATTGCGGATCGCGATCAGGGGGAGGATGAAATCGCGCAGCCCCGCCTGCACCGTCTCGCGGTCGCGGCGCCGCACGGCCGCGTAGAACTTGGTCGAGAACTCCGGGACGAAGTTGAATACCGCGGAGGAATAAGTGGTTACGCCCATTTCCAGATAAGGCAGTGCAAAAGTCTCGGCCGTCGGCAATCCACCGATATAGGTCAGCCGGTCGCCCATGCGCAGGTGGATGCGGGTCATCAGCTCGATGTCGCCGATACCATCTTTATAGCCGACCAGGTTGGGGCAGCGCTGGCACAGTCCCTCGAGGGTATCCTCGTTCAGGATCGCATTATCGCGGTTGTAGACGATGACACCGAGCTTGGTCGCGTTGCACACCGCTTCGATATGGGCAGCCAGTCCTTCCTGTTCCGAAAAGACCAGATAGGGCGGCAGCAGCAGCAAGCCGTCGGCGCCGGCCGCCTCGACCCCAAGGGCAAGTTGCGTCGCCATCGCGGTGCCATGGCCGATCCCGGCGAGCACCGGCACGCGTCCCTTGGTCTCGTCCACAGCCGTTGCCACGACCTTCGCGACCTCGGCCGGGCTCAGCGAGAAGAATTCGCCGGTGCCGCCGGCGGCAAACAGACCCGCCACCTCATACCCGCACAGCCAGTCGAGATTGGAGCGGTAGCGGGTCTCGTTGAACGTGTTGTCGGCCCGAAATGGTGTGACGGGGAACGACAGCAGGCCATCGCCGATCCGGCTGGCCATCTCCTTGGGGGTCATCCTGCTCATGCTCTAATCCTTCAGCAGCTTACGCCAAAGGATTAATGCAAGATGCCCACGGACGGAGACCCAATCACTGTATCGATCGATCCATTGATTGGATCGAGCCGGGTTGGCCGGCAAGGTCTCGGGCAATGCCGGCAATGACAGGGAGAAGCGGATTGTCATTGTCGCTGCGCCGGACAAAGAACAATTCAGCCGGCCGCTGCCACGGCATCAGTACGGACCGCAGCACGACGCCGCTGAAGCGCAGATTGGCCGCGGTCTCGGGGACTAACGCCACGCCGACACCCGAATGCACCATGGCGAGGATCGAATGGATCTGCGCAAGATGCTGCGCGTAATTCGGCACTAGATTTGCGCGTGAGAACAGCTCGACCAGGAGATCGTGGAAATAGCGGGCTTCATAGGGCTCGTACATAATGAAGGGCTCGCTTGCCAGATCCTCCAGGCGTAACTCCTCCGCCCGAGCCAGCGGATGGTCGCTCGGCAGTGCCGCGACCAGCGGTTCCGCCGTCACGCGGAAGGCGTCAAGACCACCGCGCGGTATCGGCGGGCGGAGCAAGCCGATATCGATCTCGCCGGAATCGAGCCGCTTGAGCTGATCGCTGGAGACCATTTCCTTCAGCGAGATCTCGATATCGGGAAGTTCACGCCGGCAGGCCGCGACCAGCGCCGGCACGTAGCTGTAGGCGGATGTGGCCGTGAAGCCGATATTGATCGATCCGGCCTTGCCGCTTGCCATCCGCCGGGCCAGCACGGCCGCGCTTTCCGCGAGCTTGAGGAGGTGCCGCGCATCGACCAGAAAACGCTGCCCCGCCGGCGTCAGCCGGACGGCTCGGTTGCTGCGCTCCAGCAGTGTCACGTCAAGGACGCGTTCGAGAATCTGGATCTGACGGCTGAGCGGCGGCTGCGTCATGTTCAGCCGCAGCGCCGCGCGCCCGAAATGCAGTTCTTCCGCAACTGCAACGAAGCAGCGCAACTGGCTCAACTCAAACATGAAATCTGTATTTTCAACCTGAGACGAAGGGCCGGTGACCGGCCGGATGTCCGACTTCTACCGGCTGATGCGCGGCCGATCCATCCAAAAAAGGTATCGACCTATCCGCAGACTAATTCATAGGCCACCCTGCCCATGACCTATCATTCCTCCCCAACGCTGCCTCGAAGGTCTGCAGCCTGCCAAACGGCGGGATCGCGCTGAATTGCGCTTTGAAACGGAGGAACGACCGATGTCTATGCCATCTCTCGCCCGGGCGATTGCCGCCGCTGTCCTTACAGTGTGTGCCTTGGCGCCAAGCGGAGCCGGCGCTCAGAATTTTGAGCGGCCCGTGCGGCTGATCGTGCCGTTCGCTCCCGGCGGCACCTCGGATATTTTGGCGCGCCTGATCAGCCCAAAACTATCCGCCGCCATCGGTCAGTCGGTCGTGGTCGAGAACAAGCCGGGCGCAGCCGGCAATCTCGGGGCCGACGCCGTCGCCAAGGCGCAGCCCGACGGCCACACCCTGTTGCTGATGGATGTCGGATCGCTGGCAACGGCGCCCAGCCTGTTCTCCGATCTCACTTTCGACGTTCAGAAGGATCTTGCGCCCATTTCCATGGTGATGTTCGGCCCCTACGTCCTGGCCGTCCATGAATCGGTCCCGGCGAAGACGTCCAAGGAGCTGATCGAATACGCCAAGGCCAATCCGAACAAGCTGACCGTCGCCAATTCCGGCGTCGGCGGTGCCAATCATATCACCGCCGTGGTGATGGCGAAGGAGCTCGGAATTCAGTGGAAGAATGTTCCCTACAAGGGCGGGGCCGCCGCCTCGCGCGCCGTCGTGTCCGGGGAGAGCGGCGTGATCATCAACGGCGCTGCGGCGACGATGCCCTTTGTAACAAACAAGCAGCTTGTCGGACTTGCTGTCACCGGCGAGCAGCGGATTGCCTCGGCTCCCGATCTGCCGACTTTCAAGGAGGCCGGGCTGCCCGGCGGCGACGCCGGGACCTGGCAGGGCATCCTGACCACGGGTGGGACGCCGCCCGCCATGGTCGCGCGATTGAACGCCGAAATCCGCAAGATCCTGGAGCTGCCCGAGATTCAGCAGAAGATCGCCGAGCAGGGTGGCGTGGTGCGCGGCCAATCGCCGGAGGAATTCCGCAACTGGCTCAAGGACGCGACGACGCGCTGGGGCACGATCATTCGCGAGGCCGGCATCAAGGGCAGCTAAGGGCGGGCCGATGACGCGTTCCCGGACCGACCTGCAGGACCTGCTGTTTGGCCTGTTCCTCCTGGCGGTGGCGACGGGTACGCTCGTCGCCACGCGCAATCTGACGGTCGGTCATGCCGCGGATATGGGGCCCGGCTACATGCCCCGCGTCGTCGCACTCGCGCTGATGGCGTTCGGCGTCTTCTTTACTGGGCGTGGGCTCTGGCGCGCGGGTCGCGGCATCGCACCCGTTCAGTTGCGGCCGCTCCTGGCGATTCTGGCTTCTGTCGGCGTCTTCGCGCTGACGGCGGAGCGGTTGGGCCTCGCGGTCGCCTCCGTCGCCGCCGTGATGCTCGCCAGCTTCGCCACGCGAGAAGGCCGGCTTGTCGAGACCGTGGCGTTTGCCATCGTGCTTTCGGGCGCCGCCGTTCTTCTGTTCGTCAAGTTGCTGGGCTTGCCGATCCCGATCTGGCCCCGCTAGGGCGGCACGCTTCGCAGGCAGACGCATATGGAACTCTTTGACAATCTGCTGATGGGGCTTTCGACGGCCCTTCAACTCAACAATTTGATTTTCTGCCTGATCGGCGTGGTCATCGGGACCGCGATCGGCGTGCTGCCCGGCATCGGTCCGATTCCAACGGTGGCGTTGCTGTTGCCCTTCACCTTCGGTCTGTCGCCTGCGAGCGCCATGATCATGCTGGCTGGCATCTTTTACGGCGCGCAATATGGCGGTTCGACCACCGCCATCCTGGTCAATGTGCCGGGCGAGACGTCGTCGGTCGTCACCTGTATCGACGGTCACGAGATGGCCAAGCAGGGCAGGGCCGGAACCGCGCTCGCCATTGCCGCGATTGCCTCGTTCTTTGCCGGCACGATGGCGACGATCGTGATCGCGGTACTCAGCGTGCCGTTGTCGGTGCTGGCGCTCAAATTCACCGCGGTTGAATATTTCAGTCTCCTCGTGCTCGGCCTGATTGCCGCGGTCGTGCTCGCGCATGGCTCGGTCGCCAAATCGCTGGCAATGGTGCTGCTGGGGCTGTTGCTCGGCCTCGTCGGGATCGATGTCTCCTCGGGCGTCGCGCGCATGACCTTCGGCATCGCCGCTCTATCGGATGGTCTTGATTTCGTGCCGATCGCGATGGGCCTGTTCGGGCTGGGTGAAATCATCGCCAATCTGGAGAGACCCGCCGAGCGCCGCGTCGTCAGCCAGTCGATCCGCAGCCTTATCCCGAGCTGGCAGGATTTGCGGGCGGCTTTTCCGGCCGTGGTGCGCGGCACGGCGCTGGGCTCTGTGCTGGGGGTGTTGCCCGGCGGCGGTGCCGCGCTTCCGCCGTTCTCCTCCTACGCGCTGGAGAAGAAGCTCGCCCGCGATCCCTCGCGCTTCGGCAAGGGCGCCATCGAGGGCGTTGCCGGTCCGGAGGCCGCCAACAATGCCGGCGCCCAGACCAGCTTCATTCCGCTGCTGACGCTCGGCATTCCCGCCAACGCCCTGATGGCGCTGATGATCGGCGCGCTGATGATGCAGGGCATCCAGCCCGGCCCGCAGATCATGACCGAGCAGCCCAAGCTGGTCTGGGGCGTCATCGCCAGCATGTGGGTCGGCAACCTGATGCTGCTGATCATCAACCTGCCGCTCGTTGGCCTGTGGGTCTCGATGCTGAAGATTCCCTACCGCCTGCTGTTTCCCGCCATCGTGCTGTTCTGCTGCATCGGCACTTACGGGATCGCCAACAGCCTGTTCAATGTCTGGCTGATGATGGGTTGCGCCTTGATCGGCTATTTCTTCATCAAGATCGGCGTCGAGCCCGCGCCGCTCCTGCTCGGCCTCGTGCTCGGTCCGCAATTGGAGGAAAACTTCCGGCGCGCGATGTTGATCGCGGACGGCGATTTCACCGTCTTTCTGTCGCGGCCGATCAGCGCGGTCATCCTCGCAGTCGTCGCCGCCTTGTTGCTGGCAATGCTTTCGCCGGCAATTCTGAGAACGCGGAAAGAGGCGCTGGCGGAATGAGCGGTGTGGGCGTCAGAGCGTTTTCCAGCGAAGTGGACACCGGTTCGCGTCAAGAAAACGCGTCAAAACAAGAATCTAGAGCCCGGTTCTGATTCAATCAGAACCGAAAGGGCTCTAGTCGCGCAATTGCCAGCGACCGATGACCCGAAAGTGCGAATTCGGATTGTCCTGACGGCACAGCGCGATGGCGTCGATCGCGAGCGGGCCGATGCCGGTTGTCGAAAACCTGCTGCGTAGCATTGCCACAACCGGCTCGCGCCGTTCGGCGGGAAGCCGTCCCGTCAGCGTCATGTGGAAGCGAAATTCTTCGAAGACGTAAGGGTAGCCCCAGCGGTCGAGATAGTCGCGCTGCCGTGGCGTCAGCGCCTCCGGACTTCGCCGCGCGCGATCTTCCGGGCTGAGGGGAGCGCGGAACGGATCGAATGCCCTGGTCGCCTGGGCGGCAAGCAGGTCGAGATCTGCCGACGGTTCGGCGGGAATGACCGCAATGAAACCGCTGATCGAATCGACGACCGGTTGGATCACGGGCACTGGCCGGGCCAGATCGGCGAATAATTCGCAGGCCGCAGCAAGCTGCGCCTCGGCCTTGCCGTCGGCCAGCGCCATCGGCGCCTTCAACGTGGCGTGAAAGCCGTATTTGCGCGGATCGCGCGTCAGCTCGCGCCAGTCCGATGGGAGTCCGTCCGGAAAGGGCAGGTCTTCGCCGCTCTGGGTGTCGTAGCCGAGCAGCGAGCCGCCGAACCGGTCGAGCGCGCCGCCGGGCGTGGCGGTATAATAGATTGCGTAACGGGGGTAATTTGCCATTGCGCCAGAATAGGGCCGCTTCACGCGGCTGCAACCGCCTTGCGTGGTGCTGTGGACGAATGGACGAGACGGTTCGCCTCCGTCAGATGTACGAGATGCCCCGCGGCAATGACTGCGACTACCCGCGGCCGCAGCGGCACCGTGTCATCGACGAGAAGGATGTCGGCACGCTGCCCCGCGGCGAGCGTGCCGCGATCGGCGAGGCCGGCGGCGCGCGCCGGTGCCGCTGAGATCAATTGCCATGCCGCGGCCAGCGGCAGAACGGCGTCGGTCGCAAGCCGGAATGCCGCCAATAGCGGCGCCGGATAATAATAGTCCGACGCAAGCACCGAACAGAGGCCCTTGGCGATCATGTCGGAGGCCCTGGTCCAGCCGGTATGGCTGCCGCCGCGCACCACATTGGGCGCGCCAAACACGATGAAGTCACCGGCCTCGGCAGCATCGCGTGCGGTTTCCTCGTTGACCGGAAATTCGGCGATTGCAACGCCCTGCGCACGAAAGGCCTGCCGCATCGCCGGGCTCTCGTCGTCATGCGAGAGCATCCGGACACCCGCCGCGCGCGCTGCCTGCGCCAGCCGGGCGATCGAAGCCGGCACGTCGTGGCCGCGGGAGACCACACGTTCCACCAGGCGATCGAACGCCTCATTGCTGAGGCCTGTGCGCTCGACCATTCGGCTGCGCTTTTGCGGCTTGGCGAGGCTGGCGACCGTCGAGTCCATATGGTCGTTGAAGGCGAACAGGTCGACGCGTCCTTCCGACAGCCAGTCGATGATTTCGCTTTCTGCGTCGAGATTGTAGGTCTCGTGACGCAAGTGGAAGCGAGTGTCGGCGGCGAGCTGCGGCCGCATCTGCTCGATCGCCTCCAGCAAGCGCCTGGCATTGTCGGCGCTGCGCAGGCCGGGCTCCCACGACCAGGTCGTGGCATGGTAGACGGTCGTGATCCCGTTGCTGATCGCCTGCCGGTCGCTGTCAACAAGCGCCACATCGATCGGGAAGTCGACCCCGGGGCGCGGCATCATCTGCCGCTCGAAGGCATCGCCATGCAGATCGACAATGCCCGGCAATACCAGGAGGCCATCGGCATTGACGCCGCCGATGCTGTGGTTGCTGTACGCACCTACGGCTGCGATCTCGCGGCCAGCGATCCGCAATGAGGTTTCGACGATTTCGTGGCCGAGCAGGGCCCGGCCACCTTCGATGAACAGTTCGGTCACGATGCGGCACTCTGGTTGAATGGACGGCGAGTAGCTGCTGCGGCGGCTTCGTACTTTTCGAGAAAGCCCTCTACATCGAGCTTGCGGAAATCGGGCAGGGCGTGGCGCAGCGTCTCATGGCCCCAATCCCACCACGCGAGTTCCGCAAGCCGCCCGGCAATGGATTCCGGAAAACGCCGCTTGATCGGCCGTGCCGGATTGCCTGCAACGTTCGTATAGGCGGGGACATCCTTGGTCACGATGGCGCCGGCCGCGACCACCGCGCCGGTGCCGATCGATCGGCCAGGCAGAATAACCGCGCCGTGGCCGATCCAGGCGTCATGGCCGATATGGACGTGATGCTTGCGGCGCCACGCAAAAAACTCGGCATCGTCGCTCTCGCCCGAAAAGTAGCTGGAGGCGCGGTAGGTGAAATGCGCCTGCGAGGCCCGGTGCATCGGATGATTGCCCGGGTTGATGCGCGTCATCGCCGCGATCGAACAGAATTTCCCGATCGTCGTATAGGTGATCTGCGAGTCGTTCACGACGTAGGAATAATCGGCCATCGTGACTTCGAGCAGAATGGTCCGGGCGCCGACCTCGGTGTAGGCGCCAAGCTGGCAGTCGCGCACTGACGCGGTGGGGTCGACCAATGGTTCAGTGGAAAGCATCTTGCCGGCCATCGGTAACGTCCATCAACAATCGGGGAAAGGGGCACCCGCTCGTCTTCGATGCGCTTGATGACAGGATCATGACGGACACATGACGCCAGCCGCTGCTGTGGACGAACGCCGCAGCGCAGCACTCGTGTCACACAACTGTAAGATCGAGCCGCTAGCGATGCTTCACGATCGGAATTCTGGAGCAGTGCATGCTGGTGGTAGAGGGTTTGACGTGCCGGTTTGGCACCAAGGCCGCGGTGGACAATGCGTCATTTTCGATCCAGCCCGGCAGCTTCGTCGGCGTGATCGGCCGCTCCGGCGCCGGCAAGTCGACGCTGCTGCGGATGATCAACCGCCTCGCCGAGCCTTCCGAGGGACGCATCCTGTTCGAAGGCGTCGACGTGACCGCGCTGCGCGGCAAGGATTTGCGGCAATGGCGCGCGCGCTCCGCGATGATCTTCCAGCAGTTCAATCTGGTCGGCCGGCTCGATGTCCTCACCAATGTACTGATGGGGCGACTGGCTGAAATTCCGTCCTGGCGCTCGCTGACCCAGCTTTGGCCCGAAGAAGACAGGGCGCTGGCAATGTCGGCACTGGAGCAGTTCGATATGGCGGCGATCGCCGCCCAGCGTGCCGACCAGCTTTCCGGCGGCCAGCAGCAGCGCGTGGCGATCGCGCGCGCACTGGTGCAGGAGCCCGACATCATTCTCGCCGATGAGCCGATCGCCTCGCTTGATCCCCGCAACACGCGGATCGTGATGGACGCGCTGCTGCGCATCAACAAGCATTTCGGCATCACCGTGATCTGCAACCTGCATTCGCTCGACCTGGCGCGGACCTATTGCGATCGCCTGATCGGCATGGCGGCCGGGCGGGTGGTGTTCGACGGCGCGCCGGAGACGTTGACCGACCGCATCGCGCGCGAGCTCTATGACCTCGAAGCCAATGACGTCATGGGCATCGAGCCTGCGCCGGCGCCCGATGGAGTAGCCGTTCCGGAACTCGGCACCGCTGCTGCGGCCTGAAGCTGGCATCCGTTTCGACCGTCGATCCATGTGACCTCGAACTCGTAATAGGACCAGCTCATGATGTTCAATCGTCGGTTTGTTCTCGCCGCTGCGCTGGCCGCAATAGCTTCCGTGGCTTCGGCGCAGGAATGGAAAGCGAAGTATCCCGAATTGGTGATGGCGTTGGTGCCGGCCGAGAACGCAACCGGGGTCCTGGCGCGCGTTGGACCTTTTGCTGAGTATCTAACGGATGAACTCGGCGTGAAAGTCACGTTGCGTGTCGCCAACGACTATACGGCGGTGATCGAGGGCCAGAAGACCCGGCAAATCCATATCGGCCAGTATGGGCCCGGCTCCTATGCGCGAGCCAACACCGTATCTGGCGGCAACGTTGTCCCGTTCGCGACCCTGCGCAGTTCGGGTGGCGTGATTGGATACTACTCCGTGATCTATGTGCGCGCCGACAGCCCATACAAATCCATCGATGATCTCAAAGGAAGGACGTTGGGGCTGGTCGATGTCGAATCGACTTCCGGTTCCAAAGCTCCGACTTTCTTTTTGGCCGACCAGGGCTTCCCAATCGAAAAGCATTTCAAGTTGGCTCAGCCAACCGGCAGCCACGAAAACGCTATCTTCGCGTTGGCGAACGGAACGGTCGACGCGGCGGCCAACTGGTGGAACGGCGAGGACGACTCGAATCTGGTCCGAATGCTCACCAAGGGCATGCTCAAGAAGCCCGACGGCACGCCGATGACGAAGGCCGATTTCCGCGTCATCTGGAAATCACCGCTGCTGCCGGGGTCACCCTTTGCGCTGCTTGCTGACATGCCCGAGGACCTCAAGTCCGCGATCATTCAGGCCTTCCTGGCTGCGCCCAAAAAGAACAAGGCTGCCTTCGACGCATTGACCGACGGCAAGGTTGAGAATTTTGCGCGCGTTTCGAAGGAAGACTACGTCGAGTCGGTCAAGATGAACCTGTGGCTTGATGAGCAACGCAAACGCAAACCTACAAACTGATCTTGTTCGGGTCGTCGTCTTTCAGCTTGCGGCCATTTCAGAAAATCAGAGGAGAGAGAAATGTTGAACCGACGTGCATTGCTGTTGTTGGCGTCCGGCCTGGCTATCGTTGCAACGCCCGCCTTCGCCCAGTCGTGGAAAGAGAAGTACCCCGAACTGGTGATGGCGCTGGTTCCCGCAGAAAACGCGACCGGGACGCTTGAACGTTACACGCCCTTCGCAAATTACCTTTCGAAGGAGTTGGGCGTGAAGGTTACGTTGCGCGTGGCAAGCGACTACACCGCGGTGATCGAGGGGCAGAAGAACAAGCAAATTCATATCGGCTTCTATGGGCCGGGCTCGTATGCGCGCGCAAATACCGTCTCGGGCGGCAAGGTCGTGCCGTTCGTGACGACAAAGAACAGCGATGGCTCGATCGGCTACTATTCGGTTATGTATGTCCGTGCTGACAGCAAGTACAAATCGATCGAGGATCTGAAAGGAACGACGCTGGGCTTCGTCGATGTCGAATCGACGTCCGGTTTCAAGGCGCCCAACTTCTTCCTGACGCAGCAGGGCTTCCCGATCGACAAGTATTTCAAGGTCGGGCAAACGACCGGAAGTCACGAAAACGCAGTGCTGGCACTCGCCGCCGGCACCGTGGATGCCGCCGTGAACTGGTGGAATTCGGAGGACGATTCGAACCTCACCCGTATGCTGAACAAGGGCATGGTGAAGAAAGCAGACGGATCGCCGATGACCAAGGCTGATTTCCGCATCGCATGGAAGTCGCCGCTCTTGCCCGGTTCACCGTTCGCATATCTTGCCGACATGCCGGAAGACTTGAAAAAGGCAATCGCCAAGGCGTTCGTCGAGGCGCCCCAGAAAGATAAGGATGCATTCGCAAAGCTTTCGGATGGCAAGGATTTGGGTTTCGTAGAGGTGACCGCCAAGGACTACGAAGAGTCGGTCAAGATGAACCTTTGGCTTGATGAGCAGCGCAAGAAAAAGGCTTCATAGCTCGAAACCATCGTATTCGTAGCGGATCGGAGGCGTTCGCCACCGATCCGCGAAAATCGTTTCATCCTCAGGGCGCATCGCCCGGAAGAGTTAGCTCGTTGAGCAGTCATCTTTATCGCATTTCGGAGCCACGAGCCGCGGTGCTCCTGCAGCAATATGCTGCGGCAACGGCTGCGAAGCGCCGCCGCTCCTGGCTCCTTGCAATTGCGGTCGCGCTCTGTGCGGCGCTTGCCGCCTGGGGTGGCGAGGTCAATCTGCACAAATTCGCGGAAGGGCTGCCAAGGTTTTGGAGCTACCTTTACGATATTCTGCCGAAGCTGCGGCCCGCCAATCTCACCACTGACCTCGCAGAGTGGTTCTGGAACTGGGACGGCTGGCTCGCGCTATTGGGCGAGACGCTTCTGGTCGCCTATGTCGGCACGTTCCTCGGTGCGGGAATCGGATTTTGTCTTTGCTTTTTCGCTAGCGCCAACCTCGTCAAGAGCGTGGTCGCACGGACGCTGGTGCGGCGCTCGCTTGAATTTTGTCGAACCGTTCCCGACATCGTGTTTGCGCTGCTGTTTGTGTATGCGCTGGGCCTCGGCCCGGTGCCAGGCGTCCTGGCGATTGCGATCCATACCGTCGGCGCACTAGGCAAGCAGTTTGCCGAGGTCGTCGAGAATATCGACATGAACCCGATCGACGGCGTCAAGGCGGGAGGCGCGAACTGGTTTGAACAGGTTCGCTTCGCGGTCCTGCCGCAGGTGTTGTCGAATTTCGTGAGCTATACGCTGTTGCGCTTCGAGATCAACGTGCGCGGGGCCTCTGTCATGGGGTTTGTCGGCGCCGGCGGTATTGGCAAGGAGTTGCTGAGCTCGATTCGACAATTCTACTATTCCGATGTCAGCGCGATCCTGTTGATGATCATTGTAACCGTTTTTGCAATCGATCTCTTGACCGAGCGTCTGCGCTTCCGTCTCATTGGCATGGAAGGGCGTGCGTGATGTCGAACCTTTCGAGCCTCACCGAGACCGATCGGACCCGCCTTGTCCAGACCTATCCGGAGATCTTCAGGCCATCGCTTCTGAAACGAATGCAGACCCTGTCAGTGGTTGCTGCGCTCGTCGGGCTGTTTATCTTCGGCATGATATGGCTCGGCTTCTCGTTCGAAAAGCTGGCGACCGGGATCGGCCGCCTTGGTGTGATCGTCGGCCTGATGTTTCCGCCGAACCCCGGTAGCCTGCTTCACCTCTATCTGAAGGGCCTGGCGGAAACGCTTGCCATCGCCTTTCTGGGAACCCTCCTGGCGGCGATTGTTGCCTATCCCGTGGCATTCGTTGCGGCCCGGAATGTCGTCGGCCAACGCATCATTCATTTTCTTTCACGTCGTGCGCTCGACACGATCCGCGGAGTCGACACGCTGATCTGGGCGCTCATCTTCATCAACGTGGTGGGGCTCGGTCCCTTTGCCGGGATCCTGGCGATCGCCATGTCTGATCTCGGAACCTTCGGCAAACTGTTCTCCGAGGCGATCGAAACGGCTGACACCAAACCCGTCGACGGTATAACCGCGGCCGGCGGGTCGAGCCTTCATAAAATACGATTTGGCATCGTCCCTCAGGTGCTTCCGGTGATCCTGAGCCAGGTGCTTTATTACTTCGAGTCAAATACGCGTTCCGCGACGGTGATCGGCATCGTTGGGGCAGGCGGGATTGGTCTTTATCTTTCCAACGAGATCAGCCAGCAGAACTGGGATCGCGTTGCTTTTCTGATCATCATGATCCTGATCACTGTGGCGATCATTGACGCCATTTCATCGCGTCTCCGCTTCGCGATCATCGGGCGACGCGCCGTCGGGTAACTCGTTAGCTGCTCTCTACCAGAAACTCGACACGCTCCGCGGCGAAGCGCGCGCGTTTGGTTACCAGCGGTTTGCCGTCGGTATCGACATCGGTACTGTCGACCACGAGAACGGGGCGCCCGAGCGCGAGATCGAGCCTTGCCGCGTCGGGGGCGTCCACAATCCCGGCGGTGACGCGGGTTGAGGCGCGGCGGTAATCGCGAACGCCGTAATGCGCCAGCAGTTTGGTCATTGAGCGTGCGTTGGCGAAGACCGCTCCGGCGCCCGGGAAGCGATCGGCGGAAAGCCAATTGGTGCTGACGCAGATCGGCGTGCGGTCAGCGAGCCGCACCGATTCGATCCGGATCAGGGGCGCACCGGTCTTCAGTCCAAGCTCACGGGCCAGTTCGCGCGTCGCGGGCTCTTCGGAGGCATCTATCAATTGGCCGCGCGGCTCGCGGCCGCCGGCGCCGACGATTTCGGAAAATCGCGTCCGCGAGCGCAAGGGATAGGCGAGGCGTTGCGCCTCGACATAGGTGCCGCTGCCGCGTTCGGCGCGCACCAGGCCGCGTTCGGCAAGCGCAGCCAGGGCACGCCGCACGGTGTGGCGGTTGACCCGATAGGTATCGGCGATCTCGATCTCGCCCGGCAGCTTTTCGCCCGCAGCAAAGCGGCCGTCGGCAATGCCGCGCTCAATACCGTCGGCAACCTGCCGCCACAAGGCGACGCCGGAACTCTCCTGCAGGCTCATGGCGTGGTGATACCAGAAATTATCCGTTTGTCACGAAACAGTCATGGCGTTCCGCTATCAAGTTGTCTATTATCATAGACAACTTGATTCAGGCAAGGTTGCTCATGGGATTGACCGGGCGGAACAGCAGAGAAGCGCAGCGCAAGGACGCGATGGCGGTGCTGGCGCATTCCGAGGCTGGCGACATTGCGGGCCATCTTGCGGCGATCGCGGTACCCGCGCACGAAAACCTGCGCGAGCCTGAGAATGGCCTCGTGATGGTGCGCGGCCGCATCGGCGGCGACGGTGCGCCGTTCAATCTCGGCGAGGCCACGGTGTCGCGCGCGGCGGTGCGTCTTGCGACCGGCGAGATCGGCTTCGGCTACGTGCTCGGCCGCGACAGGCAGAAGGCGCAGATGATCGCGCTATGCGATGCCATGGTGCAGTCGACGGAGCTTTCGGGTGAGGTCGAGACCAAGGTGATCGGGCCTTTGCGCGCCGCCATGATCGCCGATCGCAGCCGCAAGGCGGCAGAGGCTGCGGCGACGCGGGTCGAGTTCTACACCATGGTGCGCGGCGAGGGGTGATGCGATGACGACGGTTGCAGAATTGCCTGCAGGCTTTGCCGACAAGGTATTGTCGGCGCAGTCGACCTTCCGCTCCGTGATGGATGCGATGGCGCGTCCCGGCAGCGTGCAACGGGTCACGGCGGCTGTCGGCGCGCCGGCCGGGACGATGCGCGGCGCGGCGGCGATCGCGCTGACGTTGTTCGATCACGATACGCCGATCTGGCTCGATGCCGCGATGTCGGCCACGCCTGATGTGGCGAAGTGGCTCAAGTTCCATACCAGCGCGCCGGTGGTCGCGGATTCATCGATCGCCAGCTTCGCCCTGGTCGGCGACGCCAAGAACCTGCCGGCGCTCGATCGCTTCGCGTTCGGCAGCAACGAATATCCTGACAGGTCGACGACGCTGATCTTGCAGGCCGAGAGCCTGACGCAGGGACCCACCTTCGAGATGAGGGGGCCGGGCATCGACGGTACAGCGCTGCTGCAGGCGATGCTCCAGCCGCGCGACCTCTTTCAGCGGCTCACCATCAACGAAGCCCTGTTCCCGCGCGGCATCGATGTCGTGCTGGTCCATGACGACTTGATTGTCGCGATCCCCCGAACCACGCGGCTGGTCGCAAGCGGAGCGTAGCCCATGTATGTAGCCGTCAAAGGAGGCGAACGCGCCATTGAGAACGCCCATCGCCTGCTGGCGCACGAGCGGCGTGGCGACCGTGATGTGCCCGAACTCTCGCTGGAGCAAATTGCCGAGCAGCTCTCGCTCGGCGTCGACCGCGTCATGACCGAAGGCTCGCTCTACGACCGCGAGCTGGCGGCACTCGCCATCAAGCAGGCGCGCGGCGACCTGATCGAGGCGATCTTCCTGGTCCGTGCCTTCCGCGCCACGCTGCCTCGTTTTGGCGCGACCGAGCCGGTCAACACCGGCGAGATGCAGGTCCGCCGGCGTGTCTCCTCGACGTTCAAGGATATTCCGGGTGGCCAGATCCTGGGGCCGACTTTCGATTACACCCATCGCTTGCTGGACCCGCAGCTTGCGGACGGCTTTGTGCCGGAGCAGCCGGCGACGTCGGAAGCAACGCAGGCGGCAACGCCACGCGTCACCGACATTCTCGGTCGCGATGGCTTGATCGAACCTTCGCCGGCAGCGGATGCCGACGCGCCGGTCGGCGATCTCACGCGCGAGCCGCTGAGTTTTCCGGCCGACCGCGATCTGCGGCTGCAAAATCTTGCGCGTGCCGACGAGGGATTCCTGCTGGCGCTCGGCTATTCCTCACAGCGCGGCTATGGCCGCAATCATCCCTTTGCCGGCGAAATCCGCTTCGGCGAGGTGGAGGTGGAGTTCTTCGCCGAGGATGCGGGCTTTGCCGTCCCGCTCGGCTCAATTGAGCTGACCGAGTGCCAGATGGTCAACCAGTTCAAGGGATCGGCGACGGAAGCGCCGTGCTTTACGCGCGGCTATGGCCTTGCCTTCGGGCAAAGCGAGCGCAAGACCATGTCGATGGCGTTGGTCGATCGCAGCCTGCGCGCCCGCGAGCTGGGCGAGGAAGTGATCGCTCCGGCCCAGGACGAGGAATTCGTGATGTCGCACTCGGACAATGTTCAGGCGACCGGCTTCGTCGAGCATCTCAAGCTGCCGCACTACGTCGACTTTCAGTCTGAGCTCGGTCTGTTGCGCAAGCTGCGCAAGGAGTTCACCGAGGCCAATGAGGCGCCGGACATGCAGGAGGCCGCGGAATGAACGCGCCAGCTTACAATTTCGCCTATCTCGACGAACAAACAAAGCGGATGATCCGCCGCGCGATCCTGAAGGCGATCGCTATTCCCGGCTATCAGGTGCCGTTCGCCAGCCGCGAGATGCCAATGCCCTATGGCTGGGGCACCGGCGGCGTGCAGGTGACGGCGGCGATCCTCGGGCCCGACGACGTGCTGAAGGTGATCGACCAGGGTTCGGACGACACCACCAACGCGATCTCGATCCGGAAATTCTTCGGCAAGACCGCGGGCGTCGCAACGACGACCGCTACGTCGGATGCCACCGTCATTCAGACCCGGCACCGGATTCCCGAAGCACCGCTGCATGCCGGGCAGGTGCTGGTCTATCAGGTGCCGATCCCCGAGCCGCTGCGGTTCCTGGAGCCGCGCGAGACCGAGACGCGGCGCATGCATGCGCTAGGCGAATATGGCCTGATGCACGTCAAGCTGTACGAAGACATCGCGCGCTTCGGCCATATCGCGACCTCCTACGCCTATCCGGTGAAGGTGAATGCGCGCTATGTGATGGATCCGTCGCCGACGCCGAAATTCGACAATCCGAAGATGGACAATTGCCCAGCGCTGCAACTGTTCGGCGCAGGGCGCGAAAAGCGCATCTACGCGATCCCGCCTCACACGGACGTGGTATCGCTCGACTTCGAGGATCACCCGTTCGCGCGCTACCGGTTCGACGCGCCTTGCGCGCTGTGCGGCGCCGGCGATTCCTATCTCGACGAGATCGTCACCGACGATAAGGGCGGCCGGATGTTCGTCTGCTCGGATACCGATTATTGCGAGTCTCGCCAGTTGGCCGGCCATCGCGGCAGCGAGAGCGCGGCGCCGCACAAGGAGAGGGCGCATGGCTGAGCCGCAAGACCCCATGCAGGACGACCAGCCGCTGTTGGTCGCCGAACATGTCGGCAAGAATTACGGCCGGTTGACCGCCTGCCGCGACGTATCCTTTGCGCTCTATCCCGGCGAGGTGCTGGCTATCGTCGGCGAGTCCGGCTCGGGCAAGTCTACGCTGCTGCAACTATTGTCCGCGCAGCTCGCGCCGAGCGCCGGGCGGGTGTCATATCGGATGCGGGATGGCGTGTTGCGCGATCTCGCCAGCCTTGGGGAGGCCGAGCGCCGCTTCTTGTTCCGTACGGATTGGGGCTATGTGCACCAGGACGCCGCGCAGGGCCTGCGGATGGCGGTCTCCGCCGGCGCCAATGTCGGCGAAAGGCTGATGGCGGTGGGCTGGAATCATTACGGCCGCATCCGCGATACCGCCTCGTCCTGGCTGGAGCGCGTCGAGATCGATACAGCGCGTATCGACGACGCGCCGCGCACCTATTCCGGCGGCATGCGGCAGCGGTTGCAGATCGCGCGCAACCTGGTCACCGAACCGCGGCTGGTGTTCATGGACGAGCCGACCGGCGGGCTCGACGTGTCGGTGCAGGCGCGGCTACTCGATCTGATGCGCAATCTCGTCAGCGAGCTCGGCCTTGCCGCCATCGTCGTCACCCATGACCTCGCCGTGGCGCGGCTGTTGTCGCACCGCGTGATGGTGATGAAGGGTGGTCGCGTCATCGAAACCGGCCTGACCGACCAGGTGCTCGACGATCCCCGCGAGCCCTATACCCAATTGCTCGTTTCCTCGATTTTGCCGGCATGAGCACGCCAATGACTGCGATGATCGACATCACCAGCGCCGAAAAGACCTTTACCATGCATCTGCAGGGCGGCGTCGAGCTGCCCGTGGTGCGCGGCGTCTCGTTTCAGGTCGAGCCGGGTGAATGCGTGGTGCTGTCGGGCCCTTCCGGCGCCGGCAAATCCTCGATCCTGAAAATGATCTTTGGAAATTACCGCTGTGATGGCGGCCGGATCGGCATCCGGCATCAAGGCACGGTGATCGACCTTGCCACGGCCGAGCCGCGGCAGGTGCTTAGCGTGCGCCGCTCGACAATCGGCTATGTCAGCCAGTTCTTGCGGGCGGTGCCGCGGGTCGCTACCATCGATGTGGTGGCGGAGCCGCTGATTGCGAACGGAATTGCACGCGCGGAAGCCCGCGAGAAGGCGGGCGCGCTGCTGCGTCGCCTCAACATTCCCGAGCGCCTGTGGGCGCTGCCGCCATCGACGTTCTCCGGTGGCGAGCAGCAGCGCGTCAATATCGCGCGTGGCTTCATTTCCGAGCTGCCGATTCTGCTGCTGGACGAGCCGACCGCCTCGCTCGATGCGGCCAATCGCACCGTTGTCGTTGAGTTGATCGAACAGAAGAAGCGACAGCGCGTCGCGATGGTGGCGATCGTCCATGACGATGAAATTCGCCATCTGATCGCCGACCGCATCGTCGACGTGACATCGTTTGCCGCCGCGGCATGAAGGAAGATGTGAGATGACTTCGAAGCACGAAACCATCCTCGGCAACGCGCGCCTTGTACTGGCCGATCGCGTGATCGAGCACGGTTGGGTCGCTTTCGCAGATGGCCGTATTGCTGAATACGGCGAGGGCACTGCGCCGTCCGGCAGCGAGGATGCCGGCGGCGACCTGATCATGCCAGGCCTGATCGAGCTCCACACCGACCATCTCGAAATGCACTATGTGCCGCGCCCGAAGGTGTTCTGGGATCCAATCGCGGCGGTGGTTTCCTACGACGGACAGTTGGCAACCTCGGGCATCACCACGGTTCTGGATTCGCTCCGGGTCTGGCGCGAGGACGGCGCCGAGGAGGTTGACGGCAGGGCAGGCGTGCTGGCGGAGGCGATCACATCCGCGCGCGAGGCGAACCTGCTGCGTGCCGACCACTTCCTGCATCTGCGCTGCGAAATCCCGATGCCCAGCGTGGTCGAGGAGGCCAGGGAGCTGATCGATCGGCCAGACGTGCGGCTGATGTCGCTGATGGACCACACGCCGGGCCAACGCCAGTTTCGCGACGAGGTCAAGCTCCGCGACTATTACCGCGGCAAGGGCGGCGGCAAGACCGACGCCGAGCTCGATGCACTGTTCGAGAAGCGCTTTGCCTATCAGAAGGCCTATGCCGCGACCAATCTGCGCGAAATCGTGGCGCTTGCGCATCGATATGAAATCCCGCTCGCCAGCCACGACGACACGACCGAGGAAAATGTCGCCGATGCGATCCAGGATCGCGTTTCGGTCGCTGAGTTTCCGACCACAATGGAAGCCGCGCGCGGCCTGCATCAGGCCGGCATCGGCATCCTGATGGGCGCGCCGAACGTGGTCCGCGGCGGTTCGCATTCCGGCAACATCGCCGCCATCGATCTCGCCCGCGAGGGACTGTTGGACATCCTGTCGTCCGACTACATCCCTTCGAGTCTTTTGATGGCAGCCCTGCAATTGCCGCAGCATGTGCCGGCGATTGATCTGGCCTCCGCCGTCCGCACCGTCACCAAGACACCAGCCGAGGCCGTGGGCCTTGCGGACCGTGGCGAGATCGCAGCCGGCAAGCGGGCCGATGTCATCCGGGTGCATGTCGCCCGCAACATTCCGGTGGTGCGCAGCGTCTGGCGGGAAGGGCGGCGCGTGGCATGACCGAAATCTTGACAACCACAGCGCCAGGCCAGGCCGTCGCAATCGGGCCGGGCCGTTTGATCCTGGTGGTTGGCCCAAGCGGCGCCGGCAAAGACACGCTGCTCGGCCTCGCCAAGGCCACCTGCACCGATGACAGCAAAATTGTGTTTCCACGTCGCGTGATTACGCGCGAGGCGTCGGCGTCGGAAGAAAACGAACAGGTCAGCTCCAGAACGTTCCGGGAGGCGCTGGCGCGTGGCGAATACGCCATGCATTGGGAAGCCCACGGCCACTGCTATGCACTGTCGTGCGCGATCGACGACGAAATCCGCGCCGGGCGAACCATCGTTGCCAACGTATCGCGCACCGTGATCGGCGCGATGCGCCGCGCCTATGCCGACGTGGTGGTGGTCTCGATCACGGCCCCGCCAAACGTTTTGGCCGAGCGGCTGGCGATGCGGCGGCGGAGCAGCGACGGCAGGCTCGAAGCCCGCTTGGGTCGCACGGTGGAGGATGCGGCGGCCGCGCCCGACGTCACCATCGTCAATACCGGCAGCGCCGAATACCATGCCCGCCAGCTCGTCCGCGTCATCAAGGGCGAGAAATGGGACGATCGACGGGAGAGCTAAAGTGACTGTTATCGCTACCATCGAGCAGCTCGAGGCCATCTACGGCTTTCCCAACGATGCCTCGACGGTCAAAGTCGCCGACCGCGTCACGCCAGCCTATCGGGCGTTGATGGACAAATCGCCGTTCGCAGCGCTCGCGACCTGCGGACCCGAGGGGCTGGACTGCTCGCCGCGCGGCGACCTGCCGGGCTTCGTTCGCATCCGCGATGAGAAAACGCTGATGATGCCGGATCGCCGCGGCAACAACCGTTGCGATTCGCTGCGTAATATCGTGCGCGATCCGCGGGTGGCGCTCCTGTTTCTCATCCCCGGATCCGGCAGCACGCTGCGCATCAACGGTCGCGCCCACGTCTCCGCCGATCCGGAACTGCTCGCGTCGTTCAAGATGGAAGGCAAGGCGCCGCGCACCGTCATCGTCATGACAGTCGAGGAGGTTTACTTCCAGTGCGCGCGCGCCATCGTGCGTTCCGATCTCTGGAATCCCGACAAGCGCGTCGACCCGAGAAGCTTGCCGACGCCCGGCCAGATCCTTGCCGGAATGAGCGACAACGCCGTCGGTGGCGAGAAATACGATCGGGAATGGCCAGAGCGCGCGCGGCAGACGATGTGGTGATGCGCTGATCGTCGCCGCTGATCATCCTGCCGGAACATGCGGGCAGGTCATGGATCGCGGCTTGCTGCCGCGCTTGTCGATGGGCACGTTGCAATTGTCGATCCGTTGCTCGTCCATCCACTTTTTTCCCAGGCGCTCTTTTCCGGTCAGCGATGACCCGTCAGCGGGCAGGGCGGTTTCCGTATTCGGTGCGGTTTGGCCAGGCTGCCTTTCCTGCGCAAGCACCGCCGATGCAAAGCACAGCGCGAAAAGAAAACTGATCAACCCTCTGTGAATCGGTTCCATCGGATTGTCCTCACTAGTAACGCACGCGTCAGATTAAACGTGTCGATATTCGCGTAGCCACCCGGAACCTGCGGACAGCGGGTCGGTTGCCTCTCATCGTGTTGCGCGCGCTTCACAAGAAAAGGAAGGAGAGACAGATGAAAATGAAACGGCTCATTCTGGCTGGTTGCTCGATCCTGGTCTTGAGCACCGGCGCAGCACTTGCGGGTCCTTGCGAGACGGGACGCGCGGCCAACCTGAAGGATGCTGGCTCCGGACCGGCCAAGATGGGCGACAGCCAGACAACGGGTATGGCTGGCAGCACCGATCAACATCCGCCGACCGATAAGATGAATCGAGCGGCGGGAGACACTGCTGCATCTTCACAAGATACGCAGCGGCAGATGCAAGGCGAACCGACGGCGGCACAGCAGGCTGAAGGCGCCAAGGGCGACAAGGTCACAGAGGCAGACAAGGACTGCTGAAGCTACGTATCGATCCTGGTCGCCATACTGGTTCGGCAGACAAGCGCGGATGCACAATAGAAGGTCGTTCGAACTGTGATTGGACGAACCCTCGCGGTGCATGCGTCGATGCGGCGCCCTCATCCGCAGGTTTGTCCAAGAGGGAAGTAGGTTTGTCCAGGAGCGAACTTCTTCCTTCGGAGATGGTGCGCATAGTGCGACCTTCGACCTTCCGTACTTGCGCTCTGTTCACGGTGACCCTAGTTTTCGTCCGGGCACGAATGTCGTGCCAGCACTGCTTGGGAGACCCTGATGAGTTGGAAAACTCCGAAGATCGTGGAAGTGTCGGTGGGCATGGAAATCAACATGTACGCCTGCGCGGCGCGTAAATAGACGCGTCGAAGCGGTCTGCCCGGCTCCGGCAACAGCATGTTGCTGTGGGCCGGGCAGGCTGTTCAATTGCCACGAAGTCAGTCCTCCATTGCTTGCACCACGAGTGAGCCCGCGGATCCTGCCAAAGCCAGCGGGATCTTCGGTAGGCGGTCGATGGTGCCGATCCAGTCCAGTTTCTGCGCTGCTCCACCTGCATTCCGTGTCTTCCCATGGCTCGCGGATGGTCGCCGCATCATGCTAGGGTATGCCCGGCCGGCACCGCCGGGAATCACCCGTTCAACCCCATGACCCGCTGAATGCGAATGTCTATGCGTGCAAGGACCTTCCAGGCGGCGGTCGTGTCCTTTGCTGCGCTGCTGCCGGCTTGTGGCTATGCCGAGGGCATCGATACCGAGCATCTGTTCGGCTTTATGATCGGCACCAATGTCGGCAATGTCGGGGAACGGGAGTTTCAGAGCGAGACGACCGGGCGCTTCGGCAGGAACGGGGGTACTTATCGGGCGGTTGGCCAGGAGTTTGAACTGGAATTTGTGCCGGTCCGGAATTTTCGAATCGAGGTGGGAAGCACGTTTGCGTCGCATCTGATCAGTGGCGGGCCAGGCCTTGACGACCAGCGCCGGCTGTCATGGCAGGGCGGGTCGATCGATCTGCGCTACCGCTTTCTCGATCGGGAAACGGCACCATTCGGAGTTACGTTCGCGACGGAAGCGCACGCGCATCGTGTCGAGGAGACGACCGCTGAAGCGGTCCGGAGTTTCGGGACTGAATTCAGGCTGGCGTTCGATCGCGAGCTCGTACCGAATCGCGTCGTCGCCGCGTTCAACCTGATCTACGAACCAGAGTGGACACGATTGATCGGCAGTGGCGCGATGGAGCGGGAGTCCACCGCCGGCACGGCGCTTGGGGTCATGGCGCAGTTGTATCCCGGTTTCTTGCTAGGCGGAGAGGCGCGTTACCTGCGAAAATATGAGGGGATCAGTCTGGACAAACTCACAGGGCAAGCGTTGTTTGTCGGTCCGACCGCATATTTCCAGTTGTCGAAAAGCTCGCGGCTGACCGCAAGCTGGAGCTTGCAAGCGTGGGGGCGTCCGGCGGGCTCGACGGCCGGCCTTGATCTCGTCAATTTCGAACGTCACCAGGCGCGACTGGTATTTGGCGTCAACTTTTAGGGCTGGAGGCTGCCCGCGGCCCCGAGTTCCGACTTTTTCACGAGGTAGTGAAACGTCGGGCCGCCCATTGCCGTAACTCTTTGCGTTAATCTGTTCGGGAACAATGCAAGGGATATCAGATATGACCCCAATAGATTTGGTCGTGACCGTTTGTGCGGTTCTCTCGCCCACCACTTGCGAGGAAACCCATTTGGTCTTTTCTTCAAATGCTTCGTTGCAGCAATGTGCCATGAACGCGCAGCCCTACATCGCGCAGTGGGTTAGCGAACACCCGAAATGGACCGCGGTCAAATGGCGCTGCGAATATCCAGGCACCAATCGAAAGGCATCCGGCGACGCCGTGTGGTCGACAGGCTGAATGGTCGTCCAGCGGCGGCTATTTGTTACAGTCCTTTAGATCTTTGTCCGCGATCGAAAACACGGCGTCAGCCTTGATTTCGACGTCGCGAACGAAGCAGTGCCTTGAGCCGCGATAGCCGACCTTGGCATCATAACGCCCCGGCTCCACGCCTGTGATGCGCAGGCGTTCGTCGTGGTCGACTTCTTTGTCCTTGTCGTTCAGGGTGAGGTTGGGACCCCAATCGTTCTTGCCGGGCGGGGAAAGCTGAAACTCGGAAATGGTCGCCGTGGTAAGATTCCACAATCGGATGCCTTTTCCCTGCGCGGCCACCTCGTTGGCGCTCGTTGACAGCAGTGCCGCCAAAGCCAGTATCCATCGCATCGGTCATCCTTTCGTCGTGGGGCGCCTGGAGCCGTCATTGCCTGATCAGACGGTCTCGATTTTTGATTTTATCGAAGTTTCTTGCCCGATCGAGACCGATCGGGGCGATCAACCGGGCCGTATCGAGATCGGCACCGTCGAAATCGGTATCGACGACGGTGATGCCGGTCAGGTCGGCTCCGCCCAGTTGGGCATTCTTGAGAGAGGCGCCGGTGAGGTCGCCGCTCTTCAGCACCGCAAATTCGAGATCGACGCGAGACAGATCGGCGCCGCGCGCGTTCAGACGTTCCAGATTGGCCGATTTCAGCACCGCGCGCATCAAACCCATCGATTGGTTGCGCATGTCGGCACCGAGATTTGCGCCCGCGATCGAAGCGCCGACGAGGCTCGCACCGGTGAGATCGGCAGCGACGCGTGCTCCCGAAAGATCGGCGCCGTCGAGACGGGCGCGAGCCATCTGCGAAGCGAACAGATTTGCGTTCCTGAGGCTTGCGCCGGTCAGGTCGGCTTCGACTAGCCATGCCTGGTCGAGGATTGCCCCGTCGAGTCTGGCCCCGGCGAGCTTTGTCTTGTTGAGCCGGGCCGCGCGGAAAGTTGCGCCGGACAGGTTGAGTCCCGACAGGTCGAGGCCGGATAATCTCTTCCCGGTGAAATCGGCGGGCGCGGCGATGGTCGCTGCGGCGAGCGCGGCCTCGACCTCGCCGCGGGTCAATTCGGCCGAGACCATATCGGGCGACGACAGGTCAACATGACGCATCATGTCCTGGGCCGTTGCCGTCATCGCCACAAGAGCAAGACCGAGCGCTGCAGTTCCGATCGAGCGTTTCATCGTCAACCCCAACCGATCACGCATCCTAGCACCGGCCTAAGGTACTGCCTATGACCCATCCTGCTTGGTGGGACAGCCATCAATCCGCCGCATGATTTCCGATTTGATTGCCGCGATCTCGACCTCTCCGCGTGCGCTTCGCGGCGTGCGGATAGGCAGGTCCGCGAGAACCCGGGCCGGGCGCGGCGACAGCAGGATTACGCGATCGCCGAGACGAACCGCATCGTCTACGTCATGGGTGACCAGCAGCGTTATCACGGAGCGACCGTCCATCAACATGGCGATCTCATCGCGCAGGCGGCTCGCAAGGGCGGCATCTAGCGAGGCGAGCGGTTCGTCGAGAATGAGCAACTCCGGCTCGACGGCGAACGCGCGGGCAAGCGCAACGCGCCGCGCGAGGCCGAGCGATAACTCGCCGGGAAAATGGTTGCGATGTGCCTTCAGCTCCAGAATTTCGAAGAGTGCTGAGAGCTTTGGTTCATCGGCAAGAGGCGCGGCAAGTCGCACATTTTCCTCGACCGACCGCCACGGCAACAGCCGCGGCTCCTGGAATACGAAGCCGATCCGCGCGCCGGCGGGTCGCGAGACGCGCCCTTGAAAGTCGGGGTCGAGGCCGGCGAGGATCCGAAGCATCGTACTCTTGCCGCAGCCGGATGGGCCGACCAATACACCAACCTCTCCTGCATTAAGCGCAAAGGCGACGCCAGCGATCACGTCGTGCTGTTCGCCCGCCGCGCTCTTGAACGTCTTGCTGGCGATTTCGACCTCAAGCCGCACGGGGACGCCACCGGGATGACCGGGCCTCAAATGGCTGCACCAACAAGGTTTCAATGAGGAGCACGACCGCGGCGAAGCTCAGCGAGTAGGCAAGCAACAAAGGAATGTCGAATAGCTGGAACGCCACGCCAATCTCGAAACCAACACCGTTCGGACGTCCAAGCAATTCCGCAACAAGTACGATCTTCCAGACCAGGGAAAGTCCTGACCGTGCCGCGGCTGCGATGTAGGGCGACAGTTGCGGCAAAATGACGTGTCGAAACCTGCTCCAGCGGGGCAACGCGAACACCGTCGCCATTTCGTCGAGCGCCGCGTCGAGGGCACGCGTGCCCTCACGTAGCGTCACGACGGCGGTCGGGAGCTTGTTGATGGCGATTGCCGCAATTGCAGCGACTTCAGTCAATCCGGCCCAGATATAGGCGAGCACGATGACCACGAGCGCCGGCAGATTGAGCAGCAGGATCAGCCAGGGGTCGCCAAGCCGATCGGCAAGCCGTACCCGGCCCATCAGGTATCCGATGGCCGCGCCCAGCGCCATCGCCAGCGTGAAGGCGAGCGTAACGCGCGCCAATGTCGCGCCAAGATGAAAGAACAGGTTGCCCGACCTGGCTTCCGCGATCATGGCCGTGAGAACGGCGGGCGGAGGCGGCAGCTTCGCGTCACCGGCAAACAGCGAGGCGATCCACCAGATTGCGACGAACATGGCGAATGACAGCAGGCGTGCCACCTCAATCTCCCGGGATCGCGTGATAGAATGTTCCGGCATCCAGTTCAGGCGCTGGCCCGACAAGTTCGCGACCGCCGATTTCAGCCAGCACGCGGTAGAGAATGCGTGCGTCGGCTTCTTCGTCGGCGATCGGACGTCGCGGAATTCCCTCTCGATAGCGATCACGATAGGCGCGCAACGTTGCGGCGTCTGGAGCGCCTGTCAGTGGCGCAATTTTCTCCCACTCGGCATCCGAGGTCGACAGAATCTCCTTCGCCGCCCGGGTCATGGCGATGAAGCGGGCAATTTTATCTTGGTTTGCGTTCGCCCATGTTTCGTCGAAGACGTAGCCGAGCATCGCGGTGCGGCCTTTGGCGCCTAGTTTCGGCAGCAGGTCCTCGATGCCGGCGATGCGGCGGAAGCCCTTTGCTTCCAGTGCCGCACAGAAATTCCAGTAGTTCACGGTCGCATCCATTTCGCCGCTGAGCGTCTTGGCTGCCAGCAGCGGCGGCGCGCCGTAAGCGATTGTCGCGTCCGACTTCAGGTCGATGCCGCCCTGTTTCAACCATGCCAAAAGCAGCAGCCAGTTCTTGTCGATCGGCCCGCCCGCGACGGCAAGCTTGCGGCCCTTAAGATCGGCCAAGGTCTGGATCGGTGATGAGGCAGGGACCACCACGGCGCCGAGCGCGCTCGAATAGGGATAGAATGTCAGTTTGGCGCCAAGCCCGCGTTCGCGCGACACCCAAAGCCAGTCGGTGACCACAATGTCGGCATTCCCGGCACGAAGCGCAATCTTGCCCGCCTCGGGGCTCGCCAGCTCGAGAACCTGGACTGAAAGGTTGGCCTGCTTGTCGAGGCCGTGCGCGCGGATCACTGCAAGTTCCCAGGCGAATGTTCCGGTCTTCTGCACCGCAACGCGTAAAGCCTCGGCGCTGCAGCACGTGCCGAGCGAGACCAAGACAATCGTAGCAAGCAGCGTGCGAACAAAATGCGTCATGGTGCCGTGAGCCGTATCCTTGAACGTCTGCTTTTCAGCAGGCCAGTCATAGCATAGCTTCCACGGTTAACAGCGGGAGGAAGACTATGACGCTTGTCGGATGGGTACGACGTATTGTCGCCACGTTGACAGCGCTGATGACGATTGCGGTGGTCGCGCACGCCCAGGACATCAATGATTATCCGACGTCGGCGCGCGTCGAATATGTTTTCGGGTGCCTCAAGGCGAATGGCGAGACGCGGCAGGCGATCGAGCAATGTTCCTGTTCGGTCGACGTCGTGGCTTCACTCTTGCCCTACGAGCGCTATGTCACGGCCGAAACCGTGCTCAGCATGTCGCAGGTCCGGAGCGATCTGGGCGGCCCGTTCCGTACCTCCGAACAAGCGGCGAGCGCGCTCAACGATCTTAGGCGAGCGCAGGCCGAAGCGGAGGTGCGCTGCTTCTGAAGGCGGACCGCCGTTTCGAAAGCGCGTCCAGGGGCAGAGTAGCATCCGTGTCCCGGACGCGGTGCAGCGCGACAGCGCTGCTCCGCAGAGCCGGGACCTATTGCCGACATTGTACGCGCTGCTGACATGGGCCCCGGCTCTGCAGCGCATCACCATAGCGGGTCGAAGACGCGCGTAAACGCGCTTGTGGTGCTGCGCTGCGTCCGGGGCACGAGAGAAATGGCCGACGCCTGACAGTCGAATCAGGTCCCCGAATCATCCACCTTCCATTCGCGCTGGAAGACGTGCCCCTCGGTGTCCTTTGCCTCGGCGCGGAAACGTTTCGCGCCATTGGAGACGTAGGTGAACCTGATATTGGGGTCTTCTGAAATGGAAATGCCGCCTTCCATCGTCAACACCAGGCTGTCGTCCTGCCAGAGCCGGAGTTCATTGACGAAGAAAGCCGGGACATACAGGTGCGTGACCTGGTCCATCTGCAAGCCGGAATTGTTGGGATGGCCGATCATGATCTGGGCTTCGCGCGCGCCACTGGCCGGGCTTTCGCCGGCCTTCGCGAACTGCCGATAGCGCATCTGGCCCAGCCTGGCCTTGGCCTCGTCGGCGTTTTTGGCGGCAGGCGCCGAACAACCGCCGGAGGCCTTCACATAGGTTTTAGTCATGTAAAGTTTGCCGTCGCTGAGTTCGGCCACCGCATGGACATCGGTGTAATTGTTGACGCGGACGCGGGTGGCGATTTCCGAGACGTTGGCGTCCGGTCCAAGCTGGAACTTCGCCGCCATCGGCGCGGGATTTTGGTCGATGACCAGCGTAATGCTCAGCACCTGCCGGCTATCGCCGGGCGAGAGCTTCGTTCGCAAGGTGACCGGGACGATTGCGGCATCCTCGGCACGCGACGGCATTTCGATGCCGATCACGTCACTTCCGTCGTTCATCGGACGATTGTTGAAGATGTCCTGCACCAGGCCGGGCCAGAGGTCGCTTGTCTCTGCCGCGAGCGCCATCGGTGCGCCGCAGAGTAGCAAGCCAACGACGCCGAAGAGGCGGAACAGATATCCGGACATGGTCACGACCTTCACGCCGATGGAAGCAACGCGCGCAATATAGGGCAATGCGCGCGCTATTCCCATTCAATTTCCGAGAATGCTGCGGTTGCGTTGCGGGCGTTGAAGTCGTCGAACAATTCCCACCGGGATCGCTCGGAGCTTGCTGCAGTACCCGCCGCTGCCCCTATCGGTTCGCCGCGGGCGATGAGCCCGCGTATATCGGAGGCCAGCGTTTCGAGATAACGACGCTGGTCGGCGAGGGCGGCCGGCCATCCGCTCACGGGACCGTGACCGGGAACCACACGCTCCGCAGGCAAGGCGCCGAGCTCACCGATGACGGACAGCCAGCCGCGGATGCTGCCGTCCAGCACGGGCGTGTGGGCGAGAAACACGAGGTCGCCCGCGAACAGGGTGCCGGTCCTTTCATCTATCACCGTGAGATCGCAATCGCTGTGCGCGGCAGGCCACGCCCGCACGGCAAGAGTTCGTCCGCCGAGATCGAGCTGGAGCGTGCCGCTGACGAGCAGCGTCGGCGGCACGATGCGTATTTCGTCGATCAATTGATCGCCCATCGTGCGGCGAAATGCGTCGAGATAGAATTGACCGCGCGCCGCCAGCGCGCGCGGCAGGTTCGCGTGGCCGACAAACGTCGTTCCGTCCTGCACGAAAGCGCCGTTACCGAAGATGTGATCGGGGTGGCCGTGCGTATTGATGACGTAGCGTATCGGCTTGTCGGTCCGGGCGCGAATCGCCGCCAGCAATTGCCGTCCCTCGCGAAGGCTGCCGCCGGTATCGATCACCGCGACGGCATCCTGGCCAACGATGAACCCGACATTGGCGATCGCGCCCGCGTTCTCGCGCGTCATCTGCGCGGTTTGGCCGTTGTGTACGAATACGCCGTCCGCAATGGAGTTGACGGGCAGCTCCTGTTGCTGCGCGAAAGAAGCTGTGATCGTCGCGATCATCGCGAGCGCGGCAAGGATCCATGCGGGATGAGCCATAATTCGGCCTTCGTCTCTCCACGAAGCGCAGCCGGCAATTCAACGTTTCATTGCGGCTGCGTTTGCATCGCAGCACGGGCGGCGAGTTCGCCAGGATTATTCCTGTTGCGCGCCCCAATTGACAAGCATAGCATTTTTGCTTGTCTGCGGCTTCAACGGAACTTCGTTCGTCGAGGTGGCCGATATCTTTTGCGAGTTGGCAACAATAGCGAGCCGGAAGTGCTGCAGCTTTCGATGACATGTGCCAGACACAAGCGCTGGCTGGCGATTTCAACCTTGGTGGTGCTCGCGGTGTTTTTCGGGCGCGATGTTGCGTGCGCGCAGATCAAGGAGGGCGGCGATCTGTCGATCGAGCTCGTCGATCCCAAGGTGCTGCGCGTCTGCGCCGACCCGCACAATTTGCCGTTTTCCAACGACAAGGGCGAGGGATTCGAGAACAAGCTCGCCGAACTGTTCGCCGAGAAGCTGAACAAGAAGCTGGACTACATGTACTTCCCGCAGGCGACGGGCTTCGTCCGGATGACGCTTGGCGCCCATCGTTGCGATGTCATCATGGGCTTCCCCCAGGGAGATGACCTGGTCCAGGGCACCAATCCCTATTACCGCACCGCCTACGCGCTGGTTGCTAAGAAGGGCGGCGGCCTCGACGAAGTGACAACGCTGGAAGACGAGCGTCTCAAGGGCAAGCATATCGGCATCGTGGCCGGAACGCCGCCTGCCACGAATATGGCGGTCAACGGCCTGATGGCGAATGCCAAGCCGTATCAGTTGATGGTCGATACCCGTTTGGATTCGTCAGCGGAGGCCATGATAGCCGACCTAAAGTCCGGTAAGATCGACGCCGGCATTCTCTGGGGGCCGATGGCGGGCTTCTATGCGAAGAAGGCGGACCCGCCGCTCCATGTCACGCCCCTCGTGAAGGAAAAGACAGGCCCTCGATTGGCGTACCGTATCGGCATGGGAGTGCGGGCGGCCGACCAGAACTGGAAGCGGCAGCTCAATCGCCTGATCCAGGAAAACCAGCCGGCCGTCAACAAGATACTGCTGGACTTCGGCGTTCCCTTGCTCGACGAGAATGACCGACCGATCGGCGCGGAGACGGCAACCAAAACGCCATGAGAGAAACGCTCGCAGGCCTGATCCTTGCGGCATTCCCATTCATCGTCTCGACCCTCGCGCAGGAGAGGCCTCCCGAGCCCGACGGGTATCGCATGGAGGACTACCGTACGCCGGTTCCCGCGACCCTTGCCGGTGTACGCGTGCTGACCACCGCAGAGGCCGAGGCGATCTGGCGCGCCAAGGCCGGCGCATTCATCGACGTGATGCCTCGCGCGCCGAAGCCGCAAAATCTTCCAGAAGGCACCATCTGGCGCGACAAGCCGCGGCTCAACATTCCCGGTAGCGTGTGGCTGCCGGACACCGGCTACGGCAAGCTCGCGGCTGTAACGGAAGACTATCTGCAGCGCGGGCTTGTCCGCGCGACAGCAGGCAACAATGCTGCGCTGGTGGTGGTCTACTGCCTTGCCGATTGCTGGATGTCATGGAACGCGGCCAAGCGCATCCTCACTTACGGCTATTCCAACGTGGCATGGTACCCTGACGGAACCGATGGCTGGGAACGGGCCGGTCTGGCGCTGGTGGAGTCGCAACCTGAGCCGCGGACAGGCGAGGAGATCGCATCGCCGCGTTAGCGACTATTCGATCTCCTGCTGAATCGTCCGTCCGAGAGCGAACAGCCGCTGGTCGATCGCCGTCGGCACCTCGCAGACGAATTTGATGACGTTCCGCCGGTCTTCGAAGATGCGCGTCTGCCAGACAAGCTGATTGCCGAGTTCGTCGATCTTCGCCTGGTTGGGCGGCGTTTCGCCCTGCAGCGCCTGCAAGGCCAGCGTGTCGGTGCGGATTTTGTCCGCTGCCTCGCGCTGCTTGCGGGTGACACGCTCCAGGCCGTTCATAACCTGGGAGCGTTGGGCATTGAGGGATTCAAACAGGCCGGCAAACAGCAGTTTCCCGCTTGCGGTCTTGTCGGCTGCACTGTTCAGATACTCCGTGATTGCCTTTTGCGCCTCCTCGAGCGGGGTCCGCCTTGCCGCGAGTTTTGCAATCAGCGCGCTGACCTTGGCATCGTCCTTCCACTTGCTGGAGACGTCGTCGAGTGGCGGGCCTGCCCACACCGCGGCGACGGAGATCTCGGGTACCTTGGCCTGCGTGCACGGCCAGTCCGGATAGCGTGGATCGGCGGCATGGCCGTACCCGCTCATGGCCGCAACGGCAAGGAGTACGGAGATCGCGGTCCGGTATCTCATGTCTCGCCTCCGGCCGGCCCGCGGCGGATCAGGCCGCGCGATGGATCGTAGGCGAGGATGGCGCCGATCATGAAGGCGATCGTACAGCCTCCGACGACCGCAAGCGCGATCCAGTTCATTTGCCCATACAGCGCAAAACGTATCAGCTCCACCGCATGCGTGAACGGATTGAACAAGCAGACATAGTAGAGCATCGGGCTGCTCTCCAGGATGCGCCATAGCGGATAAAGCGCCGAGGAAGCAAAGAACATCGGAAAGATGACAAAGTTCATCACGCCCGCAAAGTTCTCGAGCTGCTTGATGCCGGACGAGATCAGCATCCCCAATGCGCCGAGCATCAGGCCTGAGAGGACCAGCGCAGGCAGCACCGTAAGATAGCCGGTCGGGGGTGCTGAGATATCCCAAAACCAGGCGATCAGCAGGAAGGCATAGACCTGAAGCAGCGAAACCGCGGTTCCCGCCAGAAGCTTGCAGGACAATAGGAACCATCGCGGCAGCGGGCTCACCAGCAAGGTCCGCATATTGCCCATTTCGCGGTCGTAGACCATGGAAAGCGAGGACTGCATGCCGTTGAAGAGCTGAATCATCGCCATCAGCCCGGGCGCGATATAGACCTCGTAAAGAATGTAGGTCTCATATGGGGGGATGATGGAGAGGCCGAGCACCTGACGGAAGCCGGCGGCGAAGATGAACAGCCACACCAGGGGGCGCACGAGCGCGGAGATGAAGCGTTCGCGCTGGTGCAGGAAGCGAAGCGCCTCGCGCCACACGATGCCGTTCAGGCAGATCAGATATTCGGCCGCCGAGAAGCCGCGCTGGATTGGCGTCATGGCTGCCGATGTCATGACGTGGAACTCCCGCTCTGAGCGGTGGAGCCGGTCAGCCGCATGAACGCAGTGTTGATATCGCTGCCGCCCGCATCGGCGATCACCCGCGCCACTTTGCCGTTGGCCAATACGCGGCCCTGATGCAGCACGACGAGATCGTCGTTCGAACCGATCTCGTCGAACAGATGCGTCGCCCAAAGCACGCTTATTCCCTGTTCGGCAACGAGCTGCCGAACGTGGTTGAGGATGTCGGCGCGCGCTTTGACGTCGAGGCCGACGGTTGCCTCGTCAAGCAGGAGCAGGCGCGGGCGATGCAGCAGCGCCCGCGCAATTTCCAATCGTCGCATCTGGCCGCCGGAAAGATCGCGCACCTTGCTGCCGGCGCGGTCGGCAAGGCTGATGCGCGCCAGCACCTCGCCGCTGCGCGCGCGGGCATCGCGCCTGCCGATGCCGTGCAAGGCGGCGTGATAAAGCAGATTTTGCGTCACCGAGAGATCGAGATCGAGCGTGCGGGGCTGAAACACCACGCCGAGCAGCCGCAAGGCTTCGCCGGGTGCCTGCGCGACGTCATGGCCGAAGATCCCGATACGTCCGTGCTGAATTCCGAACAGCCGTGTGATCAGCGAGAACAGGGTGCTCTTGCCGGCGCCGTTCAGGCCGAGCAACGCGGTGAAACTTGCCGGGGCGACGGAAAAGCCGATCTCGATCAGCGCGCGCCGGGTGCCATAGGCATGGCTGACGCCTTCGATCGACAGCGCAGGCATCGCCACGGCATCGGGCCGGGGAGGGAAATCTTGCGTGCTCTGACCGGCGGAAAAGGCGTCAGTGGCCGTCATGGTTGTGCAATCGTCATACCCCAGGGCAGTTCGCCGACCTGGATCGTCTTGATGACCTTCTGGGCTGCGACGTCGATCACCGAGACGTCGTTCGACACGCCGTTGGTGGTCAGCAGATATTTCTCGTCGGGCGTGAATGCCATGTGCCAGACACGCTGGCCCACCAGCAGATATTTGGTGACCTTGTGGCTGACGGCATCGACGACGGCTACGCGATTGGCCGGGCCGAGTGCGACGAAAGCGGTCTTGCCGTCCTTGGTCATGCCGATGCCGACCGGCTGGATGGCTTCGCTTCGCAGGCCGGGAATTTCGAACGAAATCTTTTTCGTCACCTCCCGCTTGGCCGGGTCGATCACCGAAACGGTGCCGCCAATCTCCGACGATACCCACACCTCGGAATTGTCACGTTTGAACTCGGCGAAGCGCGGGCGCGCATCGACCAGAACGTTGGCGACGATCTCGCGCGTCGTGGTGTCGATGAAATGCGCCATGTTGGTCGTCTCGGACGTATTGATCAGGATTTTGCCGTCCGGGCTGATGGCCATGCCTTCCGGCTCGACGCCGACCTGGATTTCGCCGAGACGGGCGCGCTTCTCGACGTCGATGATGGTTACCGTGTTGTCGTTTTCGTTAGCGACGTAAAGGATCTTGCCGTCTGCATCCAAGGCGAACAGCTCGGGATCCGGGCCGGAGGGTAGGGAATCGACGACCTCCTGCTTCGCGACGTCGATGACCTGAATGCTGTCGTCGTCGCCGACCGCGACGAACACAAACTTGCCGTCCCTGGTGAACTCGATGCCGCGTGGCCGCTGGCCGACCTTGATGGTCTTGATGACGGTCCAACTGTTCGTATCGATCACCGATACGGTGTTGCTCTTCTCGTTGGACACATAGGCGATGAAGGCCGATGCGGGCGTCGCCGCCGCGAGCCATGCAGCCACCCCGAAAAGCAGGCAATGACGCCACATATGCAATCCATCCTCCTTCAATTCAGCTTGCATTTGGTTTCCGGTCGATCGGCGCCAAGCGTGTCGAGCTCCGACACCTGATGCAGGAAACCCTCCTGCGGCGAAACCGAGACCACCATGCGTCCATCGACCAGCAGAATCGGCTGGCGAAGCTGCAAATTCCAGTCCCGCAGCGTCAACCGCCGGCCTTTGAACGCAGCAACGGAAAAGTCTTTCCCTCTAAGAAAATCCGACACCGCCTTTGGGTCGCCGGACTTCGTGCGCGACGCAGCTTCACCGATCATGCGTGCTGCCGTCCAGGCCTGCATGTCCAATGCGGTCATGTGTCGCGAGTTCAGTTTGGCAAATCGGTTCTGAATCTGGATCGCGCCCCACTGATCCTGCGCGGCGTGCCAACTGGTCGGAACGAGACCCGCCGAGCCGGCAACCGGGCGCGGATCCCAGGTGCGGTAGGGCAGGTAGGACGCGAACACCTCGCTTTCGTCGGCTGCCACGAGGACGTCATAGGCCGGTGCTTGCTGGGTGAATACCGGAATTTGCCGCTGGATCAGGGTGACGCCACTGTCTGTGCGGCGCGCGCCGCCCGTATCTTCAAAGGTTCGCTCCTGAACGATCTTGACGCCAAAGCGCGTGGCCGCGCGCCGCAGTGCGTCGGCGTAGAGCTTGTCCTGGTCATGCGAGCCGACCACGAGCAACCAGCGCTTCCATTGCTTCCACACCAGATATTGCGCGAGCGCATCCGCAAGCATCGAGCGAGTGGGCGCGACATGGATCACGTTGCCGCGGCAATCCTGCTCGCGCAGGCGATCGTCGATCGCTCCGGCGTTCAATAGCAACGTCCCACGTTCGCGAAGCGCGTTGGCGGCCTTCAGCAGGTCGTCTGCCGGAAGGTCGGCAATGATGAAGCCGGTGCGCTCGGCAAGCGCCGCCGCCGCCTTCGCGACGTCCTCGTCGTCCTTGAGACGGACCTCTTCCAGCGTGAACCGCTGATTGAGGAACTTGCCCGTGGTGTTGTTGTCCTCGATGGCAAGGCGTGCGCCGGCAAGCCCGTCGTTCTCCGCCGGCAGTTCGACGAGGGACAATTTCGCCTTGATGCCGGCGCGGCCAAGATAGCCGACGCCGATCTCGATAGGGGCGGCAGCGAGCACGGAGGTAGCTGCAATGCTCAAGCCGATCGCAGCGACCAGGCATCGGATCATGGCTTCTCCCTGACAGGTCTTCTCGACTTGGTATGGAAGACCTTTAGTTTGAACCATGACCGAATTGTATGGGCTTGCAACTCAATTCTGTTGCGCCGACTTCGTGTCGTTTCAGCCCTTCATGCGCGCAGCGTGCCAACGCAGATGATCGGCCATGAACGAGGAGATGAAGTAGTAGCTGTGGTCGTAGCCGGGCTGTCGGCGCAAGGTGAGGGGGATTTTGGCTCTCTCGCAGGTGCCTTGCAGCAGCTCCGGGCGGAGCTGTTCGGTCAGAAACTGGTCGGCATCGCCATAGTCGACCAGCAGATCGGGTAATCTGGCGCCGTCCTCAATCAGGGCTACCGCATCGTGCTTGCGCCATGCTTGCCGGTCGCTGCCGAGATAACCGCCGAGCGCCTTGATGCCCCATGGCACCTGCGAGGGAGCGACAATCGGCGCAAAGGCACTGGCAGCGCGGTAGCGGCCGGGATGGCGCAGCGCGATCGTCAGTGCGCCGTGGCCGCCCATGGAATGGCCAAGAATGGATTGCCGGCTTGCGTCGACAGGAAAGTTTTCGGCGACCAGTTTGGCCAGTTCCTCCGTGATATAGCTCCACATGCGGTAATTGCGGGCGAACGGCTCCTGCGTCGCATCGACATAGAAGCCGGCGCCAAGCCCGAAATCGTAGGCATTGGCAGGATCGCCCGGCACGCCTTCGCCACGCGGACTGGTGTCGGGCGCGACGAAGACCAGGCCGAGTTCGGCGCAGGCGCTGCGGAATTCACCCTTTTCCGTCACGTTGGCGTGGGTGCAGGTCAGGCCTGAGAGATACCAGACGACCGGCAGCCTGGTGCCGGCGGCGTGCGGGGGCACATACACCGAGAAGGTCATGTCGGTTCGCGTTTCGCGGCTGGCGTGCCGGTAGACGCCTTGCGTTCCGCCATATGCCTTGTTCAGTGAAACTGTCTGCATGCTCATAGCCTTGCTACTCCGGCGCCGTGCGGCACGCTTACGCCAATGCCACTTTCGATTGCCAGCCGCACCAGTTCTGCGGAAGTTCGCACGCCGAGCTTTTGGCGCATGATCGAGGATGTGTTGGCAACTGTTTTGTACGAGGAATGAACCAGCCACGCGATCTCGGAAAGACTCTTGCCCGCGCTGAGCAGGCGCAGGATCTCCATCTCCCGCGAGGTCAGTTTTGCAAGCGGGCTGCGAGCGAAAGCGGGTCCGGCGAATGCGATGCTTCGCGCGATCGCGGAGGGCAGATACACTCCGCCCTTGCCGACTTCACGGATGGCCTCGACCAGATCCTGCGGATCGCCCGTCTTCGCGACATAGCCCTTGGCGCCTATCTCGATGGCGCGTGCGGCGAAGACCGGATCGTCGTTCATGCTGAACATGATGATTCGTGCCGACGCAGTGCGCGCAAGAATGCGCCGCGCCAGTTCAAACCCCGAGACGGTCGGAAGGTTGATATCGATCACGCAGATGTCGGGGCGTTCGGCGACGAATACGCGTTCGCCGCTCTCCGCGTCGGCGGCCTCCAGCAGCACGACCTCCGGTTCGTCCGCAAATACGGTGCGGCAGCCCGAAGCAACGATAGGGTGATCGTCGACGATCAGTACTCGCATGGCATCGATCCCCGATATCTGCTTCGGTCGCGTTGCTGCATCGCGTCAGGCTGCGCTGGCCTCGGCGCAAGGCCGATCATGCAACGCCGACAGGATTGCTGTACGCTTCAATCTGATCGTCGGTTTTTCGACTGTCAACGGTCCTCTCGACGAGGAACAGATTGCGACGCGATTGGGGCAGACGTCATGTGGCAGAAATTATCGTTGCGCGGGCGGATCAATTTGCTGCTGGCGCTGGGGCTCACGCTTGGCCTGGCCATCAATATCGCGCGGCTGGTGGTCGAAGCGGCGCCCCGTGTCCGGGCCGAAGATCAAAGCGTCATCCGGCTGGCGCGCGAATTCGTGGAGACGATCGTTCCCGGCCTGAATGAGGCGGCAGATCCGGAAGCGCGGCTGAACCAGATCGTCCACGACCTCAGCAGGCTCCGTCACGTCAGTATCACGCGGCAGGGCGATGCAACCGTGGCCGAGCACTCGGGCGATGGCGGCGACGAACGATCTCCGCCGGCATGGTTTATCGCGCTCGTGCATCCCGAAACGACGACCGTAAGCGTACCGATCACGATCCACGGAAAGCCGCAGTCGCTCCTGATCACCTCGCATCCGAACGACGAAATGGCCGAAATCTGGGACGGAATCGTTACCCAGCTAGCAGTTAGTTCCGCGCTCGCCATCGCGCTCTTTCTGGTTACGATAGTTGTGGTCGACCGCGCGCTGACGCCGCTGCAGGCGCTTTCGCAGACCATGGCAAACATCGAGGCCGGGCACTATGGATCACGCGTCGAGCCCGGCGGCACGCCCGAACTGGCGGCAATCTGCGCCAAGCTGAATCACCTCGCGGGTGCCCTTGGCGAAGCCATCGAGGACAAGCGGCGGCTCGCCGAGCGGACGGTCTCGCTGCAGGATATGGAACGCAAGGAAATTGCGCGCGAGCTGCATGATGAGTTTGGGCCCTATCTCTTTACGCTGCGTGCCCACGCCGGCGCCCTGATGCGGCTAGCGGAAGACGGGCGCGCGCCGAGCGCGGATGCGTTGCGCAAGCATGGCACCGCAATCATGGAGCAGATCAACGCGCTCCAGCAATTCAACCGCAGGATACTGGAAAAGCTGCGGCCTGTTGGACTTGCAGAGCTTGGACTTCGCGAGGCACTCGGCGTGCTCTTGCGTTTGTGGCGTGAGTCCCGTCCCGACGTTGCCATTGAGGCGAACATTGCATGCGCGCCGGGCGAGACCGGAGAAGTCGCGGACTTAACGATCTATCGTACCGTCCAGGAAGCCCTGACGAACGCCTTCCGCCACGCTGAGGCGACCGCCGTCAGCGTCACGGTGGAACACGCTGCAGGAATGCATGGAAGTCGCGCCTGCGCCTTGGTGCGCGTCAGCGACAACGGCCGCGGTTTGGCGCCGGATCACAAGCTCGGTTTCGGCTTGATCGGCATGCGCGAGAGAATACTGGCGCTGGGCGGTACGCTGAATGTCGTCTCCGGCAACGGGGGCCTCACGGTAGAGGCGGTCGTTCCCCACGGATCGCACTGAGGCGGCGAAGATGGGCGGGAATTTTTCCCGGTTTCTTCGGGAATGAGGACATCTGGGAAGCCCGACCTTTTGCGGCTAGCGCGTGTCGATGTCTTCTCACTAGTATCGTCCGCATCGAACCGGCATCGCCAATGTGCCGGAATGCAGTGGGGTGGGGACATGGGCGTACGCGTACTGGTGATCGGGACAATCTCACTATGCCTGGTTCCCGGGATCGACCGTGCTGAGGCCCAAACCGCATCTGGCGAGAGCGAGGTCTTGCCCGCCATCGAGGTAGTCGCCCCGCCGACATCAGCCAGACCAGCGGCCAGACCAGCCCGCGGCAGTACCGCACCTCGAGCCACCCGAAATGTGCGCAGGGTCTATGTTTACCCGACCGCGCCTACGCCGACGGCGCGATCGGGAATGGATGTCGATAAGGTGCCGGCAGCGATCAATGCCGTTGGTGCGGGGCAAATCGCGCGCACCGGCTCACCGAACATCGCGGACGCATTGCAGCAACAGGTGCCGGGTATCGTCCTCAGTGATACGACCGGAAATCCCTTCATGCCTGACGTACAATTTCGAGGGTTCGTTGCATCTCCGGTCTCAGGGACTCCCCAGGGACTGGCGGTTTACCAGAACGGGATGCGTATCAACGAAGCGTTCGGCGACACCGTCCATTGGGACTTGATCCCGACCGCCGCAATCAGATCGGTCACCGTCGTAACCAACAACCCCGCGTTCGGCCTCAACGCGCTTGGCGGAGCTGTCAACGTACTGATGAAGGATGGTTTCAACTATCAAGGCGCTGAAATCAATACGATGGGTGGATCTTTCGGACGGATCCAGAGCTCGGCACAGTATGGCAAGCAGATCGACAATTTTTCCGTCTATGGCGCGCTCGAAGGCGTGCGTGACAATGGCTATCGCAATTTTTCGGAGTCGGCGATTCGCCGATTTTACGGCGACGTCGGCTACCGGACCGACAGCAGCGAATTTCACCTCAACGTGGGCGTCGCGAAGAACAATTTCGGCGCGGCGGCGGCTGTTCCGGTCGAACTGCTCCAGAAATATTGGGGGGCGACTTATACGACGCCGCAGACCCACGACAACCGCGTTGCCTACGCCAATCTGACCGGAAAGGTCGAGGTGACGCCGACCTGGACGATCGAAGGCTCGGCGCGCGTCCGGGCATTCCGGCAGAAGACGGTGGACGGAAACCCGACCGAGACGGAGCCATGTGCGGACCCCAACGACACCTTGCTTTGCTTCAACGACGACACCTCGTTTGCAAATGGCGTCAACGGAGTGCCGATCGTAAATCCGTTCCCAGACACCGCGGTGCTGGGGCAGATCGACCGGACGACTACCCGTTCGACGACGACTGGCGCGACCCTGCAGGCAACCAACACCGACCAGTTGTTCGGACATAACAACCAGTTCATGGTTGGCGCCAGTTTCGACTCCGGCGTTACCCGCTTCGGAGCCAGCGCGGAACTGGGCACGATCGACTCAAACTACGTCGTCAGCGGCAGCGGCATATTTCTCGGGCGGTCTGGCGAGCCTGTATCCATCGGCCCGGTCTCGCTCCGCGCCACCAACCGGTACACCGGCCTCTATGCGCTCGACACATTCGACGTGACGGACGCGTTCTCTATCTCGGGCGGCGGCCGGTTCAACTATGCAAACATCGTCCTTCAGGATCTGATTGGCACCGACCTCAACGGCAATCACACATTCAGTCGCTTCAATCCGATGATCGGCGGCACCTACAAGATCACCCCGGGCTTGACGGCCTATGCGGGATATTCCGAAGCTAATCGCGCACCGACGCCGCTGGAACTCGCATGCGCCGACCCTCTGCGCCCCTGTATCGCTGCGGCATTCCTGATTGCGGACCCGCCGCTGAAACAGGTCGTCTCCCGCACCATAGAGGCAGGTTTCCGCGGAACGCAGGAGCTGAATATCGGAACGCTCGGGTGGAAGGTCGGCGCGTTCCGCGCAACCAATGCCGATGACATCCTGGCGATCCCAAGCCCGGAGTTGCAGGGATTTGGTTATTTCCAGAACGTCGGCCGGACGCGCCGCCAGGGTATCGAGGCCCAGGTCAATCTGACGTCGAAGACGCTGCAACTTTATGCCAGCTATGCCCTCGTGGATGCGCGCTTCCTCGACCCCCTGACGCTCACCTCCAACAGCCCGCTCGCCGTTGACGACCTAATCCAGGTCCTGCCAGGCAATCGAATTCCGGCGATACCCCGCAACCGGTTCAAGGTTGGCATCGATTATTCGGTAACTGATGCCTTCAAGATCGGCGGCGACGCGCTGTTCGTCGGCAGTCAGTATTTTGTCGGTGACGAATCCAATCAGACGCCGAGGCTGCCGGGCTATTCCGTTTTCAACCTGCACGCCTCGTATCAGATCAACAAAACGTTCCAGCTCTACGGCCGCGTCGACAACGTCTTCGACAACCGCTATGCGGTCTACGGGACGTTCTTCGAGAAAGATGACATCCCCAACTTCACCAACGGCGGCTTGGAATTTACCGACGCCCGCTCGGTCAGTCCGGCGCGGCCGCGCGCCTTTTACGCTGGCCTGAAGGCAACTTTCTAGAGAATGGGGGGCGTAAAGGCGGCTCAGCGATGATGTGCGGCAGGGTATTCAGCTTGCCGCGCCACCGGGATGTTCTCGTCAGGAAACATCCGGCGACGGATCGACGCAGTGCGCCTTGTGGATCGCGGACGGAACGAAGCCAAAATGCTTCCGGAACACGCGGCTGAAGTGCGACGAACTCGAAAAGCCCCACGAAAATGCGACATCCGTGATCGTCTTTCCGTGCTGGGTTTCCAGCTCCTGCCGGCAGTGCAGCAGTCTCGCCCGCCAGATGTAATCGCTGACGGTCATGCCCTTGTCGCTGAACAGCATGTGCAGATAGCGCTTGGTGCAGCCCAATGCCGCGGATATCTGGTCGATGCAAAGATCCGGGTCGCGCAAATGTTCGCGGATGAAGGCTTGCGCGCGAATGTACATCGCTTCGGGACCGACGCGATCGAACATCGTGTCAGCTTCGCGCAGCGGTAGCAGCAAGAGATCGATGAGCGAATCGGCGACGCCGATGGCGTTGTGAGGCGACAGTCTCTTTGCTTCATCAAAGGCGGTGTGCACGAAGTCGTAGGCGATGCGGCCGGTGCCGTTGCGCGCGGAGAGCTTGCAAGGCAACATCTTCGCCGTGCGGAAGCCTCGCTCGTGAAGCAGCTCCTTCGGGACGATCACGACCTCGTGCCGCGTCAGCGAGGGGCTGACGATCGTGTGCGGACAGGAGACGTCATAGGCAAGACAATCGCCAGGCATGATATCGATGCGGCGGCCGTTCTGTTCGAAATGCGAGATGCCATAAGTCTGGAACAGTATCTTGACGTAGGGATGTTCGCTTAGCTTTGTGTCGTGTGCGCGATACGATGCTGGCTCGCCTCGATCTGACAGAGTTTGAGCTGCGAAACGGTCGTGTAATTTATCCGATGCTGGCTCGCCTCGATCTGACAGAGTTTGAGCTGCGAAACGGTCGTGTAATTTATCCGCCCCTCCAGCGAGGAACCTTCCAGCGGATCGACATCAAACTGGCCACATAGATCGGTCAGTGCATCTGACCAAGTTTGGATCTGCTTCTTCGGCGCTAACCCGGAAGTGCTGAGTGAACGAACTGTATCAGGCATTGCCCAGCCACCGATTTGAGAACAGACTGCAACCTCCGCCGAGGCGTCGGTCAGATGGTCGCGACATTTGGCCCCAATTTAGGCAGTCGTCAGGAAAGCGCGCAGATTCTTCCCAATATCCCTTTGACAATCCTCCAACTTAGTTTCGGCGGCGTCAAGGGAAACCTAGACCGGGAGTCGCGCAGGGAAGGCCGTGGGAACACGCCCACGGCAATGATGCTTCGCAGCATCACGGCAGAGCCGAAACAGCGTGCCGGCGCGAAATTAAAAAATTCAGTTGGGTTTCGCTATTGAGCAAACGCGCTTCGCTCTTGGGCAAGTTTCCCATCTCCGGGCGGGATAGGAATAGGGACCAATAATGGAAGAATGGGCCGTTTCGGCGGAAACCCAAAACTCGTATCTTGGAGGAAACCACTATGCGCAAGGTGCTATCCGCAGCCTGTCTTGGCGCTATGGCGACATTCGTTGTCGGCGTCGCATACGCCAACGAAGAACTGATCAAGATGTCGCAGAACCCAAAGGACTGGGTGCAGCCGGCCGGCGACTACGCCAATACACGCTACTCGAAGCTTAACCAGATCAACGCATCCAACGTCGGCAAGCTTCAGGTCGCCTGGACCTTCTCGACCGGAGTGCTGCGCGGCCACGAAGGCGGCCCGCTCATCATCGGCAACATGATGTACGTCCATACGCCGTTCCCGAACAAGGTCTATGCGCTTGACCTTTCGCAGGACAACAAAATCGTCTGGAAGTACGAGCCGAAGCAGGATCCGAACGTCATTCCGGTGATGTGCTGCGACACGGTGAATCGCGGCGTAGCCTATGGCGACGGCAAGATCTTCCTGCATCAAGCCGACACCACCTTGGTCGCGCTTGATGCCAAGACCGGGCAGGTCGCGTGGAGCGTCAAAAATGGTGATCCGGGTAAGGGCGCTACCGGCACCTCCTCGCCGCTGGTCGTCAAGGACAAGGTTCTGATCGGCATTTCCGGTGGCGAGTTTGGCGTGCAGTGTCACGTTACTGCCTATGACCTCAAGAGCGGCAAGCAGGTATGGCGCGCCTTCTCTGAGGGGCCGGACGATCAGATCATGTTCGATGAGAAGACCACCGAGCACGGCAAGCCGGTCGGAAAGGATTCGAGCATCAAGACCTGGCAGGGCGATCAGTGGAAGATCGGTGGCGGCTGCACATGGGGCTGGATGTCCTATGACCCCAGTCTGAACCTTGTCTATTACGGTTCGGGCAACCCCTCGACCTGGAACCCGAAGCAGCGTCCGGGCGACAACAAGTGGTCGATGACCGTTTTCGCGCGCAATGCAGATACCGGCGTGGCGCGCTGGGTCTACCAGATGACGCCCCATGACGAATGGGACTATGACGGCGTCAACGAAATGATCCTCAGCGACCAGAACGTCAACGGCCAGGAGCGTAAGCTGCTGACCCATTTCGACCGCAACGGTTTGGCCTACACGATGGACCGTGCCACCGGTGAACTTCTGGTCGCCGAGAAGTACGATCCCAAAGTGAACTGGACCACCGGCGTCGACATGAACAAGAGCTCGCCGACTTATGGTCGTCCCAAGGTCGTCGATCAGTATTCGACGGAGAAGGGTGGCGAGGACAAGAACACCAAAGGTATCTGCCCGGCCGCGCTCGGCACCAAGGACCAACAGCCGGCAGCCTATTCGCCTGATACGCAACTGTTCTATGTCCCGACCAACCACGTCTGCATGGACTATGAGCCGTTCAAGGTGAGCTACACCGCGGGTCAGCCCTACGTCGGCGCGACGCTCTCGATGTATCCGCCTCAAGGCGAAAGCCATATGGGCAACTTCATCGCCTGGGACAACAAGACCGGCAAGATCGTCTGGTCGAACAAGGAGCAGTTCTCGGTCTGGTCGGGCGCTCTCGCAACGGCAGGCGGCGTGGTGTTCTACGGAACGCTGGAAGGCCACCTGAAGGCGGTCGACGCCAAGACGGGTAAGGAACTCTACAAGTTCAAGACCCCGTCCGGCATCATCGGCAACATCAACACCTATGAGCAGGGCGGCAGGCAGTATGTGGCCGTGCTGTCCGGCGTCGGCGGCTGGGCGGGTATCGGCCTTGCCGCGGGTCTGACCGATCCGACTGCGGGCCTCGGTGCCGTCGGTGGCTATGCCGCGCTGAGCAACTACACCGCGCTGGGCGGCACGCTCACCGTGTTCGCGCTGCCGCAGTAAAGCAGGACCACTACGTCCGGCGCGTGGCTCGTTCCCCGCGCCGGTTGGTCTGCATCTGATATCAAGGATGAACACTTGCGTAAAATCTGGTTGATTGCGGCCACTCTCACGCTGGTGGCGCCGGGAACGATTGCCTTCGCTGCGGATGATGCTGCCGCGGTCAAGACGGAGGACGGTAAATATTTCGACAAGGAAGGAAACCCGACCTACAAAGTCGGGGCCGATGGCACGGTCGATTGGTACACCTACTCCGGATACCGTCGCTATCATTCCGAATGCCATGTCTGCCATGGCCCTGATGGGATGGGATCGACCTATGCGCCGGCGTTACAGGATTCGCTGAAGACGATGAGCTATGGCGACTTCGTCTCAGTCGTCGCGAGCGGCCGCAAGAGCGGCAACTCCGTCATGCCAGCCCTCGGCGATAATCCCAATGTCGCCTGCTACATGGACGACCTTTATGTGTATCTGCGCGCCCGCGCCCATGACGCTGTCGGGCGCGTCCGCCCTGCCAAGAAGGAAGACAAGCCCGACGCGTACACCGAGACGGAAAAGTCCTGCATGGGAGCCAAATGATCATGCCGAACATGCGAGGGGCGCGTCCTGGTACATCCGTGCGGCGACTTGAAAAGCCAATGTGGAGTTTACAATGAAGACCCGCGCTGCTGTCGCATTCGAGGCCAAGAAGCCTCTTGAAATCGTCGAGGTCGATCTGGAAGGCCCGAAGGCCGGTGAAGTCCTCGTTGAGATAAAGGCGACCGGAATCTGCCACACCGACGCCTACACGCTCGACGGATTCGACAGCGAAGGAATCTTTCCTTCGATACTCGGTCATGAGGGCGCAGGCATCGTCCGCGAAGTCGGGGCGGGCGTGACGTCGCTCAAGGCCGGCGATCACGTGATTCCGCTCTACACGCCGGAATGTCGCCAGTGCAAAAGCTGCCTGAGCGGCAAGACCAACCTTTGCACGGCTATCCGCGCAACGCAGGGGAAGGGCGTGATGCCGGACGGCACCTCGCGCTTCAGCTACCAGGGCAAGCCGATCTATCACTACATGGGCTGCTCGACGTTTTCGAACTTTACCGTTCTGCCGGAAATCGCGGTGGCAAAGATCCGCGAGGACGCGCCCTTCGACAAGAGCTGCTACATCGGTTGCGGGGTGACGACGGGCGTTGGCGCTGTGGTGAATACCGCAAAGGTGACACCGGGCGCCAACGTCGTCGTTTTCGGTCTCGGCGGCATCGGGCTCAACGTCATCCAGGGCGCGAAGATGGTGGGCGCCGACAAGATCGTCGGCGTCGACATCAACGATTCCAAGGAGGATTGGGGCCGCCGCTTCGGCATGACGCATTTCGTCAATCCGACCAAGGTCAGTGACATCGTTCAGCATCTGGTCGGGCTCACCGACGGCGGCGCCGACTACACCTTCGACTGCACCGGCAACACCACCGTGATGCGGCAGGCGCTCGAAGCGTGCCATCGCGGCTGGGGCGTCTCGGTCGTGATCGGGGTCGCTGAGTCCGGCAAGGAAATCGCCACCCGGCCGTTCCAACTCGTGACCGGCCGCGTCTGGAAGGGCACGGCGTTTGGCGGCGCGCGGGGCCGTACGGATGTGCCGAAAATCGTCGACTGGTACATGAACGGGAAGATCGAGATCGATCCGATGATCACCCACGTCCTCAAGCTGGAGGAGATCAATAAGGGTTTCGACCTCATGCACGAAGGCAAGTCGATCCGTTCGGTTGTCGTGTTCTGAGTCGGGGAACTTCAAACACAAGGAGGATAGGCCTATGACTGTTCATATCCACCCATCGATTGACAGCGGCGTCAAGCAGGGCACTGGCAGCTTCGCCGGCGGCACCTTGGTCTGCAAATGCAAAGACAAGCCGGTCAAGGTCGCCATCAAGGGCGACGTGGCCCACAACCACGCCTGTGGCTGTACCAAATGCTGGAAGCCCGAAGGGGCGATCTTCTCTGTCGTCGCCGTCGTCCCGCGCGACAATGTGAAAGTAGCCGAGAACGGCGACAAGCTGCAGATCGTCGACTCGGCGGCGGCAATTCAGCGTTACGCTTGCAAGGCCTGCGGTACGCATATGTATGGCCGGATCGAGAACACGGGGCATCCGTTCTACGGGCTCGACTTCATCCATCCTGAACTGTTCCAGGAAGGCGGATGGGCAGCTCCGGGGTTTGCCGCGTTCGTGTCGTCGGTGCTGGAGTCCGGTGTTCAGCCGGGTGAGATGGATGGCATCCGGGCCCGGCTGAAGGAACTCGGACTGGAGCCGTATGATTGCCTGTCGCCGCCCTTGATGGATGCGATCTCAAGCCACGTGGCCAAGTCCAAGGCCAAGGCTGCTTGAACTTGAACAAGGCGGCTTGGAGCGGTCGCTGGCCTGAGTTCGCGCGATACCAAAGTTGCGCTGATGGCGGCCGCCGTCAGCGCAACCGCGCTCCGAGCGTACGGCGAGGCGGTCCCATGCCTTTCCGTTGGACCGACAGGTGAGCAGGCCTGCCGGCCTCTAGTATTCAGCGATCGGGCCGGCGGTGCGTCCCGCGCCCAATTCCCAGACATCGAAGCCCTTCGAAGTCTTCGCGCAGTCGCCATGCCGCCATGGTCGTTGCAGGGCGTGCAATCGGCTGCATTTGACCGATCGTCCGATTTGCATGCTGCGGTGCGGTGGTCTGCCATGGGGCCGCGATGCCGGAGAAGGACATTCCCGGGAGGTGTTGACCCATTGAGCGGTTCCCTTCTATGGACGGTGCTGACCGCATAGATGCTCGCGAGGATTCCCACGATGCCGATCGTCACAGACGCCGCCTTCATTCTGCCCGACGATTTCGCCGGTGCCGCGCTGATGGGGCGCGTCTGGCGGCCCGATCTTGCCGGCCCGTCGGTGGTCGCGATCCGCCAGGACGGCGTGTTCGACATCACCGAGGACTTCCCCACGGCCAGCCAGCTTGCCGCCGCTGCCGATCCGGCCGGAGCGCTGCGCGCCGCGCGTGGCGAGCGCGTCGGCGCACTGCAGGATCTCCTAGACAACACGCCGCCCGACACCCGCGATCCGACCAGACCATGGCTGCTCGCCCCGATCGATTTGCAGGTGATCAAGGCTGCCGGCGTCACGTTCGCCGTGTCGATGCTGGAGCGGGTGATCGAGGAGCGGGCGCGCGGCAATCCGGATTCGGCCGAGGCGATCCGAGCCGAGGTGACGCGGATCGTCGGCACCGACCTTTCGCAACTGAAGCCGGGCTCGGCCGAAGCGCAGCATGTGAAGGACGTGCTGGTTTCCCAGAACGCCTGGAGCCAGTATCTCGAGGTCGGCATCGGGCCCGACGCCGAGGTGTTTACCAAGGCGCCCGTGCTGTCGGCGGTCGGTACATGCGTGGATGCAGGCCTGCATCCGAAATCGACCTGGAATAATCCGGAGCCGGAGGTCGTGCTGGTGGTGGCGAGCGATGGGCGCATCGTTGGCGCCACGCTCGGCAACGATGTCAATTTGCGCGACTTCGAGGGGCGTTCGGCGCTGCTCCTGTCCAAGGCAAAGGACAACAACGCCTCCTGTGCGATCGGGCCGTTCGTGCGATTCTTCGACGCGAGCTTCACGCTCGATGATGTGCGGAGCATGGAGATCTCGCTGGAGGTGAAGGGGCCGGAAGGCTTCGTCCTGCACGGCGCATCCTCGCTGACCCAGATCAGCCGCGACCCGGCCGACATCGTGGGGCAGACGATTAACGAGAACCATCAATATCCCGACGGCTTTGTGCTGTTCCTCGGCACGATGTTCGCGCCGATCCAGGATCGTGTCGCGAAGGGGCAGGGGTTCACGCATGTCGAAGGCGATTTGGTGACGGTCGCCACGCCGAAACTTGGCCGGCTGACCAACCGGATGCGCCACAGCGGCGATTGCGAGCCCTGGCAGTTCGGCTTGGCCGATCTCTTCGCCGCATTGATGCGCCGTAAGGGCGTCGGCCGAAGCAGCAATAGCAGATAGAAACGGGTTGGGAATCTATGCGCAAGTGGGCAGAAAGATAGCCGGCAGGATCGTCCACCCGATCCCAAGAAGCGAAAGCAGGATCAGAAGGTGCGATACGCCATGCAGGAACCGAGAGCTGCCGAGGCTCTGGGTGTGCCGGGCATTACCACCACGATAGAGCGTCCATGCCGTCAGGAGGAGGGCGGTTAAGGCTGCGGCCGTGGCAAGAGCAATCGTCCAGGCCATCATGGTAGCCGCTGCGGCCGCTGGTCCAATGCAGATCAGCGCTTCGGCGGCATAGACGGTCGTCGGATGCAGAAACCAGATAAGGGGCGGAGCAAGCACCGGCAGAAGATTGCCAAGGGATGGCTTGAAAGTGTCGCTCATCCTGCAAGCCTCGGAAATCCGTGCACGAGGAGAAGCCCCAGCAGGCCTTGGCCGACCGTGTAGTGATATAGCAGGCCCAGATTGTCGAAGACCACGCGTCGTTTCCGATCAAGGCGGCCAGCGAAGCTCCGCGCAATCGCAAATCCCGTCATGGCCAGAACCGCAAGGGTCAACTGCCCCTGCAGGAAGGCGGCCATATAGACCATCGCACCATGCGCATCGGATTCCGGGCGCAGCCCGGCCAGCCATTGCGCGAGCACGTCGATCACCAGTGCGCAGGTCAACGCGACCGCGGCGAGCCCGGCAAGTCCCACGAAAGCGCCATTGCTGCGAGACCTTCCGGGCAGAACACGTCGGGCGATTTCGAGGATTGCGCTGCCAAAAACAAGCAGCAAAGCCGATACGACAGGGTATGCGAGAGGCGCAAGCGCTGAAAGCCTCGGCCAAACCTGCGGTGAGACAGTCCACAAATAGAGGTAGGAAAACACATAGGAGAGGTAGAGCGAACCGGCGACCAATAACAGGACGATCATGGCCCACCAGGCATGCGACAATGAACTGGTTGCATAGGTTGGGAGTTTGAGGTCCGCTCCGATATCGACTGACGGCAGCGGCTTCAAGTCGCTACCCCACATCCACACGACCGTCATCGCAATTCCGAGCAGCCCGCAGATCAGCGCGAGCACCACCGCCTTGACGGTGAGCAGCATGAAGAAGGCAGCCGTGAGTACCGCCGCCAAAAGCGGCGGCCAGCCCGGGCCGGGAAGGCGGAGCAGGTATTGCGGCGTCGCATCGAAAGGCGAGGTGACGATGGTTTCGCGCAGACCGGTGATAGAGCCGGGCAAGAAATGCCGTCCGTCTTCGATCTCCCTGGCTAGCTGCGGATGCTGCCACAGCGGATATGCACTGGTAACGGCCGGAATGCTGCGCAGACCATAGACATTATTGGGCAGCCACTCGAGGGTTGCTGCTCCCCAAATATTGCCGGCTGTTTTCGACATGGCGGGACGCAGGCTTCGAATCATGTCGACCAGAAACATGGCAATGCCGGCGGCAAGCAGAAAGGCGCCGATCGTGGAGATCATGTTCAGCACGTCCCATTGCATAACTGCCGGATAGGTATAGACGCGCCGCGGCATCCCCATCAGGCCGGTGAGGTGCATCGGAAAGAACGCGACGTTGAAGCCCGCGAACATCAGCCAGAAGATCCACTTTCCAAGTCGCTCGGACAGTGCCACACGGCTAAATGCCGGCGCCCAGTAGTAAAATGCGCCGAACAGCGGAAACACCATTCCGCCGACCAACACGTAATGGAAATGCGCGACAACGAAATAGGTGTCGTGCGCCTGCCAGTCGAACGGGACCATCGCGACCATTACGCCAGTGAGGCCGCCGAGGCTGAAAATCAAGAGGAAGCCCAGCACGAACAGGGACGGCGTTGTCCACCGTAAGCGGCCTGACGCGATTGTCGCGATCCACGCAAAAACCTGAATTCCACTGGGCAGCGCCACCGCCATGCTGGCGGCCGAAAAGAAACTAAGCGACAGCGCCGGAATTCCGGTGGTGAACATGTGGTGGACCCACAGGCCGAAGCTGAAAAAGCCGGTTGCGATCAGCGCCACGACGATAAGCCGATAGCCCACAAGTGGTGTCGCGCACATGGTCGGCACGATCATCGACACCATGCCGGCCGCCGGCAGGAAAATGATGTATACTTCCGGATGTCCGAAGAACCAGAAAAGATGCTGCCAGAGCAACGCATCGCCGCCCCTCGCGGCGATGAAGAAAGGCCAGTCGAACGCGCGTTCCAGCTCGAGCAGCAGCGTGGCCAGGATCACGGCCGGAAATGCGAAGACGATCATGCCGGCGAAGATCAGCATCGTCCACGCAAACATCGGCATCTGGTCGAGGGTCATGCCGGGCGCCCGGGTGCGCAGCACGCCGACGATGATTTCTATCGCACCGGCGATCGCTGAGATCTCGATAAAACCAATACCGAGGAGCCAGAAGTCCGCCCCCGGTCCGGGCGAGAACCGCAAACTGGTCAGCGGCGGATACATGAACCAGCCGCCCGATGGCGCGAGGTCGAAGAACAACGTGCTGAAGAAGATCAGTCCGCCGACCAGATAGGCCCAGAACGCGTAAGCGCCGAGTCGCGGAAAAGGCAGGTCGCGCGCACCGAGCATCTGGGGAAGCAAAAGTATACCCATTGCCTCGACGACGGGAACGGCGAACAGAAACATCATCACGGTGCCATGCATCGTGAAGATCTGATTGTAGGCTTCCTGACTGAGAAAGGTATTGCTGGGCACCGCGAGCTGAAGGCGCATCAGCAGGGCGAGAATGCCGGCCAGCAGGAAGAACAGAACCGCAGTAGCGGCATAAAAAAGGCCGACCACCGTGTTGTTGACGTCAGTGACAATACGCCAGCCTCTAGGCATGGCCCATACTGCTTCGAGCTGAGCCAGTTCCTCGCTTGGCCGGGGTAATGTGTTTGGGTAGGAGGCTGCGTCAACCATCTAGTCTGCTGCCTTGAGGCTCAAAAGGTAGGAAGCTAGCGCCTCCAATTGCTGTGGCTGCAGGGCGCGAAACTCAGGCATCAAATTTCCGGGCTTGACGTGCTGGCCATCGACAATGAAGCGCATCAGGTTTTCGCGGGTCAGCGGCAGGGTATCGATGCCGACTGAGCGTCTCGCGCCGATGTGCGTCAGATCCGGACCAACCGAGCCTTCGGCAGCTGTGCCGCGCACAGTGTGACATGCGCCGCAGCCGGCCGCGAGGAAGATCGATCTTCCGTGCAAGCCGATGTCGGTCTCGGGCGTCGCGGGCACCGTCGCCGCGCGCTCGAGCCAGGCCGCATAATCGGATGAGGACATGGCGATAACGTCCACGGCCATGAGGGCATGAGGCCCGCCGCAGTATTCGGCGCATTGTCCGCGATAGACCCCCGGGCGATCGACTGTGAGCTGCAATTGGGTCATGCGCCCCGGGATCATGTCGACCTTTCCCCCAAGGCTCGGCACCCAGAAACTGTGAATGACGTCAGCCGCCCTGAGTTTCAATGTGACCGGAGATCCAACCGGAATACGAATTTCATTGGCGCTGGCAATCTGTGGACCAGTAGGGGCGTGGTACATGACGCGCCACCACCATTGCTCTCCGACCACCTCGATGCTGACGTTGCTGCCACCGCGGGGCAGGTTGAGGTACGAACGCGTCACCCAAACGCCATAGACCAGAAGCACCGTCAGCGTCACGGCAGGAAATGCGATGCCGAGCCAGATCACGGTGCTCTCTCGCGCCAGCGCTTGGCGTATTCGCAATGGCCCGCGGATGGCGAGCAATAACGTCACGATCACGAGGACGAGCACGAATGTTCCGAACCCGAACAGAAACCAGGCTACTTCGACAATCTGCACTGCCTGGAGACTGCTCGGATTCATCACCGATTGAACATCGCTGGTACAGCCGCCGAGGAGTATAGAGGCGCCGAACAGGTACCAGAATGGTCGGGCCCGTATCATCGCTTCTCTTCTTTCGAAGCTGACGCGCTTGTCGACGCAAAATAGGCCGCGACATCGTCGATCTGCTGCTCGTTTAGAGACCGGGCGATAGGCGCCATGATCGGATCGGTTGCAGAGGAGGATGTGATTCCCTTCCTCCAATTCCGCAGCCTGTTGACGATGTAGGAGGCATGCTGTTCCGAGAGACGCGGATAGGCGTTGAGCGCTGACGCGCTGTGACAATCCATACATGCGGGAATTTTCGCATTCGGATCCCCCCGCGTCGCGAGTTCGCGCCCACGCTCGACGGCCGCAGCGTTCTCCAATCGGTTCGGCGCGGCTGGCCGCGCAAGCCCTGCATAGTAGCGTGCCACCAGCTCGCGTTCGGCGGGAGAGAGCCCGCTCGCCACCGGCTGCATGATGCCGCTCGCACGGCGGCCCGCGGCGAAGTCTTCCAGCGCTGCAATCAGAAACTCGGCGGGCTGGCCGTGCAGCACCGGTACCAGGTGGCTCTTCGGTCCGCGGCGGTCCGCACCATGACAACGCGCGCAGGCGCTCATCGCGCCCGACGTATCTTCAGTGGTGGCGATCTCTCTCCCAATCTGCGGCCGAATTGACAAGCCGCCAAGCGCCAATTCGCGATAGCCCGCCGCATCAAGGGTGGTAAGTTTCCTGAGAAATGCGACTATCGCCCATACTTCATCGTCGCGCTGCGGCGCGACCCAGGCGGGCATGCCGGTGTACTTGATGCCATGTTTGACAATCCAGAACAGCTCCCGGTCGCGCCAGTCCCGCACCACCTTCGAAAGCTCAGGTGGGGAAGGCAACATGCTTTGCGCGATTGGATCGGTCGGAACGCCTGGTGCGCCGTGGCAATAGGCGCATCCATCGTGGAAATGGGCGGCGCCGAGTGCCGAAAGATCGTCGCTGTAGGTTTGCGGGGCCTCGATGCCAAGCGCATGAGTCTTTACGGAATTACGCATTCCGAATGTAAGAATGGCGTTGGTCAGTGCGAAGTGGCCACGACTTGCCGCAACGCTGTAAAGACCGGACCATGCGAAGAGAAAGCCGCCGAGCGCGATTGCGATGAGGCCATAGAGAATGAAACGGATGCTTCGTATCAGGCGTGGGCGTGAAAGCAGGGACATCGCTAACGGCCGATGGGGAGCCTGCCGTCCGGCATGGGAGCTGCCGATATTTCCGCGCGTGTTATTAACTGCACGGTGATGATCACGGCCGCAACCAGATAGCTGAGTGGACAGGCTGTGATCATCAGCAGGCCGGCTAGATGTTGATCCTCCAGCGCGTGATGCAATGAGAAATGTTCAGCAGCGCCAGCAAGATGGCCCGCGAAGCCATAAAGTGTTCTCGGCGCGAAGATGAGCAGCGCCGCAAGCAGACATGTCAGTTTTCCAGTAAGCAGGAGCGCCGGAATTGTCTGCCACCGCGATGCGGTGGAAGTTGTCAGCAGGGACAACCAGAAGAACAGCGCAGCTAGCAATAGAGCTGTGTGGAGCATCAACCCAGCCGCCGTAGACCGAAGGAGGAGGTCATGGACCGCGGGGGAATGCCACGTCCAGAGCAGAACGATCTGAAGGAAAGTCGCAGTCCAGAGCCAGATTGGTCGGGTGCCGCTGATGTGTCGGCGAGTAACGATCAGCGCGGCGACCGATGGCGCGATGATATTCATCGACGCGATATGCAGCATCATATGGGTCGAGAAATGACCAAGATCGTAAACCAAAAGCACCGCCGCCCCAGTCAAGAGAACGGCAGTAGCGCTCGCGATGGCGGGACTGGTCATCCGGACGTTCAACCGTCTGGCTTATCGCCCTCAACGGGCATCAAAGCATCAAGTCTAAGTTCCCAAAGATGTTCCCCTTCGCGCGGCGGCGCTTGGCGCAGCAGCAGCAGCAGCAGCGGCAACCTAAAGGAACTTACGGAACAAACCGGCATTGAAGGATGCGGCGTTCATGGCTCGCAGACGCGAAGCAGGAGCATGATATGGCTCGGAGATCGATCTGGACGCGGTACGGTTTCGCTTGGGTTACTGGGGCTTTATTTCTGATCACGCTGACCGGTCACTGGATATTCGGTTGGTACTCCTACGCGAACGAGCAGCTTGCACTCAAGCAGCCAGTTGAAATCAGCGACTACACCATGCAGATGATGCGTGACATGCTGGAGAACTGGCAATCTGAGTTTTTGCAGTTGCTTTGGCAGGTCGCCGGTCTGGCCATTTTGTTGCACGTCGGCTCGCCGCAATCCAAGGAGGGTGAGGACCGGATAGAGGCCAAGATCGACGCTATATTGCTTGCTGTGGAGCCGAAGAAAGGCGACAGCCTCCTGAAGGAAATCGATGACGAGTATGAAGGTCGTCATACGGACTCCGGCTTTGTACGGAAGCTGGAGCGTCTGCATAGCTGAGCCCACCGTCGGGCGGCCGCACCCAGCCGCGGGCCGGCTCATGTGAGCGGCATCGCTCTCGGCGAGAGTGACGTGCCCTGATTCCCTGTTGTACGATCCCGATCAACGACAACCTGGGATGTATCCGCAATGGCGAAAATCAGGATCGGTCTGGCCGGCTGCGGCTTCGTGTCCGAGCTGCACATGCATGCCTATCGGCGCGTTTATGGCGTGGATGTCGAGGTCAGGGCTGTTGCAGCGAGGGGCAGTTATGTCCTCGAGTTTGCCAATCGTCACCAGATCCCGGCGGTGCACCGCAGCTTTGGCGATCTCATCGCCGACAGCGAGATCGATGTGATCGACATCTGCACGCCGCCCAACTTGCACACCTCAATGATTGTCGATGCGATGCAGGCCGGCAAACACGTTATCTGCGAAAAGCCGTTCGCCGGCTATTTCGGCCGGAATGGCGACAAGGCGCCGATCGGCAAGCACGTGCCGAAGGCGTTGATGTATGAGCGCGTGCTGGACGAAATGGCGGAGACCCGCGCGGCGATCAACAGGACCGGCAAGCTTTTCATGTATGCGGAGGACTGGATTTACGCGCCGGCGGTGACCAAGACGGTCGAGATCCTCAAGGCCACGAAAGACAAAATCCTGTTCATGAAGGGGGAGGAGAGCCACTCCGGCTCGCACGCGGCGCACGCCGCGCAATGGGCGATGACCGGCGGCGGCTCGCTGATCCGGATGGGATGTCATCCGCTCTCGGCGGTGCTTTATCTCAAGCAGGTTGAGGCAAAGGCTCGCGGCGAGACGATCGGGGTTGCGAGCGTGACGTGTGACGTCGGCAATGTCACGGCTATCCTCAAACCGGAGGAGCGCACCTACATCAAGGCCAATCCGGTCGACGTCGAGGATTGGGGCATGCTCACGGTGACCTTCTCCGACGGCACCAAGGCGACGGTATTTTCCGGCGACATGATCATGGGCGGCGTCCGCAACCTGATCGAGACCTATACCAGCGGCGGCTCGCTGTTTGCCAACATCACGCCGAACACGCAGATGATGAGCTACCAGACCAGCGAGGAGAAGCTCGCCGGCGTCTACATCACCGAAAAGGTCGACCGCAAGACCGGCTGGCAATATGTCTGCCTCGAGGAGGAATGGACGCGCGGCTATACGCAAGAAATCCAGGACTTCATGGAGTGCGTCGCCAGCGGCCGGCAGCCGCTCTCCGATCTGGCGCTGGCCTTTGAGACGATCAAGGTCAACTACGCCGGCTATTGGGCGGCTGAGGAGGGACGGCGCGTCACGTTTTAGTGGCGAACCCTCTCTTCCTTCTCCCCTTGTGGGAGAAGGTGGCGCGCGCAGCGCGGCGGATGAGGGGTGCTATCCGCTGACTCAATTGCGAGAGGTTCACTCGCGGAGAGAGACCCCTCACCCGGCTTCGATGCGAAGCATCGAAGCCACCCTCTCCCACAAGGGGAGAGGGTGAAAGATGACTTACGCCGCGTAGACCGATGACTTCGGCAGCGGGAACACCGGATCCCGCGTCCTGATGTTGGTGGGCCAGACCACCGAGATATGCTCGCCGGCATTTTGCATCACGACCGGCGTCGAGCGCTCGTTCTGCCCGGAGAGCGGCGTGCCGGGCCGATAGAATTTCACGCCGTAGCCCTGGATAGTGCCGCCCGGCGGGATGTCCACGTCGAGTGCCGCCTTGCGAACCGCTTCGGGATCGAAGCCGCCGTATTTCTCCTTGGCCACGGGCAGCACGTTGTTAAGCAGGATCCAGGTCTGGTTGAAGCCCATCGAGCAGTGCGGCGGAACGTCGGTCGCGCTGGTTTTTTCCTTGTAGCGGGCGACCATGACCTTGGTGAGATCGCCGATGCCGGGCGCGAGTTTCGCGGCATCAAGCAATTGCGCCGGCACCGGATCGATGTTGCAGAAATTGTCAATGTCCGCGCCGAAGGTCGCGCGCAATTTGTCGAGCTGGCTGTAGCCTGCGCCGGCGCCGAACAGCATCTTGAACTTGAGGCCGTTCTCGCGCGCCTGGCGCAGGAAAAGAGTGATATCCGGATTGTATCCGGCATGGGAAATCACGTCAGCTCTGGCGCGCTTGATCTTGGTCACCAGCACCGACAGGTCGGGGGCGGATGCAGAATAGCCTTCCTTGAGCACGACTTGCAGGCCGGCCTCCTTCGCATAGGCTTCGTCGGCCACGGCAACACCGACCCCGTAAGGGCCATCCTCGTGTATCAGTGCGACCTTGACGTCCTTGGGCTCCATGCCGAGCTTGGTTTTGGCGTGCTCGGTGATGAAGCTCGCAAAGGCCTGGCCATACTGGTCGGAATGAATCTGTGCGCGGAAGACGTATTGCAGATTCTTGTCCTTGAACACGGCGGTCGAAACCGCAGTCGTGATCCAGAGAATCTTTTTCTGCTGTTCGACCTTGGCCGAGAGCGGAACCGCGTGCGAACTCGCATAGACGCCGTTGATGATGTCGATCTTCTCCTGGTCGATCAGGCGATTGGCCTCATTGATCGCCACATCTGGCTTGCTCTGGGAATCGGCAGCGACAGGGACAACCTTGTACTTGCCGCCGATGCCGCCCTTCTCGTTGACGAGATCGATGGCAATCTGCGCGCCGATCGAGGAGGCGACCGACCCGCCGGCGGCAAAGGGGCCGGTCAAGTCGTAGATCAGGCCGATGCGCACCGTCTCTGCTTGTGCCTGCGCGCGGGTCCAATCGAAGCTGAATGCAGCGGCGGCCGCCGCAGAAGTCTTCAGCAGTGTTCTGCGTGAAGTCGGCATCGTCTCCTCCCACTGAATTATTATTATCACCGGGACTGGTTCTTCCGGGTTTTCAGTCAAGTATTTGGAGAATGCGGCGAGAAGTCAACCTGCGCGCATGCTCGCCATGGGGCGCTATCGCAGCGCAAACGTGTGGTCGGGCGGGCGCGAGGGCAGGGCTCACCGACCAAAGTCTGGTAAAGGAAGGGGTGTGGAGCAAGAAGACCGCGACGCGCGCATTTTCGTGTATCGGGAGAATCCGATCTTGATGATGATGAGCACGGGCGCAGCGATCACCGAGAGCAGGGCGACTGCATTGAAGGGCGACTGCATTGAACGCCATGTCGAAGGCGATCACGGTGGACTGACCGAAGTTGCGTTCGAACTGACTGCCCGCTTTCGGGCGGTGAAGGCTTGCCGAATCTCGCGCAGCGCCTGGAACGCGGCAAAATGCGATTTGTTACGATTGGATAAGGCAAACCGAGTGGTGTTGAAAACAGGAACGCTGTACTGACAAAATTTGTCCGTTGCCTCTTTTTGGCCGAGTTCAGCCCTTCAGTTTGTCAATCATCGCGCATCCGCCATCACTCCATGGCATCAGCGCAGAAAGCGAGACGAAAATGTCATCGCCTTCAGATCAGACTCGGCGCACAATCATCCTGACCGCCCTCGCAACTGCGGTGCACGCATCGGCGCCTCGATCGGTCGCTGCCGAGGAGGACGCCCCTGGCAGCGACCTGCGACCTCAAAAAGCCGACGTCCTGGTCTTCGCCGAAGGAGATCATGCGGGTGAAGTGATCACGCCACAGGATCTAAATCCCGGCGGACCAGCCGTGCGCGCCTGGCCAAAGGATCCCAAGACCTCGGTGGTCCGCAAAGGCTCGCGATTGAATGAGGTGGTGGTCGTAAAGCTTGATCCTGCCGAACTTGATGACAGCACGCGCCCGCGGTCGGCCGACGGCGTCGTTGCGTATTCTGCGATTTGTTCCCACGCCGGGTGCCCGATCACGGCCTGGGGAAAGGCAGCGCAGGGCGAAAAGGACGTCCTTAAATGCGTTTGCCATAATTCCGAGTTCGACCCTCGACAAAGCGCGCAAGTGGTGTTCGGTCCGGCGCCGCGGCGCCTCGCAGCACTTCCCTTGGCGATCGCAGACGGCTCGCTCACGGTAGCTGGAACATTCGTTGGAAAGGCAGGAGCACAGCAAGGAGGGTGACGGCGGCCTGCATCAGATGCGCACGACCGACAAGAGATAAAGAAAACAAACAGGGAGGTAGCGTCTATGACCATGAAGCAATGGCTGTTGCCGAGCTTGTTCGCGTCAACATGCCTGTTCTCAATCGCCGCCGGTGCTGGCCCGATCGAGAAGTACAGTCCGGTGACCGCCGATCGCCTCAAGAACCCGGAACCCGGCAATTGGATGCTCTATCGGCGGACCTACGACGGGCAGGGATATAGCCCGCTTAACCAGATCAATACTTCGAACGTCAAAGACCTGGTGCCGGTGTGGACTTTCTCGACCGGCGTGGTGGAAGGGCACCAGTCGCCCCCAGTCGTCAACAATGGCGTCATGTTCGTCACGACCCCGCAAGGTCAGGTAATCGCCCTCAACGCCAAGACGGGTGATGAGTACTGGCGATACAAACGGCAGCTTCCCGACGACCTCTTCCAACTGCATCCAACGAACCGCGGCGTAGGCTTGTGGCAGGACAAGCTGTATCTGGCCACGACGGACGATCACGTGGTGGCCCTCGACGCGAAGACCGGTAAGGTGCTCTGGGATACCAAGGTTCAGGACTACAAGAAGGGTCAGTACCTGACCCTGATGCCCCTGGTGGTCGACGGCAAGATTATCGTCGGCGGCTCGGGCGGCGAGTTCGGCATTCGCGGCTATGTCGTCGCGTACGACGCCGATACCGGCAAGGAGCTGTGGCGGACTTTTACCATACCGGGGCCAGGCGAGCCGGGTCACGAAACATGGAGCGGTGACGACTGGAAGTCCGGTGGTGCGCCCGCCTGGATGACTGGCAACTACGATATCGAGACCAGGACAATCTACTGGGGCACCGGCAATGCCGCACCCTGGCCCGGGGAAACGCATCCCGGTGACAATCTCTACGCGACCTCGGTGCTCGCGCTCGACCCGGACAACGGAAAGATCAAATCATACTTCCAGTATCATCAAAACGATTCCTGGGACTGGGACGAGGTGGACGCGCCGATGCTGGTCGACCTGCAGAGGGACGGCCGCACCATCAAGAGCCTTATCCATCCGGGACGCAACGCGATCTTCTGGGTGCTCGAGCGCAAGCCGGAGGGCATCAAATACGTGGCTGGCTGGCCGTTCGTTCATACCGACGTCTGGAAGGGCATCGAGCCGAACGGCAAGCCGATCGTCGATCCCGCTCACAAGCCGGGCATTGGCAAGCGGGTCGAATTCTGTCCTTCGTTGTGGGGCGGCAAGGATTGGCCGTCAGCGGCCTATAGCCAGAATACCCGCCTGGTCTATGTTCCCGCCAACGAGAATTTCTGCGGCGGCTTCACCGGCGAAAAGCTGCCGTTGGTGCCGGGTCAGCTCTGGCTTGGGACCAAGCCTGAAGATATCGGTCTGAAGGTTCGGTGGGGTGCCACGCATTTTGGTGAGTTGCAGGCGTGGGACCCGGCGACGGGAAAGAAGGTGTGGTCGCATAATTTCCCGAAATCGCATCTGTTCGGCTCGGTGACGGTGACCGCTGGCGATCTGGTCCTGGTTGGCGGCACCAATGATCGGATGTTCCGCGCCTTTCACGCAAAGACCGGCGAACTGCTGTGGGAGCAAAAGACCAACTCCGGCATCGTGGGCATGCCGGTCGCGTACGAAGTGGACGGCACGCAGTATATCGCGGTGCAGTCCGGGTGGGGCGTTGACGCGCAACGCATCCAGGACGCTTTGGCGACCCAGAATGATGTCGGCGTCGAGAACAACGTGCCGCAGGGCGGCGTCGTTTGGGTGTTCGCCGTCAAGAAGTGATCGGCAGACATCAGGTTTGCTAGGTATTGATCAGAGATGAGAGAAGGGCGGCGAACGAACGTTCGCCGCCCTTGTTCTGGCCGGTGCGGCCCAACGTTCCCCTTACGCCTCCAATTGCTTGCCGATCGGCAAGGCGCGGATGCGCTTGCCGGTCGCGGCGAAGATCGCGTTGATCAGCGCCGGCGCAACGGGCGGCAGCCCTGGCTCGCCAACGCCACTGGGCGGCGTGTCGGGGCCGGCAGGCGCGATATAGACGTTGGTCACAGCAGGGGATTCGTCGATGCGAATTACCGGGAAATCGTCGAAATTGCCCTGTTCCACCTTGCCGTCCTTGAAGGTGATCTCGCCATACTTGGCGAAGCTCATGCCCATGATTACAGCGCCTTCCATCTGCGCCTGGATTCGCTCCGGATTGACGTGGGTTCCGCAATCGATCGCGGTATCCACCCGAGGCACGGTGAGCTTGCCCTTGTCGTCGAAAGCTACCTCGATAATGGTCGCGATGTAGCTGACGAAGCTGCGGTGCGCGGCAATGCCGAGCCCGTGGCCCTTGGGGACGGACCGTCCCCAACCGCCCTTGTCCGCGACCAGCTCGACGACCTTGCGAAGGCGCGCGGTGTCGATCGGATAGCTGTCATAGGGCTCACCATAGTTCCAGAGGTCCTTCACGGAATCTAGCTTGAGGATCCGGGGAGAGCCGATCAGCTCCAGCAGCATGGTCTTTTGATCGCGGTTGGTGGCATGGGCGAGTTCGCCCACCATCGATTGCACCGCAAAGGCGCGCGGGATATTCGACACCGAGCGGAACCAGCCGATCCGGGTACGCGCGGCCGCTTCCGGATTCTCGCACTGGACGTTGGCGATCTCAAAGGGCATATCGACCAGCCCCATGCCGAGTTCGAACGGCGCCTGATGCACCGCACCGGCGGCAAATGTCGAGGCGATACTCGGCGCGACGCTGCGATGCCGCCAAGCCGTCACCTTGCCGTTCTTGTCGAGGCCAGCCTCAATGCGTTCCACCGAGACGGTGTGCAGGAAGCCGTTGCGAACGTCGTCTTCCCGCGTCCATTGCACCTTGACGGGGGCCCCGAGCTCCTTTGAAAGCAGTGCCGCCTCGAGGGCGAAATCGCACTTCGACTTGCGCCCGAAGCCGCCGCCGAGCAGCGTGACGTTGACGGTGACATTCTCCTGGGGAATGCCGAGCGTTGTGGCGACGTCTTCGCGCGTTCCGCCCGCGCTTTGCACTGGTGCCCAGATCTCCGCCTTGTCGCCCTTGACGTCCGCGACCGCGACCGGCGGTTCCATGCTGGCATGGGCATGATGCGGCACGTAGTACTCACCGACGATCACCTTGTCGGCGCCCTTCAAGGCGGCCTCGACGTCGCCCTCCTTGCGTACCACCAGGCCGGGTTTCCGTGCGGCTTGCTCCAGTTCGGCGCGGTAGGCGACCGACTCGTATTTGCCGTTGGCGCCATCGTCCCAGACGATCTTCAACGCGTTGCGGCCCTTGATAGCCGCGCCGGTGTTGCGCGCGATCACAGCGATCCCGCCGAGCGGCTGGAATTTTGAAGGCCACGGCCAGCCCCTGACTTCCATGACCTTCTCGACGCCGGAAACCTTCATCGCTTCCGCCCCATCGAACGACGCGACCTTGCCGCCGGTCACCGGCGGCCGGGCGATGACGGCATATTTCATGCCTGCTAGCCGGACGTCGGCGCCGTAGCGCGCGGCGCCCACCGTGATGTCGCGACCGTCGACGATGCCGATCGCGCCCTTGCCGAGATAGCGGAAGTCCTTCGGGTCCTTGAGCCTCAAGCCTTCGACACTCGGCACCGACTCCTTGGCGGCATCGGCTGCTAGCTCGCCGAAACCGATGCGGCGTCCGCTCGCATTGTGAACGACCTCGTGATTGATCGCCTTCACTTCGGTCGCTGGCACGCCCCAGCGTTTCGCCGCGGCTGTTTCGAGCATTGTGCGGGCCGAGGCGCCGATCTGGCGCATTGGCATGAGGTAATGCCGCGTGCTGCGCGATCCGTCGGTATCCTGGTTGCCGAACTTGACCTCGTCGCCAGGCGCCTGCTGGACGCGAACACGCGACCAGTCGGCTTCCATCTCTTCGGCGACGATCATCGGCAGGCTGGTGCGGACACCCGTTCCCATCTCGGCGCGGTGCGCGACGATCGTCACTGTTCCGTCGGAGGCGATAGAAACGAATACGCGCGGGTCCACCACGGTACCGTGCGGCATCTTGTCCGCGCCGGTCTGGTACGCGGCAAAGCCTGGGCGTGACATCACCGGCGCGGCGAGTACAAAGCCGCCGGCCAGCCCGAGGCCCTTGAGGATACTGCGACGGGAGACGTTATCGACCTTGATATGGCGTTCAAAACCACGGAGCTTTTTGGGATTGGTGAGGATATTCATGATCACACCCCCGTCGATGCCAGATGCACGGCGTTTGCGATGCGCTGGTAAGTGCCGCAACGGCAGATATTGCCCGCCATCGCCTCGCGTATCTGGTCGTGCGTGGGTTTCGGATTTTCCATCAGCAGTGCGGCCGCCTGCATGATCTGGCCGGCCTGGCAAAAGCCGCATTGCGGAACATTGACCTGACGCCAGGCCTTCTGGACCGCGTGATCGCCGGTCGGATGAAGGCCTTCGATGGTGGTGACTTCCCGGCCGACCACGTCGGACACCGAGGTGATACAGGCGCGGACGGCCTGTTTGTCGACGATCACCGTGCATGCACCGCACAAGGCCTGGCCGCAGCCATATTTCGTGCCCGTCAAGCCGACCTCATCGCGCAGAAACCAGAGTAATGGAAGGTCCGGGTCGCCGTCCCAGCTATGCTCCTGGCTATTGATCTTCACCTTGATCATGATCGTTCCTCGCTCTTCATAAGCTGCTGATGTCTCTTCGACGTGGGCGAGAATATTTTTCCTAACCGCTCAACGCCGTGGCTTGACGAGTTTGATCGCAATGGCCGGCGCCGGCCATGCTTGGCAATCCCTGGCTGAATCGTACGATTTGCTTTGAATTTTCCGTGTGCGGCCATCCTCCTGCTTAAACATTCATCGTGTTTACAGGACGGCGCGGCGGGAGACAGGCGCCTAGCGGACGCTATCAGAAAGCGCGCCGGATCGAATTCACAACGTGTTGTCTTTGCACTCAATTTTGGACGAAAGCGGGGCCGCTCCTCACGGACTGCCAATTTTTCCTGCCGGCCGCAGAACCCGCCTTGCAGGGGTTCGCGGACAGACCGGTGCGATCAGCACAGCGTCGCGGACTAGCCTGTCCCGTTGTTACTTTGCGAGCTGCGCCAACCCTTTCCAGTCGAATGTAATTCCATGGCCGGGCCGCGTCGGCGCCAATGCCATGCCTTCCTGGAGGACAAGCGGGTGCTCGATGTAACTTTCGAGCCCAAATCCGTGCGCTTCGAGATAGGAGCGGTTCGGACACGCCGCGAGCAAATGCACGGTAACGTCATGTGCGCCGTGGCTGGTCACCGGTAGATTGAACGCTTCCGCCAGCCGCGCGATCTTCATGAAAGCTGTAACCCCGCCGCAATTGGTGACGTCGGGCTCCGGATAGGACACAGCGCCGGCCGCGATATAGTTCTTGAATTCCCAGAGCGTTCGCAGGTTTTCGCCGGCCGCGATCGGGACGCCGCCGGCAGCCATGATGCGGGCGTGACCGGCAATATCGTCGGGAATGATCGGTTCTTCGAGCCAGGTGAGGTCGTAGGGTTGCAGCGCGCGTGCCGCGCGAATGGCTTCCTCGACCGTCCATTTCATGTTGGCATCCGCCATCAGGGGAAAGCCGTTGCCGAGATGTTGGCGCATCGCCTGCACGCGTGCGACGTCGGATGCGAGATCGGCGCGGCCCACCTTCATCTTGATGGCGCGAAAGCCCCTGGCGAGATTGTCGTCGGTTTGCTTCAAAAGCTGCTCGATGGACAAATCGAGGTCGATGCCGCCGGCGTAGCAGGGCACGCGGGCGTCGAAGCCGCCCAACATGCGAAACAGCGGCAGATTGGCGCGGCGCGACTTCAGGTCCCACAGGGCGATATCGAGCGCCGAGAGCGCAAGCACCGGCGGTCCGCCACGCCCGCCGTAATGCAAGCTCCACCAGACGTGATGCCAGATGGCTTCGGTGTCGTCGGCCTCGCGGCCCTCGATCAGTTCGGGGATCTCCCGCCGGAGAATGTCGGCAATCGCGCCGCCATTGCGGCCGACGGTGTATGTATAGCCGACACCTTCGGCCCCGTCGGAATCGCGGACACGGCATGTCACCAGTTCGAAAGCGTTGAGTTCGCCGTGCGTGCTGTCGGAGAGGGTAACGGGCAGGGGGATCCGGTAGAGTCCGGCCTCGGTTGTCTTGATAAGCGCCATTGTGTTTCCACCCGGTCTTTTCATTGCACGCTAAATCGATCTTGTCGGCAGAGCAATTGCCTGCGGCCCTCAGACGGGAACGACCTCCCAACGTGCTGCTAAGTCGCGTTCAAGGCCTGCGCGATATCAGCGATCAGATCGGATGGGTGCTCGATGCCGATCGACAGCCGGATCGTGCAGTCGAGAACGCCTATTTTTTGGCGGATGTCAGCCGGAACGCCGGAGTGGGTCATGCTTGCGGGCAGGCTGGCAAGCGATTCAGTACCGCCCAGGCTCACGGCCAGCTTGAAGATCTGCAGGGCATTCAGGAATTTGAACGCGGCGGCTTGGCCGCCGACGATGTCGAACGAGAATGTGGAGCCCGCACCGGTGCATTGCCTCGCAAACAGGCGGCCGGCGGGAGATGCCTCATCGTGGTGACCAAGGTAATGGACCTTTGCCACTTTTGGGTGGTCGCGCAGGTAATCTGCGACGAGGCGCGCGTTTGCGTCAGCCTTCTCCATGCGGATGCCCAGTGTTTCGAGCGACCGGCTGATCATCCAGCAGGAATGGGGGTCCAGTTGGGTGCCAATCGCGCCTCGCAACGCTTTGACTTCTTTCATCAGCGCCTTTGAGCCGAGCGCAGCGCCTGCGATCAAGTCGGAATGACCGCCGATATACTTGGTCAGCGAGTACAGCGAAAGATCTGCACCGTGTTCGATCGGTCTCTGAAACACCGGTCCGAGCAACGTATTATCGCATGCGATGATCGGCGTACTCCCCTGGGTTTGGCCGATCATCTCGGCGATCCGGCGGACCATCGCTATGTCGACCAGACCATTGGTGGGATTGGCCGGTGTCTCAATGAAAATCATCGCAAGCCGGCCTTTGCGCATGGCGTCACCCGCTGCCGCTCTGACCGCCGCTTCGTCAATGCCGTCGGAGAAGCCCACCGCACCGATGGAGAGGTTCGCAAGCGTCTTCGCAAACAGAGTCTCCGTCCCGCCATACAGCGGCTGGGAGTGCAGGATGACGTCGCCAGGGCGGACGAAGGCCAGGATTGTCGTCGAAATCGCGGCCATGCCCGAAGAGAACAGTGCGCAATTCTCGGCGCGCTCGTACACCGACAGCCTGTCCTCGACGATCTCGCTATTGGGGTGATTGAACCGCGAGTAAACCAGACCTGCGCCCATCCCCTCGGGCGGCTCGCGCCGGCCCGCAACGTAATCGAAGAAGTCCTGTCCATCTTCGGCAGTCCTGAAGACGAAGGTCGAGGTCAGGAAGACCGGTGGTTTGACGGCTCCTTCCGACAGTTGCGGATCGTAGCCGTAGTTCAGCATCAGCGTTTCCGGATGCAGCATGTGGTTGCCGATGTGGGTCTTCGACGGAAACGGTTTCACCATGGGCTGTCTCCCTGTCGGGATGCGGAACGCCGCACTGCGTTGGAGGTGCGCAATCGCGAGGCGATCAGGAGTGATGGATGCGACGGCATCCAGCGGCTCCAGTTGACGTTGTTAAGCGGGGATCAGCGTAGCAAAATTCGGGACTGATTTCACCGCATCCGGAGCGGATTTCGCAGTGCTCGATCGTCAGGCATGAACCGCGACCTTCAATGCCTCGGCGCGGATCTCTTCGACGAGCCGTTCCTTCAGGCTGACGAATTCGGGCGTGGTCTTGATTTTGTAGGATCGCGGGTGGGGTAGATCGACCGCGATCTCGGCCTTGATGCGGCCGGGACGCGCGCTCATGACGATGACGCGGCTGCCGAGAAAGATCGCTTCCTCGATATCATGGGTGACGAACAGCACGGTTTTCTGCTCGCGTTCCCAGATGCCGAGCAGCATTTCCTGCATCAGCACGCGGGTTTGGTTATCCAGCGCGCCGAACGGCTCGTCGAGCAGCAGGATCTTTGGATCGTTGGCGAGCGCCCGCGCGATCGCCGTGCGCTGCTGCATGCCGCCGGAGAGTTGCTTTGGCCAATGATTTTCAAAGCCCGATAAGCCGACCCGTTGGATGAAGCCGTCGGCGATCTTGCCGCGATCAGCTTCGGAAATCCCGCGCTCGCGCAGGCCAAACGCGATGTTTTCGCGCACGGTCAGCCATGGAAACAGGGTGTAGGACTGAAACACCATGCCGCGATCCGCGCCGGGGCCAACGACCTCTTGCCCATCAAGAATGACCCGGCCGCTGGTCGGCCGGTCAAGCCCGGCGACGATGCGCAGCAACGTCGATTTTCCGCAACCCGAAGGGCCGAGGATGGTGACGAAGTCATTATTGCGGACGTTGAGGTCGATCGGCTCCAGCGCGCGTGTCGGCGCATGCCCCTGGCGCGCGGGGAAGGTGCGGGCGACCTGATCGATTTTCAGTTCGGTCATGCCAGTTTCCACGGAAACAGCCAGGCGTTGAAGGCCTTGAACAGGAAGTCCGACACCAGCCCGATCAGCCCGATCACGATGATGCCGAAGATAATCTGGCCGGTGTTGAGCAGGGCCTGGCTGTCGGTGATCATGTGGCCGATGCCCGACGATGAACCGATCAACTCGGCGACGATGACATAGGTCCACGCCCAGCCGAGAACGAGCCGAAGGATCTCCGCGACCTCGGGGGCAGAGGATGGCAGCAGCACACGGTTGATGATGCCGCGGTCGCTGGCGCCCAGCGTGTAGGCGGCTTCAACGAGGTCGCGCCTGGTGTTTCCGACCGTCACGGTGACCATCAGGATGATCTGGAAGACCGAGCCGATGAAAATGACCAGGAGCTTCTGCAGCTCGCCGATGCCCGCCCACAGGATCAACAGGGGGATGAAAGCCGAGGCGGGCAGGTAGCGGGCAAACGAGACGAACGGCTCCAGGAAAGCTTCGATCGGCTTGTAGGCTCCCATCAGAACGCCGAGCGGCACGGCGATGATGGCCGCCAGCACAAAGCCGCCGACGACACGCCAGACCGTCATGCCGATGTCGAACAGGAAGCCGTGCTTTGTCAGCAGCTCCCAACCCTCCTGCAGCATCGTCAGCGGGTTGGCGAGAAACGTCTTGGAGACGTAACCGCCAAAGGTCGCCCAAGCCCACACGGCAACGAAAAGCACGAAGAACGCCAGGCCATAGGCCGCGCGCTGCCTCGATGTCACGGGATCCAGGGGACGTATCACAGGCATATCCTAAAAAGCTGTGCGGTGATCGCCGTCGTCCCGCTCTCATGACCGAGAGCGGGACTGGCGTGGTACACGCAAAACTACTTGATGAAGCTTGCGTCGAAGAGGTCGTCGATCTTCGGAACCGATTTGATGACGCCGATCTCGAGCAACAGCTCTGCAGCTTCCTTGTTGAAGGTCAGGAATTCGCCCGCGAAGAATTTCTGGTTCGCGGCTTTGTCCTGCCAGCGCAGGAATTTGGCCGAGTTGCCGAATTGCTCGCCGGACTGCTTTACGTCGGCTCCCATGATCTCGTACGACTTGGCCTGATCCTTTTCGATCAAGGCGATCGCCTCGAAATAGCTGTCGGCCAGCGCCTTGGCGGCTTTCGGGTTTTCAGTGAGGAATTTCGGCGTGCAGCCGAACGTGTCCATCACCATCGGATAGTCGAGCGTGGTGGCGATGATCTTGCCCTTGTCCGGCGCTGCGCGCACCGTCGAGAGGTAAGGCTCATAGGTCATGGCCGCATCGTTCTGGCCCGAGACGAATGCCTGTGCCGCCGCCGCCGGCTCCAGATTCACGATCGTGACATCCTTGACCGAAAGGCCGTTCTTCTTGAGCATCCAAGCCAAAGCAAAATACGGTGAGGTGCCGGGCGCGGATGCGGCAACCGTCTTGCCCTTGAGGTCCTTGATCGAGGCGATAGTGTTTCGCGTTGCCATGCCGTCGGCGCCGTAGCTCTTGTCGAGCTGGAAGATCTGCTTGGTGGCGACGCCATTGGCATTCCAGGATATCCAGGTCTCGACCGTGGTCGCCGCGCATTGGATGTCGCCCGACGCGATAGCTAGATGGCGGTCTTTCTGCGGGATCTTCTTGATCGTCACATCGAGGCCGTTCTTCTTGAAGATGCCCGCCTGATTGGCGAGCGTGAGCGGCGCGAAACCGGTCCATCCGGAAATGCCGATGCCGACCTTCACGTCCTGGGCGGCGGCCGGTGCGGCCACCAGGAGAGCGGCCGTTGCCGCGAAAATTCCAAAACTACGCATGGCTGTATCCCTTTGCTGGTTCATCGACTGGTCTTCAGACTGGTTGCGGCAAAGCTGTTACCAAAACTGCTGCATAGCTTGTGCCAGATCGTGCGTGCATTGCTATCCCTCCAAGCCGCCTTTGAAGCGAGCAATCAGTTTATGGGACTCGCCCGGATAGAGCAGGCGCACGGCCGTCAGCGGCCGGGCGCTGCGCCAGGTATGCCGGTCGATCACGAGGCAGGGGGCGCCGATCGCGATATCCAGTGCCGCCGCGGCCTGTTCGTCAGCCACGATGGCACTGATCGAATGCTCGGCTTCCGTCCATGGCACATGGTGCAGCAGCCACGAGCCGGGCGGCTCGGCCGCAAAATCCGCCGCAGCCGCTTCGGGCACGGCGTCGAGATCGATCAGCCTGTCCTCGATGGCGAACGGCACGCCATCGGCGCTGTGACGGCATGCAATCGCGATCACCTTTCCGGTTTTCCCTGCGCCAAGGCGGGCGCGGTCGGCGGCGTTTGCGGTGCGCCGCGAGCACTGGATCAACTCATAGCCGTAACTGCGGCCGAGCGCGCCTATCTCTGCGCGGATATCGACGATCTTGAGCACCGCTGACAGAAATGTGGGACGGCGGACAAAGCTGCCGGCCTTGCGCCGCCGCTCGATGAGATCGGCTTGCGCAAGTTCCGACAGCGCCTTGCTCACCGTCATGCGCGAGCAGCCATAGCGCAACATCAACTCGTGCTCGAACGGGATGCGGTGCCCGGGCGGCCATTCTCCGGTCAGGATGCGGCGCTCGATGTCGATCCGGATCTGCTTGTACAGCGTCGGCTTGTCGGCCGATTGGAGTTTGCCGCGATCGGTGGCGAGGCTCATGCCACGAGCCTCCGCACCGCCGCGTTGAACGTCTCACGTGCGCTCTCGCGGAGCCTGTGACGTCCTTTCTCAACGACTTTGGCGCCGCCGGCCCAGACCGTGTCGACGGCACTTGCGCCTGCGGCAAAAATCCAGCCGTCGAGGACAGCGTCTCCGCGACGCCCGGCGAGCGAGGGATGGGTGGTGTCGAGAGTCACGATGTCGGCGCGTGCACCGGCCTGCAGGCTGGCAGTTGGCTGTGCGAGCGCCTGCGTCCCGCCGGCGAGCGCGGCGTCGAACAGCGCGCGGCCGGTCGATAGGCCGGGACCGCCGGACAGCACATTGCGCTCGCGGTGTTTCAAGCGCTGGCCGTATTCGAGCTGACGCAGTTCGTCGGTGACGCCGACCAGCACGTTGGAGTCCGTCCCGATGCCGAACCGCCCGCCGGCATCGAGGAATTCGCGGGCCGAAAAAATGCCGTCGCCAAGACTGGCTTCGGTGACCGGGCAGAGTCCGGCGACCGCACCGCTTCTTGCAAGCGCGGTGGTTTCCGCTTCGGTCATATGGGTCGCATGGATCAGGCACCAGCGCTGATCGACGGGCGCATGTTCGAGCAGCCACTCAACCGGCCGCCGGCCCGACCAGGCGATGCATTCCTCGACTTCCCTGGTCTGTTCGGCGGCATGGATATGCATCGGCCCGGCTTCGGCCAATGGCGCGAGGGCCGCCAATTCGTCAGGCGTTACGGCGCGCAGGCTGTGCGGCGCGATGCCGACATTGGCTCCGGGCACCGCGCGGACGGCTGCCCGCGTGGCATCAGTTAGGTTGGCAAACTGATCGACCGAGCAGATGAACCGGCGCTGGCCGGCATGTGGTGCCGCTCCGCCGAACGAGCTGTGTGCATAGAAACTCGGCAGCAGCGTCAGCCCGATGCCGGAGATTTCGGCGGCGCGCGCAATTCGCGTCGCCATCTCGGCGGGGTTGGCGTAGGGCGCGCCGTCGTGGTCGTGATGGAGATAGTGGAATTCGCCGACGCGCGTATAGCCTTGCTCGAGCATCTCGACATAGAGCAGCGTGGCGACGGCTTCGACGTCTTCCGGCGTCATTTCGAGCGCGAAGCGATACATCGTCTCGCGCCATGTCCAGAACGTATCCGCCGAATTGCCGCGCGTTTCGGCGAGCCCCGCCATGCCACGCTGGAACGCATGGCTATGCAGGCTCGCTATGCCGGGAATTGCGAGCTTGTGGCGTTCGTCATGCCGTCCCGGCGCCACGCCGGCCGTAACCTCGGTGATGGTCTGGTCCGTCACCACCACCTGCACGTCATCGGCCCACCCCGAGGGGAGCAGCGCTGATGCGAAATGCAGTGTCGACATGTTTCGAAACCGGCTGGACAGAACACCCACGCGATTTTATGTATAGACATATAGAGACGTCAAGCTCCTGCCTGTGAGGAGATCTGCATGGCCGAGCGCTTCGATCGAATCTGGCTCAACTCCCGGCTCGCCACGGTCCGCGAGGATCTGCCGGGGCTCGGTGTGATCGAGGACGGCCTGATCGCCGCGCGCGACGGCCGCATCGCGTTCGCCGGTAGCCGTTCCGACTTTCCATCGGACGCCGATGCGGTCGAACGGATCGATTGCGCGGGGCGCTGGATCACGCCGGGATTGGTGGATTGTCATACCCATCTGGTTTTTGGCGGAAACCGCGCGCATGAGTTCGAGCTGCGGCTGCAGGGAGCGAGCTACGAAGAGATCGCGCGCGCCGGCGGCGGCATTGTCGCCACCGTCGCGGCGACGCGGGCGTCCAGCGAGGCCGAGCTTGTTGCCTGCGCGCTGCCAAGGCTCGACGCCCTGATCGGCGAGGGCGTGACGACGCTGGAGATCAAATCCGGCTACGGCCTCGATACCGAAACCGAGATGCGTCAGCTGTCGGCGGCGCGTGTGCTGGGTGATAAGCGGCCGGTCGCCATCAAGACGACGTTTCTCGGCGCGCACGCGACGCCACCGGAAGCTGACGGTGACAAGGATCGGTATATCGACCTTGTCTGCCGCGAGATGTTGCCGGCGGTGGCGCAGGCCGGATTGGCCGACGCCGTCGATGCCTTCATGGAAGGTATTGCGTTTTCGGGAGAGCAAACGGCACGGGTGTTCCGCGCGGCAACGGCGCTTGGATTGCCGGTCAAGCTGCATGCGGATCAGCTCTCGAATCTCGGCGGCGCCGCGCTTGCGGCGGAATTCGCGGCCTTGTCGGCCGATCATCTGGAGCACACCGATGACGCCGGCGCCGCTGCGATGGCGCGGGCAGGGACGGTGGCGGTACTGCTGCCGGGCGCATTCTATTTTATTCGCGAGACGACGAAGCCGCCGGTCGAACTATTCCGCGCCCACGGCGTCAACATGGCACTTGCGACCGACTGCAATCCCGGCAGTTCGCCGCTGACGTCGCTTCTCTTGGCCATGAACATGGGCGCAACGCTGTTCCGGATGACCGTTGCCGAATGCCTCGCTGGCGTAACGCGGGAAGGTGCGCGCGCGCTCGGAATTCTCGGCGAGACAGGAACGCTCCAGGCGGGCAAATGGTGTGATCTTGCGATCTGGGAGATCGAGCGGCCGGCCGAGCTTGTTTACCGGATCGGTTTTAATCCGTTGCATAGCCGGGTGTGGAGGGGACAGTGAGCCGCCCCGATGCCCCCATTGTGGTTTCGCCTGGAAGGGTCAACCTCGACGATCTGGCGCAAGTCCTTGCCGGCGCTCCGGTCGTGCTCGATCCATCGTTCTGGCCGCGCGTTGAAGCGGCATCTTCGATTGTTGCGGCGGCCGCGCGCGCGGAAGCCCCGGCGTACGGCATCAATACCGGATTTGGAAAACTGGCGTCGAAGCGGATTGCTGCCGACCAGACGGCGCTGCTGCAGCACAATCTCATTGTGTCGCATTGCTGCGGAGTGGGGCCGCCGACGCCGGAGCCGATCGTTCGCCTGATGATGGCGCTCAAGATCGTCTCGCTGGGGCGAGGCGCATCGGGCGTGCGCCGCGAAATCATCGAGCAGCTCCAGGCCATGTTGGCGAAGGGCATTTGTCCGCTGGTGCCGCAGCAGGGATCGGTCGGAGCGTCCGGCGATCTCGCGCCGCTTGCGCATATGACGGCGGTCATGATCGGCGAGGGGCAGGCGCTGGTCGGCGGAAGCGTTGTGCCGGCCCGCGATGCACTGGCCGCCGCCGGTCTTGCGCCGGTGGCGCTCGGTCCGAAGGAAGGTCTCGCGCTGATCAATGGCACGCAATTTTCGACCGCCTACGCCATTTCCGGATTGCTGCGCGCCCATGGCCTGGCCAGTGCGGCGTTAGTGACGGGCGCGTTGTCGGTCGATGCGGCGATGGCGTCGACGGCGCCGTTTCGTCCCGAGATCCAGCAACTGCGCGGGCATGCCGGGCAAATCGCCGCCGGCGCTGCGCTAACGGCACTGCTTGACGGCAGCGACATCAGGAACTCGCATCTCGAAGGCGACGAGCGCGTGCAGGATCCCTATTGCCTGCGCTGCCAGCCCCAGGTCGCCGGCGCCGCGCTCGATTTGCTGACGCAAGCCGCCCGCACGCTGACGATCGAAGCGAACGCCGTCACCGATAACCCGCTGGTCCTGGTCGAGACCGGAGAGATCGTCTCGGGTGGCAATTTTCACGCCGAGCCGGTCGCTTTTGCCGCCGACCAGATTGCGCTGGCACTCTCCGAGATCGGGGCGATCAGCGAGCGACGCATCGCGACCCTCGTCGATCCCGCGCTCAACTTCGGCCTGCCGCCGTTTCTGACTCCCGATCCCGGCCTCAACTCCGGCTTCATGATCGCCGAAGTGACGGCAGCCGCGCTCTATGCGGAGAATAAACAGCGCGCCTCGGCCTGCTCGATCGACTCGACGCCGACCAGCGCAAACCAGGAAGATCACGTGTCGATGGCCGCACACGCCGCGCGGCGGTTGTCTGACATGGCGGACAATCTCGCCACCATCCTCGGCATCGAGCTATTGGTTGCGGCGCAAGGCATTGGGCTGCGCGCACCGCATGCGACCAGTCCCGCGCTGGCTGCTGTGATTGCTGTATTGCGCGAGCAGGTGCCGGCGCTCGGCAGCGATCGCTACATGGCCGATGACCTCGCGAAGGCAACGGCGCTGGTTGAATCCGGCGCGTTGCCGACGGCGGCTATGTCGGTGCTTGAAAGTAACCCGTTTCCAATCCTTGCCGAGAGAGGCTCTTTGTCATGAACCGCCGACTGGACAACGACCGCATCATCCGGGCGCCCCACGGGCCCGAGATCAGCGCCAAGAGCTGGCTGACGGAAGCGCCGCTTCGAATGCTGATGAACAATCTCGATCCTGATGTTGCCGAACGGCCGAGCGAACTCGTCGTCTATGGCGGAATCGGCCGTGCTGCCCGCGACTGGGACAGCTTTGATCGGATCGTCGCCTCGCTGCGCAAGCTCGAAGGCGACCAGACGCTGGCGGTGCAGTCGGGCAAGCCGGTCGGAATTTTCCGCACCCATGCCGATGCGCCGCGCGTGCTGATCGCGAACTCGAATCTGGTGCCCCACTGGGCGACGCTCGATCACTTCAATGAGCTCGACAAGCAAGGGCTGATGATGTTCGGCCAGATGACGGCCGGCTCGTGGATCTACATCGGCAGCCAGGGCATCGTGCAGGGGACGTATGAAACGTTTGTCGAGGTCGGGCGGCGTCATTACGGCGGCAACCTCGCGGGCAAGTGGATCTTGACGGCGGGTCTCGGCGGCATGGGCGGCGCGCAGCCGCTCGCCGCGACCATGGCCGGGGCGTCGATGCTCGCGATCGAATGCCAAGCGAGCCGCATCGAGATGCGGCTGCGCACGGGTTACCTCGACCGGCAGGCAAGTTCGCTTGACGAGGCGCTCGCGATCATGACGGAGGCGGCGCAGAACAAGAAGCCGGTCTCCGTCGGCCTTCTCGGCAATGCCGCCGAAGTTTTTCCCGAGCTTGTGCGCCGCGGCGTCAGGCCCGACATCGTTACCGACCAGACCAGCGCGCACGATCCGATCAACGGCTATTTGCCGAAGGGATGGACACTTGCCGAGTGGGAATCGAAACGCGAGGCCGACCCGAAAGCAGTTGAAGTCGCGGCGAAGACTTCCATGGTCGGCCACGTCCAGGCCATGTTGGATTTCCACGCGCAAGGTATTCCCACGCTCGACTATGGCAACAACATTCGCCAGATGGCGAAGGACATGGGACTGAAGAACGCGTTCGATTTCCCCGGCTTCGTACCGGCTTACATCCGTCCGCTGTTTTGCCGCGGCGTCGGCCCGTTCCGGTGGGCGGCGCTATCAGGAGATCCCGAAGATATTTTTCGGACCGACGCCAAGGTCAAGGAGCTGATGCCGGACGATAAGCATCTCCATAACTGGCTCGATATGGCGAAAGCACGGATCAAGTTCCAGGGGCTGCCGGCACGAATCTGCTGGGTCGGTCTCGGTGATCGCCACCGGCTCGGCATGGCGTTCAATCACATGGTGGCACGCGGCGAACTGAAGGCGCCGATCGTCATCGGCCGCGATCATCTCGACAGCGGCTCGGTTGCGAGCCCGAACCGCGAAACCGAAGCGATGCGCGACGGCTCGGATGCAGTGTCGGACTGGCCGCTGCTCAATGCGCTGCTCAATTGTGCCAGCGGGGCCACCTGGGTCTCGATACATCATGGCGGCGGCGTCGGGATCGGCTATTCGCAGCACGCCGGCATGGTCATTGTCGCCGACGGAACGCAGGAGGCGGCGCGTCGACTTGAACGCGTGTTGTGGAACGATCCGGCATCGGGCGTCATGCGTCATGCCGACGCCGGCTATGAAAGCGCGATTGCATGTGCCCGCGCCAACGGGCTCGATCTGCCCGGCCTGACGTTTTAGCGCTCCGGACTTTCTTGCGCCGGTGTTTCCAGAGGGGAGGATTTCCTTCCTTGTTGTAAATGCACGCAGTTTACCTATATAGTAGTGCAGGGGTCACTGACCCGTATACTTCATTTGGTTCTCCGGTCAGGCCCGTCATTCAGGCGGGCCGTTGCCGTTTTAGGACTACCGAACGATGAGCAGTTCCAATCGTATTGACCATATTCGCCTGACATCGCATCCGGTGCCCGGTGCGACGCATGAATTCCCGATCGTATGGGGAGCGCCGACCGCGCGTGAACGCGGTCCGATCATCGGAACGGTATCGCGTCCGCAGGATCGTAACGTGATTGGCAGTCACGGGGGCTCCTATGCGGTCTACCGCGCACTTGCCGTTTCTTCGGGTGCGCTGGATCCGATCCGTCGCCCCGATCTGACCAATACACACCCAGCCGCGACCGTTGGGCCGTTCTCGCAATGGATGGATCCGGAACGCATCGTTGCGCTCGATCCGTGGGGACATCTCGTCGCGGAGAACTTTCGCGCCGAAATCACGGAAGGCATCGATATCCGGCCGAGCATCGCGATCACGCGGGCCCGGCTCGACCTGCCGGAAATTCAGGCGGCTCTGGCCGCCAAGCGGTTGGTGCCCGACGGCGAGTTCGTTCACGCCAGCGGCTCTGTCTCCGTTGTCAAGATAGCGATCGATCCGGTCTGGCACTTGCCCGGGATCGCGCGGCGCTTCGGCACGAGCGTGACCAATCTGCGGCGTGCGCTGTTCGAACAGACTGCGGGCATGTTTCCCGAGCTTGTCACGCGCCCCGATTTGCAAGTCTTTCTTCCGCCGATCGGCGGAACGACCGTCTATCTGTTCGGCGACGTCACGAAGCTTCCGGACCATCGGACCAAAATCACCTGTCGCGTCCATGACGAGTGCAACGGTTCGGATGTTTTCGGCTCGGACATTTGCACCTGCCGTCCATATCTCATTCAGGGCATCGAGGAATGCGCGCGCGCCGGACAATCGGGTGGTCTGGGCGTTATCGTCTACAACCGCAAGGAAGGCCGGGCGCTCGGCGAGGTCACGAAATTTCTGGTCTACAATGCGCGCAAGCGTCAGGAAGATGGCGACGATGCATCCGCCTATTTCGAACGAACGGAATGCGTTGCCGGGGTGCAGGATGCGCGTTTCCAGCAACTGATGCCGGATGTCATTCACTGGCTGGGATTGAAGCGCATCGATCGCTTCATCTCGATGAGCGACATGAAGTATGATGCGCTTACGGGGCAGGGTATCGACATTGTCGAGCGCGTCGCTATTCCCGATTACATGATTCCCGCCGACGCCCATGTGGAAATGGCCGCCAAGAAAGCCGCGGGATATTTTTCACCTGACACGAAGCCTGAGGATCTGATTGCCTCCGGTCGGCCGCTCGAAAAATACTAGGGCGAGCCAGGGCCATTGATCGTGACAGCAGACGTGAGGGCAGGCGGCTTATCTCTTTTAAGTGCGGAAGCGGTGCGCAGTCGCGCGCACCGGATGCTGGAAATCGGCTTGAACGACCAGCTTCAGCATTTCAAAGTCGATCTCGGCCGGCTCGACGAGGCGGTTGATCTCGTGCTTGCGACAACGCGCAAAGCCTATCCGACGTTCGATGTTCCCTTTCATTCGCGCTGGCGCCATTTTGTCGTCGGCGGCATCGATCGCTGGGCGGCGCTTGCCGACGCCAGGAACTGGCGCGATAGCAAAGAGCGCGCCCGCGCCGAGTTTGACCTTGCCATAATCAGCGTGCTGCTTGACGCCGGAGCAGGCCCGTCGTGGCGCTATCGCGATCCCTTGACGGGGGAAAGTATCGGCCGGTCGGAGGGGCTGGCGCTTGCCAGTCTGGACATGTTTGCGCGCGGCGTCTTCTCAGCGAAGGCTGACGAACCTTTGCGAGCGGATGCCGCTGTGCTTCAGCGGCTGACCGTTGCCGATCTGCAGGCTGGCTTTCAGGTTGCGGACGACAATCCATTGGTTGGCCTCGAGGGCCGCATCAACCTTCTTCGCCGGCTCGGCGAAGAAGCATCGGCGTTGCCGCAGATTTTCGCCCGCGACGACACGGCTCGGCCGGGTGGATTGTTCGATCACCTCACAGGGACGGCCGACGCGGGGGTGATCGCTGCCTCGACGATTTTGTCAGAACTTTTGCGCCAACTGGGGCCGATCTGGCCGTCGCGTATAACGCTGGGCGGAATTCCGTTAGGAGATTGCTGGCATCATCCGGCGCTCAAGACCGAGGATGCGACCAGCGAACTGGTGCCGCTGCACAAGCTCTCGCAGTGGCTGTCGTATTCGCTGATCGAGCCGATACAGCGGGCGGGGCTGCAGGTAAGGGATATCGACGGCCTGACGGGCCTCGCGGAATACCGCAACGGCGGATTGTTCGTCGACGCCGGGGTGCTGGTGCTTCGCGACCCCACGGACGCGCAACGCGAACATGATGTCGCCTCGACGCTTGTGGTCGAGTGGAGGGCGCTGACCGTCGCGCTGCTGGACCGGCTGGCGGATCTGTTGCGGCAACGCGTTGGTCTTGACGCGGTCTCTCTTCCACTGGCGAAGATTCTGGAAGGCGGCACCTGGGCGGCGGGCAGGGCGCTGGCGTTCGCACGCCGGCCCGACGGTTCGCCACCCCTCAAGGTCAGTAGCGACGGTACGGTTTTCTAGGGCTTGTTTTGGCGATTTCTGGGAGCAAAGCATGGAAGGCGTTACGATCGTGGATCACCCGTTGGTCCAGCACAAGCTTACGCTGATCCGCGACAAGACGATTTCGACCAAGTCTTTTCGCGAGCTCCTCAAGGAGATCGGGATGCTGCTTTGTTACGAGGTGACGCGCGACCTGCCGCTAACCGATGTGGAGGTCGAGACTCCGCTTGCACGAATGCACTCCGCCAAGATCGCGGGTAAGAAACTGGTTTTCGTGCCGGTGTTGCGGGCAGGGGTGACCTTTGTCGACGGAATGCTGGACCTCGTTCCGACCGCCCGCGTCGCGCATATCGGGCTCTACCGCGAACCGCATTCGTTCGTGGCGGTCGAATATTTCTTCAAATCGCCGTCCGATCTTCACGAGCGGCTGGCAATCGTGGTGTCACCGGTACTTGCGACGGCGAACACGGCTGTGGCGGCGGTGGATCGGCTGAAGGAACGCGGCGCGAAGGATATTCGGCTGGTATGCCTGCTTGCCGCGCCGGAAGGTGTGGAGCGCTTCCGAGGCCTGCATCCCGATGTGCGGTTGTGGACGGCCGGTATCGACGAGGGGCTCGATGCAAACGCCTTTATCCTGCCAGGCCTCGGTGATGCGGGCGACCGCGCCTACGGGACGCGATAAGGCCCCGAACAGCTCTCGGCGCGCCTTACTGGAAGGCCGTTTCCGAGAAGTTTCTGAGCTTGCGCGAGTGCAGCCGCTCCAACGGCATGTCCGCCAACTTCTCCATCGTGCGGATGCCGATGGTCAGATGCTGGGCGACCTGCCGCTTGTAGAATTCGGTGGCCATGCCGGGCAGCTTCAGTTCTCCGTGCAACGGCTTGTCGGACACGCACAGCAAGGTGCCGTAGGGTACGCGGAAGCGGAACCCGTTGGCGGCGATGGTCGCCGATTCCATGTCGAGCGCAATGGCGCGCGACTGCGAGAGCCGCTGGATCGGACCACGCCGGTCGCGCAATTCCCAATTGCGATTATCGATGGAAGCAACGGTGCCGGTGCGCATGACGCGCTTTAAGTCATATCCCGATAGCCCGGTCACTTCCGCCACGGCCTCCTCGAGCGCGACCTGGATTTCAGCCAGCGCGGGAAGGGGCACCCATAGCGGGAGATCGTCGTCGAGAACATGATCCTCCCGCATGTAAGCATGCGCCAGCACGTAGTCGCCCAGCGCCTGGGTATCGCGCAATCCGGCACAGTGCCCGAGCATGAGCCACGCATGCGGCCTGAGCACGGCGATATGGTCGGTGATCGTCTTGGCGTTCGCGGGCCCGACACCGATATTGACCATGGTGATGCCTGCGTAGTCCGGCCTCTTCAGATGATATGCCGGCATTTGCGGCAGGCGCGCCGTTGTGACGCCGGCGGCCGGTCGCTGTTCGCCGCGCCTGATGATGACGTTGCCGGGCTCGACGAATTCAGTATAGCCGGTATCGCCATTCGCCATCAGGTCCCTGGCGCGAGCACAGAATTCGTCGATGTAGAATTGGTAGTTGGTGAACAACACGAAGTTCTGAAAGTGGTTTGGGCTGGTGGCCGTGTAGTGCTGCAGGCGATGCAGGGAATAGTCGACGCGCTGCGCGGTGAATTGCGCCAGCGGCCTTGGCTGGCCGGCCGGTGATTCGTATGTGCCATTGGCGATCTGATCGTCGGTTCCATCAAGATCTGGAACGTCGAACAGGTCTCGGATCGGTCGCTTGATGTTCCTGGCGGCGGCGCCGTCAACGTAGGTGCCTTCCTGAAAAGCAAAATGCAGCGGGATGGGGGTTTCCGATTCCGATACGACGACCGGAACGCCATGGTTGCGCATGATCAAATCGAGCTGCTCGATGAGATAGGTTTCGAACAGGTCCGGCTGGGTGATCGTGGTCGAGTAGTGCCCGGGCGTCGGCATGTGGCCATAGGACTGACGGGCATCGACCTGGGTGTATGAGCTCGTGGTGACGCTGATTTCCGGGTAGAACGCCCGGTATCGCCGGTTACTGTCGCTGCCAGCCGCGAGCGCGGCGAAGGAATCGCGCAGGAACTGGGTGTTTCGGGCATAAAGTGATCGCAAAGCCGCGACCGCCTTGCGTGCGTCGTCGAAGCTTTGCCGCACGAAGGGCTCTGGCGTGGCTATTGGCCCGATGGCTTGGGGACGGCCGTGATTCTTCATGACCCTAACGTAGTATCTTGGACCCGCCTTGGGGAGGCTTGGTAAGGGAACCTTCCCGGCCCACGGCGCGTCAGCAGTAGCGACAAGACATTCCTGGAAAGCAAACCCGGTAAGAGATCATGAGTTTCTTCGAGCGCCTAAAGACGGCAGCATCCGCCGAGTGGCGGGCCTACACCGAGCATCCCTTCACGAACGGGTTGGCGGACGGTTCGCTCGCCGAGGCGGCGTTTCGCCACTACCTCGTCCAGGACTACCTTTTCCTCATCGAGTTTGCCCGCGCCTACGCGCTCGCCGTCTACAAGTCGCCCAAGCTTGCCGACATGCGTGAAGCGGCCGCCGGCCTCTCGGCCATCCTCGACGTCGAGATGAACCTGCATGTGAAGCTGTGCGCCGGCTGGGGCCTGTCGCCCGGCGATCTCGAACAGGCCCCGCCTGCCGTCGAGATGCTGGCCTACACACGCTACGTACTTGACGCCGGAATGCGCAGCGATCTGTTGGCACTCAAGGTGGCGCTTGCTCCCTGCGTGATCGGCTACGCGGAGATTGCGACGCGGCTTGCGTCGCGACCAGATGCGCTCGCTGCAACGAACCCATATCGCGTTTGGATCACCGAATATGCCGGCGCGCCATACCAGGACGTCGCGGCGAAAGCGCGGGCTCACTTGGAGAATCTCGCCGATCTTTACGCCACGCCCGCCCGCGAGGCCGAGCTGATCGCGATCTTCAAGGAAGCGACCCGACTCGAGTCGGACTTCTGGGAGATGGGCTGGCGCGCGGGCCAGCGTGCACAATAGTCAGTGACGGCGTAATACGTTTGGTTTTCAAGTTGAGCGAGTATGACGGTCGTCGAAAGCGGGCCGCCCTTCCGATCCTGCGCTCCACTTGCCGGGAGCTGCAGCGTTTCTCAGGCTATTTCAGCCACCCTTTGACCCTGGCGCAGAGCGCTTCCGTCGATATGCCGTAGCGGTCGTGCAGCGTTGGCAACGCGCCCGCCGCGAGGAATTCGTCCGGCAGACCGACCATGCGAAAGGCCGGATGCACCCCTTCGCGCATCAGCAGGCCGGCGACAGCCTCGCCCAGGCCGCCATTGACCGTGTGGTTCTCGGCAACCACGACGAGTCGGCCGGGCTTTGCGCAGCAGGCCAAGATCGTTGCGGCATCGAGCGGCTTGATTGTCGGCACGTGCAGGACACCGGCATCGATCCGGTCGCTCATCAGCGCCTTCGCGGCTTCCAGCGCACGCATCGTCATGATGCCCGAGGAGATGAAGAGGACCTCGTACCCGTCCCGCAGCAGCTTGGCCTTCCCGAGTTCGAAGCTGTAGCCGTACTCGTCGAGCACGAGCGGAACCTGCCCACGCAGGAGGCGCATGTAGACCGGTCCCTTGTGGCGCACCATTGCCGGCACGACCTGCTCGATCTCGTGCGCGTCGCAAGGATCGATCACCACCATATTCGGCATGGCGCGGAACAGGGCGAGGTCTTCGGTCGCCTGATGGGAGGGACCGTAGCCTGAGGTGAGTCCCGGCAGCGCGCAGGCGATCTTCACATTGCGGTCTTCCTCCGCGATCGTCTGGTGGATGAAGTCGTAGGCGCGGCGCGAGGCGAACACGGCATAGGTCGTCGCGATGGGCGTGAAGCCTTCCGCTGCCAGTCCGGAGGCGGCACCGAACAGCAACTGCTCCGCCATCCCCATCTGGTAGTAGCGATCGGGAAAGGCCTGCGCGAAGATGTGCAAGTCGGTGTACTTGCCAAGATCGGCGGTCATGCCGAGGATCGAGCCGTCCTCTTTCGCCAACTCGGCGAGCGCGTGGCCGAATGGAGCTGGCTTCGTTCGCTGCCCTTCGCCCGCGATCGAGGCGATCATCGCGGAGGTGGTGAGGCGCGGCTTGCCGGCGTCGGTCTTCGGAGCTGCGGGCTTCATGAAGGCTTCCTCTCGTCGAGTGCGTCGAGCGCAAGCCGCCATTCATGGGCTTCCACGCGGATGAAATGGTTCTTCTCGCGCGCCTCGAGGAAGGGCACGCCTTTGCCCATCAGCGTGTCGGCGATGATCATGCTGGGCTTGCCCTGGCCGTGCTGCGCCTTGGCTGCATCGAAGGCAGTGCGCACCGCCGCAAGATCGTTGCCGTCGATGCGCTGGACAAACCAGCCGAAGGCCTCGAGCTTCTCCTTCAGCGGCTCGAAGCCCATGACGGCGGTCGAGGGGCCGTCGGCCTGCTGGTTGTTGACGTCGACGATGGCGATCAGGTTGTCGAGCTTGTAATGGGCGGCGGACATGATCGCCTCCCAGACCGAGCCTTCGTCCAGTTCGCCATCGGAGAACAGCGTATAGACGCGGCTGTCGGAACCCTTCCGCTTGAGGCCGAGGCATTTGCCGACCGCGATGGACAGCCCGAGTCCGAGCGAGCCGCCCGACATCTCCATGCCGGGCGTGTAGCTCGCCATGCCGGACATCGGCAGGCGGCTTTCGTCGGAGCCATAGGTTTCTAGCTCGTCCTCCGGAATGATCCTGGCCTCGATCAACGCTGCGTACAGGGCAATTGCGTAATGGCCGTTGGAGAGAAGGAAACGATCGCGCTCCTCCCAGCCGGGATCGTTGGGCCGGTAGCGCATAGCGTGGAAATAGGCGGTGGCCAGGATGTCGGCGACATCCAGCGCCTGCGCGATGTATCCTTGCCCTTGCACCTCGCCCATCAGGACGGCATGGCGCCGGATATTCCAGGCACGGCGTTCAAGCGAAACGTTGTGGCCGAGTGGAGCGGTTCTCATGAGTACTGAGCCTTCTTGAAGGTAAGCATTGGCGACAGTGGCGAGGATTGCCGGCCGGAGCCGGTGGCTGCCGCTCAGCCGTGGATCAGCATGCCGCCATTGACGTCGATCACCGCGCCCGTGACGTAGGCCGAGAGATCGGAGGCGAGGAACAGGTAGATGCCCGCCACGTCGCTCGCGTCGCCGAGCCGGTTGAGCGGGATCCCCTTGATAATCTCCCTGCGCATCTCGTCGGTCAGCTTGCCGCCGGTGATGTCGGTCTGGATCAGGCCCGGCGTCACGCAGTTCACGCGGATGCCGTCCGGCCCGAATTCGCGCGCCATCGCCTTGGCGAGTCCGAGTACGCCCGCCTTCGCCGAGGAATAGTGCGGACCGCCGAAGATGCCGCCGCCGCGTTGCGCCGAGACGGAGGACATGCAGGCGATCGAACCCTGCTTGCGCGCCTGCATATGCGGGATGAAGACCTGGCTCAGGAAAAGCACACCCTTGCAATTGATGTCCTGTATGCGATCCCAGCTCGCCTCGTCGATCTCCAGCGTCTTCACCGGTTGGGTGACGCCCGCATTGTTAATCAGGATATCGAGCTGACCGAAGGCCTTGATGACCTTGTCGGCGGCGGCCTGACAGGACGCCTTGTTCGCGACATCGCAGCCGAGGCCGATATGCTGCGGGCCGAGCTCGGCGGCGGCCCTTTGCGCGGCCGTCTCGTCGATATCGAGGATGGCGATGCGCGCGCCATGACTCGCGAAAAGCTTCGCCGTGGCCAAGCCGATGCCTCGAGCGCTGGCGGCGCCTGAAATCGCGGCAGTCTTGTTTTGAAGCAGCATTTCATCCCTCGAACTGGTGTGATTTTTGTTGCGTGATATTGACTCGCCTTTTCCTATGGGAAAGACGCAAAAATTGCGCTATTTGATGAACTGAATTCATCCTGCCGGCCTCCTCACGATGGTCGGCCGGTATCCGCAATCATCAAAACGTCGGGGATTCGAGTTCCTGAGGAAGACATGAGACGCTTGCCGCTTTCCGCGCTCCAGGCCTTCGAGGCCGCAGCCCGGACGGGCTCCTTTCGGGCAGCCGGCGAAGAGCTCGGCATTTCGCCGAGCGCGGTCAGCCACGCGGTTCGCAAGCTGGAAAGCCTGATGGGTGCGGTGCTGTTCGACAGGCAAAACCGTGCCGTCCATCTCAACACGGCGGGCGAAGCGCTGATGCGCCACGTCGCGTCTGGCTTCGACGAGATGCGGCAAGGCATCGAGACCGTCGGCTCGCGCTCCGGCAACCTGCTGCGGTTGCACTGCGCGCCGTCCATGGCCGCGCAATGGCTCATGCCGCGCCTGCGAGATCTTTTGGCCAAGCAACCCGGGCTCGAGGTGCGGCTTGCGGCCGGGGTCGACTATCCGCGGTTTGAGCACGACGAGTTCGACGCCGACATCTGCTACGGGCCACCGCGGCAGGAGGGATTGATCGTCATCCCGCTCGGCGAGGAGACCGTCACTCCTCTCTGCGCGCCGGATCTTGCCGCGCAGATCACCTCAGCGAAGGATCTCCTCGACGCGAAGCTCATCGAAAGCGACAACAAGCGCGTGCGGTGGAATAGCTGGTTCGATGCGAACGAGATCGCTCCTCCGGCTCCCCGTGGCTCGCGCTTCGACCGGTCCTTCATGGCCATCGCCGCAGCCGTCGACGGACTCGGCGTCGCCCTGGAATCGACGCGTCTAGCGGAGCGTGAGATTGCGGCCGGCCAGCTCGTCGCTCCGCTCGCTGGGCGGGCGAAGGACGTGGGCTATGTCGGGCACTACCTCGTCTTTCCACGTGTGGCCAAGGCCCGCCGATCGGTTCGGATGTTCACGCACTGGCTGACGCAGGAGTTGAGCCTGCCTCCGCCAAAGATCTGAAACAAGGCAGCGCTACTTAATGACTGGAGAGACATCGTGAACCTCTACGCAAAACTCCTCGAGCGCGAAGCAGTGCGACGCCCGATCAAGGTCGGGTTGATCGGTGCGGGAAAGTTCGGGGCGATGTACCTTCATCAGGTTCTGCGTACGCCCGGTGTGCACCTCGTCGGCATCGCCGATCTATCGCCATCTCGTGCGATCGAGAACCTGAAGCGCGTCGGATGGACCGAGGAGCGGTATGGCGCAGTCTCTCTTGATGATGCCCTTGAGAATGGCTCGACCTTCCTGACCGACAACTGGGAAGCGCTTGTCAATTACCACGGCATTGACCTGATTGCCGAATGCACCGGTAACCCGGTGGCTGCCGTCGAACATTGTCTGGCAGCATTTTCGGCCGGCAAGCCGATCATCAACGTGACGGTCGAAGCTGATGCGTTCTGCGGACCGATCCTGGCGCATAAAGCCAGGCAGGCAGGTGTGATTTACAGCCTTGCCTATGGCGATCAACCGGCTTTGGCTTGTGATCTCGTTGACTGGGCGAGGGCATGCGGCTTCCCAGTGGTCGCGGCTGGTCGCGGTCACAAATGGCTGCCGCAATATCGGGAATCGACGCCTGAAACGGTCTGGGATCACTGGGGGCTGACCGCCGAGCAGGCTGCACGCGGTGGCATGAACCCGAAGATGTTCAACGCTTTCCTTGACGGATCGAAGCCGGCGATCGAATCCGCTGCGATAGCGAACGCGACCGGCCTAGAGGCGCCGTCGCAGGGGCTTGCGTTCCCTCCGGGATCAGTCGACGACATTCCTACGCTGATGCGCCCCCGCTCTGAAGGAGGAGTGTTGGAGGCCAAGGGTCAAGTCGAGGTCGTGTCCTGCCTCACGGCCGACGGCGCTCTGATCCCCAACGATATTCGAAAGGGCGTTTGGGTTTGCTTCGAAGGCGACAGTGAATACATCCGCAATTGCTTCGAGGAGTACAAGGTCGTCACGGATCCGACTGGCCGTTACATGAGCTCCTACAAGAAATGGCACCTCATCGGTCTGGAACTCGGAATTTCGGTTGCAGCCATCGCACTTCGCGGCGAACCGACGGGTGTTGCAACTAGCTTCAATGCCGATGTTGCCGCTACCGCGAAGAAGGATTTGCGTCCGGGGGATATGCTCGATGGGGAAGGAGGTTACACCGTCTTCGGAAAGCTAACGCCTGCCAGCACATCGCTGGCGAAGGGATATCTGCCGCTGGGCCTTGCTCACAATGTGCGACTGATCCGGCCAGTGGCCAAAGACTCCTGCATCACCTGGGCCGATGTAGCGATCGACGAGACGCTGCCCGCAGTGCGTATCCGACGCGAGCAGGAGGCGCTCTATTCCCCGGCCGCTACACGAAAACGCGCCTAGCTTGTTGCTCTGTCAATGCGCCAACCGCGGCGGCCCGACGCCTCCAATGCCCGCGGTCGCTACGCGTTAGTCTTCCCGTTACTACAATTCCCATCGCATGATCGTGCGGCTCGGACGCCGGCGGCGGAGGCGCCGTCCGTCCAGCAAAACAGAATCGGACTTAGAAGTTGTCTAAGCGATTGACATGCAACGGCAAGGCGCCCGCGCTTCCAGATTTCGAATGTTTCAAATTGCTATTAGACGCCCGATGGCTTGATGGCGACTACAACAGGGCGTAACGGTCCTCGGCATTGATGGGGTCGATGCGCGGAGCTCTTCTCAGCGCATCGGGATTGCCGCGGCTGCCCGTCATGACGAGACAAAGAAGAGGAGGCGAGCAGTGACGCAGTCAGGCCCCGACAACGAGTCTGCAGGCGCAGAGATGCATCGGTCCATGATGGCCGCCTTCTGCGACGTTCTTCGTACCAGTCAGCTTCCGCCCATGACGGTGATGAACCTCGCCGCGTCCGCCCTCGGAGCAATCTACAAGGAAGTTGCCGATCAGCATGGCACCGATGGCGGTTGTCCCTGCGGCTGGAAGCCAAATCCGCGTACCGATATCGCGGTTCTGCAGGCGACATTGGCCGCGTCAATAGAAGCCATCCCATCTGCTGATCTGCGTATCATGCAGGCTGTCGGACGTGCATAAGCCATGATGCGCGCGAGCCCTGCCGATCTCGTACATATCGGTGGGGTTCGACGTCTACGTTGAGCCCACGGCCCGCTCCGGAAGTCCCTTTCATGTTCACGGCCGAACGATCAATACTGCAGCGGTTCCGCTGCCGGAATAATCCATCTCGGCGCGGTCGGTCGCCTTCTCGATTTTGAGCGTTTCTAAAATTTCGCTGGTGCGAAGCATAAGTGTACGCAGCGCCTAGAATTGACGCAGGCGTGCCGTCGGCAAATGGCGGCTGCGCGAAAATAGTACCCCGACCGCTGGGAAAAACATCATCCTTAAACGTCTTACCTTGGAGGAGCCGCAAGGCCGCGGCTGGCGTGACGATAATATTGATACAGGCCCTGCCGGTGAAAGGCGCTTACGCGCCTCATGACGTGCGCGGTTGAACGAGAATGGAAGATTGAACGATGATGGGCGAGATGACGAAACTGGCCGAAGCGCTGCAGACAGGGTGCAGGTTTGGGCGGATGGCGTTGATGGCGCTTGTCGTGTCGGCCGGTGTTGTCGGCCCAGTGGCGGCCCAGGAAGGGGAGCCGACGGCCCAGGCGCAACCCGCATCGCCGCTGCCGTCGTCTCCTGCATCTCCCGCGCCCGGTGTGGAGCGGCCAGTGACATCGCCATCATCAGCGACATCTGTCGGCGCTGACGCCGCGATATCGGCGGCGCCGCTGCCGCAGGTGTCACCGGCAATGGCCGAACCCCCGGCCGCTGCGCCGGTACCATCGAATGCGCCAGTCGTCGCCCCGGCAGCCGGCTCCGCGACGCTTCCGCACGATCTGTCGCCGTGGAGCATGTTCATGCAGGCGGACATGGTCGTGAAGGTGGTGATGGTCGGCCTTGCCTTTGCATCGCTATTGACCTGGACGGTGTGGTTGGCCAAGGGCGTCGAACTCACAGGCGCCAAACGCAACGCCCGTAGCGCCACGCGCAAGCTGAGTGGCGCCGAAAGCCTCGCAGACGCATCACGAGAGATCAATGCCGGATGGACGAAGAATGGCCGCGTCGCCGATCTGGTCAATGCTGCGCTTCAGGAACTGCAGCGCTCGACCGATCTGTCCGCCGAAGGGATCAAGGAGCGTCTCGCGATAGCGCTGTCCCGCATCGAGGCAAAAGCGAGCCGAGACATGGCGCGGGGCACCGGACTTCTCGCGACGATCGGCGCAACGGCGCCGTTCGTCGGCCTGTTCGGCACGGTGTGGGGTATCATGAATTCGTTCATCGGCATCTCGCAATCGAAGACGACGAACCTCGCCGTCGTTGCGCCCGGAATCGCCGAAGCATTGCTCGCGACCGCCATCGGCCTTGTCGCGGCTATTCCGGCGGTGATCATCTATAACGTCTTTGCCCGCGCCATAGCCGGCTACCGCGCATTGCTGTCAGACGCTTCGGGCGAAGTCCTGCAGCACATGTCGCGCGACCTGGAACGGCAGGAGAAGGGCATTGCGCCCGCAAAGATCATCCATGCCGTTCCGAAGATGAGCACTATCGCATCGGCGGCGGAGTGAGCGATCATGGCAGTCTCGCTCAGGGACCCGCAGGACGGCGACCTCGCCGAACTCTCGGAGATCAACGTCACGCCCTTTATCGACGTCATGCTTGTCCTCCTTATCATCTTTATGGTGGCCGCTCCCTTGTCGACCGTCGATGTGGCGGTCGAGTTGCCGGTCTCCAGCGCGCCGCCGCAGGCCCGGCCGGACAAGCCGATCTTTCTCAGCGTCAAGCCGGACCTCACCCTGGCGCTCGGCAACGAGGATGTGCCGCGTGGCGCGTTGCAGGCGACGCTCGACAGGCAGACGGGCAGTGATCGCCAGCAGCGGATATTCCTGCGCGCCGACGGCGTGATCGCCTATCGCGACTTGATGGGGGTGATGAATCTGCTGCGCGATGCGGGCTATCTCAAGGTCGCGCTGGTTGGGCTGGAAGATAGCGGGCAGAGCCGCGCAATCGGCGGACAGTTGTCCGGCGCGTCATCCCCTGCGCAACAGGCCGCGCCGGCGCAGCGGCCATGAGATTCGGCTGGCGTGATCCCGACGCGCGGCCAGATGGTGTCGCATTGCATTCCGTGCTGCGATGGACGCTGGCGGGTGCCGCAGTTGTAGGGCTGCATGCGGGGGCGATATGGCTGGTGCTCAACCGGAAAGAAGCCTCGGCTGCGGGCGAACCGCCAGCCGCTGTGATGATGGAGTTGGCGCCACTGGCCGTTGCGCCCGAAGCGCCGCCGGATCAACTGCCGCCCGATGAACGGATGACTGAAGCGCAACCTTCCCCGATGGAGGAAAAGAGCGACAAGCCTGCCGAACTGCCGGAGGAAAAGCCCGAGCCGGTCGTCATGGAGGTGAAGAAGCCAGTTGAGGACGTCCCGCTGCCGCCAACACCGCCGCCGGAAATCGAGGCGCCAAAGCTGCCGGAAGTGGCGAATGCGGAAGCCACCTTGACGCCGCCACCGCCGCAGCCGAAGGCCGCCAGGAAGCCACCGCCAAAAAAGATGGCCGAGCGCAAGAAGCCGGACGACCGCAAGATAGATCGCACCACGGCGCCGTTGGCGACGTCAAATCCGCGGGCGGATCGGGCGGCCGCGCCGTCGTCGAGTTCGGCCTTCAGTCCCTCGACATCACCCGCCACATGGCGGAGCAGCGTCAACGCTCACCTCCTTCGGCATAAAGGTGGAAGCCCGAACGGGGCATTGGGCACGGCCGTGGTGGCTTTCGTCATCAACCGCTCGGGCGGCGTATTGAGTTCGCGTCTCGTCCGAAGCTCCGGAAATCCGGTGCTGGACGCGAAGGCTGTTTCGACGCCCCGCAGTGCCAGTCCCGTGCCGGCACCCCCGCCGGATGTCGCAGACAGTGCCCTCACGCTCACCGTTCCCATCCGATACGACCCCTGAAGTGGGACGATACCCGTAGATTCAATAGATCGATCTTAGGACGAGCCAAATCTGCTGCTTGGAGCCTATCTAAACATCCGTAGTTGTGAAACGCCTGAGGCACCATTAGAGAGAAAGCGGGTTGGGGCCTCGCGATAGCTGCCTGTGGAGCATTCCAGGCTTTGACGTCCGGGCAGGGATGAGAGGGACCAGCACTTAGTGTGACGACCGTGCATGCGACGAACATCGCAGGTGGGGGTGTGATTTGCGCGACCTTTTGGCAATCCCGCGATCGGCCTGCGCCAATCCTCCGGTGGAGCGCTTGACGTGAAGGGGAGCGATACCCGCAGCGTAATCTTTCTCGCACATCGTGCAGCTCTGATCGAATACGCGACACCAATTCTCGGCTCCCGCGAGACCGCCGAGGACATCGTGCAGGAAGCGTTCCTCAAATTCGTGCCGCCACGGCCAGCAGCCGACGTGCCCGAGCAACCCGCAGCCTATCTCTACCGCATCGTCCGCAATCTCTCGCTCGATCTCCTGCGGCGCAAAAAGCTCGAAAGCCGGGATCCACTCGACGAGACGTCCTATTGGGCGATGCCGCGCCCTGAGGCCTCGCCGGAACAGAGCGCCTTGTTGCGCGACGACATCCGCCAGATCGCTGCGATGCTCGCTGAAATGCCGACGGAAACCAGGATTGCCGTCGAAATGCACCGTTTTGGAGGGCATAAGCTTCAGGACATTGCGGCGCATCTCGGTCTCTCCGTCGCAACGGTGCACCGGATGATCCATGCGGCTCTGGTGGATATCGCGAAGCGGACTGGTCGCGATCATACGTGACATAATTCTCCCGGTGTGAAAAAGAGCTCCGACCTATTCGTCTATTCAGAGCAGGCGAGACATGATCGCATGCTCTGGGGATGAGGTTCCGGGACGAGGATCACGGGATGTCGCTGAATAAGAATGGGGGCAAGCCCGAAGCCCTGCTGGACGAAGCGGCCGATTGGCTGTTGCGTCTTCGGGAAGCGGCGGACGACTTGCGCGTGCGGGACGATTTCAACGCCTGGCTTTCACGCTCCAGCGAGCACCGAGCTGCGTGGCACCGGGTCCGGGAAAGCTGGCATCTGCTGGGCGAGGGGAAGCCGATATATGAGCATGTCTGGCGGCCTCAATCGTTGCAGGCGCCATCCTCTGGCGTCGGCAAGGCGTCCCGCGTTCCGCGGCGGCGATGGCGGTGGGCGGCGCCTGTTTCAGCCATTGGTCTGGCTGCCTGTCTGCTTGTCGTTGCCGTCCCCTCGCTTCTCGTGCGGCTGGAGGCAGACCATCTCACCACGACTGCACAAAGCCGGCTGGTGACACTCGAAGATGGTACGACCGTCTATCTCGCTGCTGACAGCGCCATAAAGACGGACTTTTCGGCCAACCGGCGTCAGGTCCGTTTGCTCGCGGGGGAAGCATTCTTCGATGTGATTCGCAATCCGGGACGGCCGTTCGTCGTCGAGGCGAGTGGTGTGAGGGTCGAGGTAACGGGCACGGCCTTCGATGTTCGTCTCTCATCATCGGCGACGCAAGTGGAGCTCGCACGGGGGGCAGTCGGTGTCTCCTCCAATGCGACCCAACGCACGCCCCCCGCCGTGCTGGCCCCGGGACAGATGCTGGTCATCGATCGCAAATCGGGTGCGATGACAAGGAGCGATATCGCACCGGAGGATATTGGCGCATGGCGCGAGGGCAGGCTGTTCGTCAACGACGCAACGATCGGCGCCGTCGTCGAACAGATACAGCGCTATCACGCTGCCTGGATCGCAATTCCCGATATCACGCTGGCGCAGCAGACGGTCACCGGCCTGTATGACCTGCGCGATCCCGACCGTGCGCTGCGTGCGCTGGTGCAACCGCACGGTGGCAAGGTTCACGAGGTCTCCCGCTTCGCTCGCATCGTTTCACGACTTTAAGTCGAATCTAAACTGCGAAGTCGTTTCTCGCGCCGAATGCGCGGCAAATCCTGAAAAAAATAATCGAGCCGATCGTCTTTAGTCGGGAAGCGCATTTCGAAAGAAGAATGCGTAGCAACGGGCTGAGGTATGGGTTGTGGCTTGCGTTTCTAAGTCGAGTATTTTCAACAAAATCAATGAAAGTTCTGCGAACGCTAGGCGTATTGCGTGTCTTCTTGCGGCGATAGTTGCTGCGGACAGCGCCTCGCGCGCATTCGCACAGGCGTCGCCCGATTCTGGAATAGTTCAAGTCCAGGGTGGCGACGCGGCAGCGCCACGAAACTTCAACATTCCTGCGCAGCCACTCGGTGCTGCTCTCAATGCCTTTGGCCGCCAGTCCGGCCTTCAGGTGACGTTGTCCGCCGCAACGTCGCGCGGGCTGACATCGAATGCCGTCAACGGCAGCTTTACACCGGAGCAAGCGCTGGCGCTCATGTTGCGAAACACGGGCATCACGTTTCGCGTCACGGCCGATCGCACCGCCGTTATCGGGGCGACGACGTCGTCGGCGGCGGCGGAGGTATATATCCCCGGCGCAACCCAGCTCGATCCACTGGTTATATCGGGTGGCCGAAATGCCATTTCGGGGTCCGGCTATCAGGGGACGCCGGACTGGGTCTATCAGGCGCCGGCCGCCGTCAGCGTGATCTCGCGCGAGGCGATCGAGAGCAGTCCAACCCGCAACGCTCGCGACCTGCTCGACAATGTCGCCGGCGTCTATGCCAACCGCTCTGAAGCGCAGAACCCGGGCATCAGCATCAATATCCGCGGCCTTCAGGACCAGGATCGCATCGCCACCATGATCGATGGCGCGCGGCAAAGCTTTCAGCGCAGCGCACATGGCGCCACGCAGCGCACTTACGTCGATACGGCCTTTATCCGTGCCGTCGACATCGAGAAAAGCACGACATCCGGCGTCGGCAGCGCCGGCGCGCTGGGCGGTTCTGTCAACTTCCGAACCCTTCTCGCGGAAGACCTGATCGCGCCGGGCAAGCAGTACGGTGGCCAGGTCAACCTCACCACCGGGACCAACCAGTTCAATTTCGACGGTTCGACGGCCGCTGCGGTGCGCCTGTCCGATCGCTTTTCCGTTCTCGGCGGCATCAGCTACAAGAATATCGGCGCCTATGACATCGGCAAGAACGGCACCATCAGTAGCGCGGCGACCTATGCCGGGGATGTGTTGCTGTTCTCCGGTCAGGAGGTCCGCTCCAGCATTCTGAAAGCCGAGGGGCAGGTCACGGAAGACGTCAAGGTCACGCTTGGCTGGGTGCGGAACGATTCCAGGTTCAACACCGGAAACTATGATTCCGCGGGGAGCATTGGCAACCTGCAGAAGGCGACGGAAGGGGTTGTCAATAACACCTTCACCTCTGCGCTCGATTGGAAGCCCGATAGCGAGCTGATCGATCTGAAGGCTCGCCTCTACTACAACAACCTCAGGAACAACAAGGTCGAGCAAGGCTCGCTCCTGTCGACCGGGCCGTCGAACTACGTCATGGGGACGCTCGGCGGCAGCGTCGAGAATACCAGCCGCTTCGACACGGGTTTGGGGGCCCTGGCTCTCAACTACGGCATGGAAGCTTTCAACGACGACGGCAAGACCACTCTCACACGTGGCTTTGTAGCCGCCGACGGCACTGACTACTCAAGCACGCTCTCGGGCGGCACGCCGAGTGGCAAGCGCGACATCGTCAGTGGTTTTGGCAATGCAAAATATGAGCCCACCGATTGGCTGACCGTTTCAGGTGGCTTGCGTTACGACTGGTACCATGCGGAGGGAACAACGACGATCTACGGCAACGAGACGCAGGACATCATAGGTTACGTCGTTATCCCTGGTGTACCTCCTACGCCGCGGGTCTGCTGGCCTTCACCGCCGTTCCCGCCCAATTTCCGATGCACTGGACCCACTCCTGGGATTCCCGCTCGAACCGAGCCGATATACGGGCCGAAATACTACAAGAGACATGACGTCAAGGTCGATAATTCCGGCGGAGCGTTATTGCCGACAATGACCATCGCAGTGAAGCCGGTCGATTGGCTTCAGCCGTTCGTCAAATACTCGAAGAGCTACCGGCCGCCGACCATCATGGAGTCGTTTCTCAACGGCGGGCACGACGGGCCCGCCGTCAATGGCTATGCGCCCAATCCGTATCTCAGGCCGGAGCGTGGCGACACTTATGAGCTCGGCGCGAACATCTTTCGCAATGGAATATTTTCGGAGCGCGACACCTTCCGCTTCAAGGCTGTCGGCTTCTATCGCGAGATCACGGACTATATCAGTTTCGGCTACATCTATAATTCGGAAGCCCAGCGGCAGTATGCTTCATACGTGAATCTCGATGGCGTGACGCGCATGAAGGGTCTCGAGATCGAGGGCAACTACGATGCCCGGGTGATCTACATCGGGGGCACGCTGACGCGCATCGATACCGAACTTGCCGACAGCTTTACCTCGCCTTCAGGAAACAGCATCCCGATCAATAGCGGCAGGGGCGCCGCCGTGATCTTCGAACAACCGAAGCTGCGGGTCACACTTGATGCGGGTGTACGCCTGTTCGACGAAAAGCTGACGTTGGGCGGACGCGTTACCGACGTCTCGAAGACGGAGCCGGTGCTGGGCTCGCTTCGGACCGGCTACGAGATGGCTGGCTACCGGGTTTACGACATCTACGGATCCTATGCCTTCGATCCGATGACGAAGCTGCGCTTTGCGGTCACCAATCTCACCGACGTTGCTTACGCTCCGGCCCTTGGCGCCAACTTCTTCGCCGCGCCCGGACGAACCGCAACTGTATCGCTCAACTACAAATTCTAGGAATTCCACGGCCGCAGGCTCTGGATGCGAGGTTCGTCCTGGGACGAACAGATGAAACAGGCAAAGGGAAACAAGAAATGACACTGTTGATTGAGCTGACCGCAGCGAGCAGCAATCTTCCATCCTACCTCGCAGCCTATGACGCGAACTTCTCCTACAACGACAACGGCTGGTTCTCCCGGTCATTCTCTACCGGTCAGGATCAGTGGTCCGCCGGTGTCGATACCGAAGGCGTCGACAACAACATCCCCTCGGTCATCATGGGGATCGACGACTACAGCTATTCGCCGGGCCTGTTCAACGGCGATGTCACTTCGCTCACGCTCGGCCGGAACCTCGAATATGATGCCGGCCAGGATCTGTGGGTGCAGGATGAAGAGCTCATCATCACGAACGTGAGCGGCTACATGCCGGATACGACCACGTTCGCCTATGCGATCTACAGCCTGTCGCACGGCGGAGCCGTTGACGGTCTGGGGACCTTCCCGGGTCTGACGGACTACTTTGCCGAGCAAGGCACAATGCAGGTCGGGAATCTGGGTCTCGACGATACGCTGCTCGGTTTCGGCGGCCAGGATACTTTCGTATTCCAGGACGGGTCCTCGTTCGACACCGTCAACAGCTTCGATCTTGCTGTGGACATCCTCGATGTCTCGGCGTGGGGGGCAACGGGATTGGGGGACCTGTTTATTTCCACGATCGGAGCCGACACTGTCATCAGCAGCTCCGATTTCACCGACGGCATCACGATTGCCGGCGTAACGGGGTTGACGGCCGCGAACTTCGAGTTTGCGTGAGAGACATCCCGAATTCTGCAAGGGGCAACGCCGCGTTCATCCGTGAACGCGGCGGAAGCCGGCAATGATTCCAATTATCGTCATCAAGAAAATCTAAGGAGTTAAGGAATGGCATTGGTACTGAACTACACGAGCGCGAGCAGCGACCTTCCGGTCTTCCTGGACAACTGGATCGACAGTTTCGAGTATCGCGGAACGGGCGGCTTCAACGCCGTCAGGAACGTGTCGGACCAGTGGTATGCTGGAACGCGCATCGTGGGCGGTGTGGACAACGACAAGTCGTCCGTGATCGTGAACGGAACTGATTTCAGCTATACGCCCGGTGTGGTCGATGGCACGGTCACCACGTTGACGCTTGGCAGCAATCTCGCTTACGTCTCGTCCACCGATCAGTGGGTGCAAGATGAAGGCCTGTCGGTCGATTTCAGCGGTGCAGCGCTGACGCCGGCTTTCGATGCTGCAATTGCCGATCTGTCGCAGAACGGCAGCCTGGATGCGCTCTATGGCTATTTCGCCGAGCAGGGCACCATCCAGAACGGCACCGTTGGCAACGACGTCATGCTGAGTTTTGCCGGCAATGATACGCTCACCGGCAATCTTGGCGATGATACCTTCACTTTTGCCGATGGTTGGGCAGACGACGTCATCGCTGATTTCGGCACCGATACTGGAAATGACGACGTTATCGATCTGCAGGCGGTGACGGGCATTTCGAGCTATGCCGATCTGTTCCTCAACCACAGCAACTGGTGGGACGACACCGGCGTTCTTACCATCACCTACGGCACGAACACGCTTCAGTTGGACGGCTATGTCGGAACCGACATTGCCAACCTGATTCTCTGCGGCAATATTTTGGTCTGAGAGCCGCCTGTGCTCAAAATCCCGCATCGCAAGCCGTCGCAGCCTTTGGCTGCGGCGGTCGTGTCGCCTCTGGCGCCGGCGCTTGCCGGAATTGCGGTGGTCAGCGGCGTAGTCAATATCCTGGCGCTGACGTCGCCGCTGTTCATGCTCCAGGTCTATGATCGCGTGTTGGCGAGCCGCAGTCTGTCCACGTTGGTCGGGCTTGCGGTGCTGGCTGCGGTTCTGTTCGCGTTTCAATCGATGCTGGATGTGATCCGCGGTCGCGTATTGCTGCGGATCGGTGAGAGCGTCGATCGTAAACTGTCCGGTCGCGTGCATGAGGCGATCGTCCGGTTGCCACTTGAAGCCCGGATGCCGGGAGACGGCCTGCAGCCGCTGCGCGATCTCGACAATGTTCGCAGCTTCCTGTCGGGGCAGGGACCGACGGCACTGTTCGATCTGCCATGGATGCCGCTCTATCTCGCTATTTGCTTCCTGTTCCATTTCTGGATCGGCATCACCGCGCTTGTGGGCGCGATCGTCCTGGTGTCGCTCACGGTTGTCACAGATGCGCTGTCGCGCGGGCCGACGCGTGCTGCGATGCAGCACGGCATGGCGCGCAACGCGCTGATGGAGGCCGGCCGGCGCAATGCCGAAGTGGTTTGCGCCATGGGGATGGGCGGTCGAGTGGCGAAACGCTGGCAGAAGGCGAATACGGAATATCTCGCCGCAAACCGGCGCACCGGCGACATCGTCGGCGGCCTCGGCGGTGTGTCCAGATCGCTGCGTATGATCCTGCAATCGGGCATGCTGGCGGTCGGCGCTTATTTGGTCATCAGGCAGGAGACGAGCGCCGGCGTCATGATCGCGAGTTCGATCATGATGGGCCGTGCGCTGGCGCCGGTCGATCTCGCGATTGCCGCTTGGAAGCCGTTCCTGATGGCGCGGCAGAGTTGGGGCAGACTCGAGGAGATGTTCGCACTGATGCCTGAGGCGCGGGCGATCATGGCGCTGCCGAAGCCGGAGCGCGAGTTGCGCGCGGAATCGATCAGCGTCACGCCTCCCGGCGAGAGGAAGCCAAGCCTTACAGGGGTCAATTTTGTGCTGCCGGCGGGAAGCGCGCTTGGCATCATCGGCCCGAGCGGCAGTGGAAAGTCCACACTCGCGCGTGCGCTGGTCGGCGTTTGGACGCCGGCAAGCGGCAAGGTGCGCGTCGATGGCGCCGGATTCGATCAATGGGACCGGGAAGAGTTGGGTCGCCACGTCGGCTATCTGCCGCAGGGTGTCGAACTGTTCGACGGTACCATCGCCGAGAACATCTCCCGCTTTGAAGCGAATGCCGATGCTGGCGTCATTGTCGCCGCGGCCCAGGCGGCGGGCGCACACGATCTCATCCTTCGCTTTGACAACGGCTATGAGACCCGTATCGGGGAGGCGGGCTCGGCCCTGTCGGCCGGGCAACGGCAGTGCATCGGTCTGGCTCGCGCGCTTTACGGAGATCCGTTTCTCGTCGTGCTCGACGAGCCCAACGCGAACCTCGATGCGGAAGGCGAGAAGGCCGTCGTCAAGGCAATGATGTCTGTGCGCGAGCGGAAGGGGATCGTCGTTGTCGTTGCTCATCGCCCCAGCGCGCTCAGCGTGGTGGACCTCGTGGCCGTCATCGAAGCAGGAAGAATGAAGGCCTTTGGACCACGCGACGAGGTGCTGTCTCGCGCCCTGAAAGCTGCAAATCCTCCGCCGGCTACGATGACGACGGCTGCCGGCTATTTGACCGGTTTTCGCGCCGCCGCTCCGTTCCGCGTCGTCGCGACGGCCACCGACCCGGGTACAGGCAGATCGCCCGACCAATATGCGGATGAAGTCGATGCCGAACGCTGATCACGTCGCCCTCGCGCGTTCGATCCGGCGCCATCTCCTCGTCGGTGGCCTCGCAAGCCTGTTTCTCGTGGCAGGGATCGGCGGATGGGCGGCGGCGACAAATCTGGCCGGCGCCGTGGTCGCGACCGGACATTTCGTCGTCGATTCCTATGTGAAGAAGGTGCAGCATCCAACCGGCGGTGTGGTCGGCGAAATCCGGGTGCGCGAGGGCCAGCGCGTCACCGTGGGTGACGTCGTAATGCGACTGGATGCGACGCAAACGCGTTCCAACCTCGCCATCGTCACCAAGCGGCTGGATGAATTCGCCGTGCGGCGCGCGCGGCTGGAAGCAGAGCGCGATGAGGCGCCGGCGATCTCATTCCCTGCGGCGCTGATGATGCGCGCAGTCGACAGCGATGTCGCGCAGCTATTGGCAGGGGAACGCAAGCTTTTCGAGCTTCGCCGTGAAGCTCGACTTGGTCAGAAAGCGCAGTTGCGCGAACGCATCCTTCAATACGAGAAGGAGGTGCGTGGCCTGGTCTCCCAGGAAGAAGCGAAGGTGCGGGGAATCGCGCTGATTGAGCGTGAGCTCACGGGTGTGCGTGAGCTCTGGGAGAAGGGTCTCGTGCCGATCCAGCGCATGATGGCGCTGGAGCGCGAAGGCACCAATCTGGACGGTGAGCGCGGCCGGCTTGCGGCGGCGCAGGCCCAGTCCGGCGGCAAGATCGCAGAGACACAGCTTCAGATCATCCAGATCGATCAGGACCTTCGCAGCGAAGTGGCCAACAGCCTGCGTGAGATCGAAGCGCAAACGGCCGAGTACGTCGAACGCAAGGTTTCGGCTGAGGATCAACTGAAACGCATCGATCTCGTCGCGCCGCAAAGCGGTCTGGTGCACGAGCTCGCAGTTCATACCGTTGGTGGCGTAATTTCACCGGCCGATACGATCATGCTGATAGTGCCTGATAGCGACAGGCTGGCGTTGGAAGCACAGATACAGCCGCAGGATATCGACCAGATTCGGCTGGGCCAGAAAGCGGTTTTGCGCATGTCGGCCTTCAATCAGCGAACCACACCGGAGTTGAACGGCGAGGTCAGCCGCATTGCCGCCGATCTGACGCAAGATCAAAAGAGCGGACTATCCTACTATGTCGTTCGCATTGCCGTGCCGCCGCGGGAGCTTGCGCGTCTCGGCAAGCTCGTGTTGGTGCCGGGGATGCCGGCCGAGGCATTTATTCAGACCGGCGATCGAACGGTCATCTCCTATCTGGTCAAGCCGCTGCGGGATCAGATCAACCGCGCGTTCCGCGAGGAATAGTGCTGGCCTATCGCATTTTGCTGAGCGACGGGATGTCAATCCGGGAATAATCCCCTACGCCATCCGTTGTCGTGGCATGGCCCATGAACAAACCGTGTCGGTCAGTAAGAAAATTGCCCTGGAGCCGACAGCTGCGGCTGGCGGCTCAAGCCCGCGGTCGGTGATAGCTATCTTGGTCGCGTTCGCCGCGGTGGCTGTCATCGGGGTGGGGTTGCCTTATCCGGCCGAGGCACGCTTCGTGCTGGTCGTGTTTGCGCTCGCGATCCTAGGATGGACCCTGTTCAAAATCGACGACACAGTAGTCGCGCTCGCAGCCGTGGCCGCGCTGCTTGTCGGTGGCGCCGTTCCCCTCTCCACCATCGCGACGACGCTGAAAAACCCACTAATCGGACTCTTGGTCGGAGCCTTCGTGATCGCCACCGCACTTACGCGATCGGGACTCGCGGAGCGCGTGGTGATCGCCACGATTGGCAATGTCCGATCGGTCACGCGCCTGTTCCATCGGCTCGCCTTCTTGATCTTGGCAACCGCTTTTGTCATTCCCTCGACGACCGGTCGCGCTGTGTTGTTCCTGCCGGTGTTTCTGACGCTCGCCGCTTCGATCCGGGATTTACAGGTCGTGCGTGCACTCGCGCTTCTTATCCCGAGTATCGTTCTGCTCTCGGCATGCGCTTCGCTTACTGGCGCGGGCGCGCATCTGGTCGCCGCCGAGTTCATCACGCGGTCCGGCGGAGCGCTCCTCGATTACGCGCGCTGGACCGTGCTGTGTTTTCCGTTCGCGGTCGCGAGCAGTTTTGTGGCAACGAGTGTGATCCTTTGGCTATTCCTCGACCGCGAGACGCGCATGGCGGCGCCCAAGCTGCCAAGCATTCCGCGAGACCCGCTCAATCCACGGCAGCGCGCGGTCGCAATGATCGTCGCCGTCATGCTGGTCGCGCTTCTCAGCGCGACGGCCGTCGGAATCGAGCCTGCTCTTGTCGTTTTGGTGGCGGCCACACTGCTCGTGATCGGACCATCCCCCGCGCTCTTGCCGGCCACGGCCCTGAAAACGATCGAATGGAAGCTGTTGGCGTTCCTGGCTGCTACCATGCTGATGGGCGACGCGCTGATCGTCTCCGGCGCCGCGCGCGTGGTTGCGGCGGATCTTGTGACGAGGATCGACTGGCAGGCATTCGGCAGCCCGCTCGCGGTCGCCACAATTGTCTCCGCGACCGCACTTTGCGCGCATCTGGTCGTGACGTCGCGGACCGCACGAGCGGTCGTTCTCATTCCGATACTCGCGTTGCCGCTCGCCGGGTTCGGATACGATCCGGCCGCACTTATTCTGCTCGTCGCAGTCGGAACTGGCTTCTGCCAGACGCTGCCAGTGAGCGCGAAAGCGGTGGCACTCTACGCCACGCTAACGCAGCCGACCTATGCGCCGAAGGATCTGATGCTCCTTTCAGCTGTGCTCTTGCCGATACACCTCCTTCTGTTGGTGGCGTTCGCGCTGGTCGTCTGGCCGCTTCTCGGTATCTCGCTACAACCATGATCATCGGCCGCACCACATGGCGATCAGAAGTGTGCTCTTCCATGCATGGGAATAATCCTGGATCCCATCCGTTATCCTCGCACGCTCTTCTGCCGCCCCACAACGGAGGACAAGATGGCCCTTACCGTTCTGATCGCTCCCTCGGGTTTCAAGGAATGCCTGAGCGCCACCGAAGTAGCCGGAGCCATGGCAGCGGGCGTACGGCGCACGCTGCCCGATGCTCGGGTGCTCTCCACGCCGATGATCGACGGCGGCGAAGGCTTCACGGCGGCGCTGGTAGCGGCGACGAACGGCACGCTTGAACAGGTGACGGTCAGTGGTCCCGTCAACGCGCCGGTGCGCGCGCCGATCGGCTTCCTTGGCGGTTCCGGGCCTAAGACGGCCGTGATCGAGATTGCGGCGGCGGCCGGCCTGCGGCTAGTGCCGCGCGGAGCGCGCGATCCGGCGGTGACGACGAGCCGCGGCGTCGGCGAACTCATCCGCGCGGCGCTCGATGCCGGAGCCGAGCACATTCTGGTCGGATGTGGGGACAGCGGCGTCAACGACGGCGGCGCCGGCATGGCGGAAGCGCTCGGCATCCGTTTACTTGACACGGACGACAAGGCGATCGGCTGCGGCGGCGGCGCGCTGGCGCGGCTTGCCTCCATCGACCTGTCGAATCGAGATCCGCGCCTCGACAGCGTGCAGATTGAAGCGGCGGTCAATTGGCACAATGTGTTGCTCGGCGAACATGGCGTGACGCGCGTTTACGGTCCGCAGAAGGGTGCGACGCCCGCACAGATTGTGATGCTTGAGGCGGCGCTTGGGAACTATGCAGCGTGCGTGCGCGTCGCAACCGGCGTCGATGTCAAGACGGTGGCGGGCGGCGGAGCGTCCGGGGGCATTGGCGCGGGGTTGCATGCGCTCCTCGGCGCGGTGCTGCGTCCGCGCTTCGACATGGTCATGCACTACACCAACTTCGACGCCCTGTTGGCCGAGACCGATCTCGTGCTCACCGGAGAGGGCACTCTCGATAACCAAACCCCGTTCGGCAAGGTGCCGGCGGAAGTCGCGCGGCGCGCGAAGGCACGCGGCCTTCCAGTGATCGCCCTTGCCGGTTCAATCGGCGAAGGCGCCAAAGCTAATCTAGATTGCGGTATCGACGCGTTCGCGAGCATCCAGATGCGGCCCTGGACGCTCGACGAGGCGATGGCGTCGGCGTCTCATCTGCTCCGCCACGCGACCGAAGATACGATTCGCATGGTCCTGGTCGGCATGCGCCTGCTTGATCCCGCGGGCTGCCATAGCCACCGCTTGCGCACGGTCGTCACGGGTCTCGACGCAGCTCGAAGCCGTCCGCTCATCTCGTCGGACACTGTAGCGCCGCCGACGATGTTATCAGGGGCTATTCATCTTCAGAGCCCACAGGATGCCGAGCATGGCAGATCTTGCGGGGTTGCACGCTCTTACCAAGAACCTGAACGCGTTGTCCTGAGCGAAGGCATCTGGCCACATTAGAACCACTTTAATGGTTGGTTCAACTCGGCCCCGCGCTTACTTGGGCAAGTTCATCAGTTGGCGCGATCATAGCATCGCGTCGTTTCTAGCTCGATGATTGCAGTTGTTGTTGCAACCTGTGTCGACACGTTCATCGTGTCGCACTCGTCGCGGAGCGACATGCGGAGCCAAACTGGACGAGGCCATCTCCGTAGACGGTGTCCTTTCCGGGTTCGCCGAGATCGATCGCCTGGCTGCTAAGTGCCGCGACGCTGGCTTCCGCAGTGCGCGCGGAATCGAGATCGTCGGCGGGTGGGGGTGGGCCTGCTGCGTCGGCGCGCCGGGTCTGTTTTCCCAAGTGAACCATCGCCAGCCGCGCGGCGACGAACGGCGCGGCGAAGGAGGTGCCGGTGTGCTGTCGCAGCTTCCCGTCGCCATCACGAAGCGCAAGATCGACGCCGGGAGCGGCAAGTCGGATATGCGGTCCACGAACCGCTCGCTTGTAGACGACGAGATTCCTGTCAACCGCCGTTGCCGCGATCGCCCATGGATAAGCTGCGGGATAACGCGGTTTGACGGCGGCGCCGTCATTGCCGCTCGCGGCGACCACGATGACGCCTCGGGCTTGCGCACGCTTTCCCTCCGCGTCCAGAACCTCGTTTGACGATCCCGCCAGACTCAGATTGATGACCGCAACGCCGCGCTCCACCAAAGTGTCCATCGCGGACACCAGATCGAACGTGTCGATCTGGTCCGTGCCGTTTTGCGAATGGAACGCGTCGACTGCTACAATCTGGGCCTTCGGCGTCAGTCCAGGGAATACGCCGTCGCCAAGCAAGAGCGTCGCGATCGCTGTTCCGTGGCGTTTGCTTGACGCCTGTCGGTCGGGCGAGCGTTGCGTAATCACCTCTAGTCGCTTGCTCGCCAGCCCTGTGTGGTCCGCATCGATGCCCGTATCCACCAGCCCGACCGCACCCAGGTCACCGCAATTTTCCAGCGAACGCCAGCCCACGGTCTCCAATGGATTGAGGAACGCGTTGCGCAGCGTTGACCGGCTGCCCTGCATCTGAAATCGCTGGCGATATAAGCTGTTCTCATCGACAGGCCGTCCCGGCGCGATCTCACGCAATGATGCGAGCGCGCGTTGTTTCGATGGCCGGCCCGGCGCTGCGACGCGCAGCAACAAACCCCTGCCGCCGCTCAGCGAGCGTTCCGCTATGACGCGAAACCCGCGGTCGCGCAGTGTCTGGGCTTGAGTAGCCTCGATTCCGGACAGTACATATTCAGGTGCATTCGCACGCGCCCTCATGGCACGACGCGGTCTTGCATCCCACGGCAACCGAAAGCCGCGAAACAGCGAGAAGTGTCCACCTCTTCCGACAGGGCTCCAATTGCTCCCGACGGGGGGGCCTCCACCGCCACCACCATCGCCACCGCCGCCACCACCACCACCGCCATCACCGCCACCGTCATCAGCGAATGCGGGCGGGAACAGTGCAGGGTATGTTGGGGACTGACCGACCACGGCGAAGCCCAGAAATAGGCCGACGACAGTCGCGAATGAATGGCAGGCAATCACGGTTCTCATGGGCGGATCACTAGAATTGTTGCTCTGGGTGTGCGCGCTAGGAGCGCGCCCGCTCGTGGCCATACGGGCGGCTTCCTCTTGTCACATTCGCTATCCGTGGTGATACACTGACTGCGTCTTCGTCGCCTTACAACAACGGAGGATGCTGCCCGCCTATTCCCGCCCGGCGTAAAAAAGCGCCGGAGCGATCGGAAACGAAAGCACTTCACGTCAGCTGATCGGCAAGGAGCTTAACGTTCATGGAACGGATGAGTTCCAGTGGCGTCCGGTTGCGCACAAACAACTTCGGCTTTCATCTATCATCTGAGGACGTTGGACGACGGTGCGTCCAACGGCCGCGATCCATAACGGCTGCGCGGCGGTCCCGAGATTGCAGGAGCCGGCGCATCATCGGGCCTGCACCATGCCTGAAAGCGCGCCAGGAGGCCGCCGAATTACAGGCTCGGCGCTAGGGCTGCACGAGAGCCTTGCGCTCCGCGTCGCCGGTCAGGATTTCCTTGCTCCCGAGCGCTTCGATGAACTGATCCGCCGTCTCGTGGCCGCTCGCTGGCGTGAAGCTGCCGCTCGACGACGAAACCACGACGAGATGAACATACCACGCTCGCTCCCGTAGGCAGGCGACCCGTGTCTGCTGCGTGCCGACGATCGCCGTCGTGAATTCGCGACAGATGGAGCCGTCTTCCATCCGATGCGTGGATACCATGGTGATGTCGGCCGTCGCCGTTCCCGAGCTGCTTGGGACTTGCCGCGACTCGCCGCTCGCGAGTTGGAACAGCAACTCCGCTTCTGCAGGCGATACAGCAATGCTGTTCAGCGGCGCTTTGTTCGCGAACGTGTTGTCGGGCTGTCGAAGCGCGCTGAGTGCAAAGCCAAGCACGCCTCCGGCAAAAAGTGCGATTGAGGCGGCCAAAGCCATGGCCTTGAAGCGATCGGACCGACGCAAGTTGCGCGAGGCTTGTTCGCGCCATGCGTTGGCGGGCGTGATGATATCGTCTTTTCGGGCACGGTCGTCGGCTTCGTTGGTTGCGCCCGTTTCAGGCCGCGGAACATCGGTGGAGCCGTGCTGGGTGCCTCGGCCAAATTCCGACAATGCATTCCCGAGCCTGCGGGCCATGCCGACAAGATGTTCGGGCACTGCGTCATCGTCGGCGCGACTGGCTGCTCCAGAAAAAAGCGCCCGCGATTCTGCGAATGATGCAAATCGCGCAGCAAGATCGTTGTCGCGGCCAAGCGCCTCGCGCACGCGGGCCGCCTCTGCGGGTTCAAGTTCGCCGTCCGCCAGAGCCATCAGGGTTTCGTCGGTGATCGCGGTCATCAGGGTTTATTCGCGTTGTGGCGGGCTTCGGCGAGTTGATCGAAATCGAGTCCGGCCGACAGAGCAAGCCTGGCGCGAGCCAGACGGCTCATCACCGTTCCGATTGGAGTTTTGAGGCGTTGGGCGGTCTCTCGATAACTCAATTCCTCAACGCAAACGGACTGAACAACGGCCTGCTGGTCACTCGGCAGCGACGCGAGCAACGCCTTGACGTCCGCAAGCACAATGCGGCTTTCAGCCACGGCTCGACCATCGGAACCGGAAAGGTGCTCCGCATCCTCAAGCGCCGTCTGAGCTCCCTCGATCTTCCGGCGCCGGATCTGATCGATCCAGAGATTCTTCATGATTCTGAACAGCCATGCGTCCAGCCGTGTGCCCGGCTCCCACAGCGCTTGGGCGCGCAGCGCGCGCTCAAACGTAGCCTGTACAAGATCGTCAGCCTCGTCGGCTCGCCCGGTCAGCGAGCGCGCGAATCGGCGCAGACGAGGCAGCAAGCTCACAAGTTCGTCACCGAAGCCGCTCATTCTTCATGTCTCGACGTCGACGGCATAACTCATTCCTCACGTCTCGACGTCGAGGGGCCGTAGTCGTAAAGGAATAACGCGGCGCTCTCTCGCATATTCCGAAAGCTACCATCTTTATTTATGTTCCGGTAACAGCAACATCCTGGAGATCATCTCAGGATGGCCTGAGCCGTGCAAGCCCTTTCGGTTCATCCGGGAATAAGCACTGCGGGCTTCCGTTTAGCTTCGCGTGGCGCAGGAGCGGATCGAACCGTCTCCTGTTGGAGCCGTACGAATAGGCCGCATCGCGGCCGAACAACGGGAGTGGTCCATGCAGATCAATGGAACTGACTTTGACGATCGGCTGCGCGGCACGAATCTGGCCGACACGATTTTCGGCTTCAAGGGCAACGACATTCTGGAAGGATTCAACGGCAACGATACGTTGAATGGCGGAGAAGGCACCGACATTTTGTACGGCGACGGCGGTGACGATCGGCTCTACGGCGACAAGGACAATGACGAGCTGTTCGGTGGGGCCGGAAATGACGTCCTTGATGGCGGCGAAGGCAACGATTTGCTCGAAGGCGAGGACGGAGACGATACGCTGGCCGCAGGCAAGGGCGAGGACACTCTCTATGGCGGCATCGGCGGCGATAGACTGGACGGCGGTGAAGACAACGACGAACTGTTTGGCGGCGATGGCAATGACGTCCTGCTTGGCGGCAAGGGTCAGGACTTCGTCTTTGGCGGCAGCGGAGCCGATACGCTCTATGGCGGGGAGGACGCCGATCTGGTCGAAGGCGGCGACGCGAACGACATCCTTTGTGGAGAGGAGGGCGAGGACGAAATGTACGGCGGTCTCGGTGACGACCGTCTCGACGGCGGCAAGGACGCCGATCGGCTATACGGCGGTGACGGCGTCGACATCGTTTCCGGAGGTTCGGGCGACGACCTGGTCGCGGGTGGATCCGGTAACGACCGTCTGTTCGGCGGCGAAGACAGCGACTGGCTGATCGGCGATGCCGGAAACGACCAGCTCATCGGCGATAGCGGCAACGATCGGCTTGACGGCGGTATCGGAACCGACAATCTCATCGGCGGCATCGGCAGCGACGTGCTGATCGGCGGGCTGGGCGGCGATATCCTGACCGGCGGAGCCGATCAGGACTCGTTCGTGTTGTCGAACATCGCCGCGAACCGCGACACGATCACTGATTTCCTGATCGGTAGCGACGAACTGCAGATCGAAGCGGCCATGTTCGGCGGCGGGATTCGCAGTGGTAGTTCGCTCGACGCAAGCCAGCTCGTCGCATCTTCAGCACCTGTCGCGACAAGTTCCGGAGTCGGGACGTTTCTGTTTGACACCGACAACGGCACGCTGAGCTGGGATGCCGATGGCGCCGGCGACCAGAGTGCCCAGTGGATTGCAACGCTACAGGGTGTTCAGACTCTCAGCGTCAACGACTTCCTTATCGTCTGAGTCTGCCTCGGACAGGAAGCACGGTTATCCCTGCTTCCTGCATCCGCGGGTCCGTGAGGCGGGGAATCATCCGCTTTTACAGGCGAAGGCGCGGCAAGTGAAAGACCTTGGCGAAGCAAAGGCCGGAATAAGCTGCCAAGACGTTCGTTGAAGGCGTTGAGGTTCACCTGGAACGCCCGACGGAGCAGCGCTGATGTGGCAAACTCCAAAACTCAACCAGCTTCACTCGGCCTGGACCGGCTCTCGACGCGCGGTCGCCGAATGGAGCCTCGCCGAGCTGCAGCTTCGCAGCAGAAGGCGCAGTATCGCAACCGGGCTGGCGGGGATCGCCATTGTTTCGGCCGCGATCGTGATTGGCTTCAGCAAGGGAGATGGGTCTCAGGCGATCGACACACAGTTCGTGGTACAGGCAGCCTTTCGCGGAGATCTTGAGGCCAAGGTTTCTGCAACCGGGACCGTGGAGCCGGTCAGGATCGTGGAAGTCTCGACCGAACTGTCCGGGACCATCGGGGACATCGCTGTCGACTACAACGACAGGGTCAAGGCCGGGCAACTCCTGGCGACGCTCGACGACGCCGTGCCCGCAAGGCAGCTCACCCGAGCCCGTGCCGCACACGGTCTTGCCGAAGCGCGGTTGCGTGAAGGACGCATCAATCTCGCGCTTGCCGAGAGCGAACGAAACCGCAAGCAGCGGCTCGCGGAGCGGCAAGCCGTCAGCGAACGCGAACTGGAGGCGGCGGTCGGCGCCTTCATGAGGGCAACAGCCCAGGTCGAGATATTTGAGGCAGAACTCAGGATCGCTGCCGCGGAGGTCGATCTCGCGGCTTCGAATCTCGACAAGACGCGGATCGTCGCACCCGTCGACGGCGTGGTGCTTCGGCGCAACGTCGAGCGTGGCCAGGTGATCGCAGCCTCGTTCCAGTCGCCGGTGTTGTTTCGTATTGCAGCCGACCTCAAGCACATGCAGGTCAAGGTCGATGTCGATGAAGCCGATGCTCTCGCCGTGCGACCGGGACAGCCTGCCGTGTTCAAGGGCCAAGCCTTGCGCGATCGAACCATCCCGGCTGTTGTCGAAAAAATCTATCTTGGTCCCGAGGTCGTGCAGGGCGTCGTTACCTACAAGGCGATTCTCGGCTTCGACAATGACGAGCTTCAGCTCAAGCCCGGCATGACGACCACAACGGACCTCACGGTCGCACAGCGCCGCAACGTGCTGCTGGTGCCAAACGCTGCGCTGCGGTTCGTGCCGCCGGCCCAGGTGCCTGCTCCGCAGAGCGTGCCTGGAGCGATCGCTCAGGCGATGAATGCGGCGTCCCGGCCCCAACCGGCCATCGCCGCGGCGCCCGCAACGGCGCGCGCCGCTGATTCTTCTCTGCCCGGGCGTCGGCAGATCTACAAGCTGGTTCGCGGCATGCTCACATCCGTTCAAGTGCGGATTGGCGAGACCGACGGCACGCACAGCGAAATCCTCGATGGCGACATTGCAGCAGGCGATAGCGTCGTCATCGACACGGCTGCGGTTCAGCCATGAGCTCCGGCGCTGTCGAAAGCAAGGCGAGAGAGCACGCCTCAAATGGCGGCATCGAGCCCCTGATACTGTTGGAGAATGTTGCCCGCATTCACGGTCGTGGACCTGCTTCGGTGACCGCCCTCGCAGGTGTTGATCTCTCGATCGCACCGGGCGAGTTCGTCGCGGTTGTTGGGCCTAGCGGTTCCGGCAAGTCGACGTTTCTCAACATCATCGGCTGTCTCGATACACCATCCAGCGGACGCTATCATTTCAAGGGGATCGATACCGGCGCGCTCGACGCCGCGCGCCGGGCGCTGCTGCGGCGAAGCAGCATGGGATTCGTGTTTCAGCGGTTCAATCTCATCAAGCGCACCAGCGCTTTGGACAATGTCGAACTGCCGCTGCTGTACCAGGGCGTTTCGCGGCGCGTGCGCCGCGAGGCTGCCGCAGCGGCCCTGATCTCGGTCGGCCTGTCCGGACACCAGCACCACACTCCGGACCAACTCTCCGGCGGCCAACAGCAACGCGTCGCGATCGCCCGCGCCCTGGTTGTCCGGCCCGACCTGCTGATCGCCGACGAGCCGACAGGCGCGCTCGACAGCACGACAGGTGCCGAAATCATGAAACTGCTGAAACAACTCAATCGCGAAGCAGGCACCACGATTGTCATGGTGACGCATGACCCCTCGATCGCCGCGCATGCGCGCCGCACCATTCGCTTCGCCGACGGCCGCATCCGGCGAAGACACTTCGATGGAGAGTGCAGTGATGGCCCATGAGATTCTGCGCTTGGCCGTTTCCGCTTTGCAGCGCAATGTCCTGCGTTCGACGCTGGCCGCGCTCGGTATCGTTATCGGCGTGAGCGCCGTGGTCGGGATGGTGACGATCGGGCGCGGGAGCAATGCCAAGGTGAAGGAACAGATCGACCAACTCGGCATGCAGTTGCTGTCGCTCCGCATTGGCCAGGATACTCGCGGCGGCAAGGGCGCGCAGATCGAGGCGAAGCCATTCACCCACGCCGACGTTGACGCGATCCGTCAGTTTCGCAGCGCACTTCAGGCGGTCGCGCCCGTCGCTTCGCAACCGGTTCGCGTCGTTTTGCGACAGGCAAACTGGGTCGCCAGTATCACTGGTGCAGACAACGATTTTTTTATCGCCAAGCGATGGGGCCTCGCCGCGGGAAGGCTTTTCTCCGGTCACGAAATTCAGGCCGGCAAGAATGTCTGCATTGTTGGAGCGACCATCCATGAGCGGCTGTTCGGCGGCAGTGCTGCAGTTGGCGAAACCATTCGCGTCAAGACGTTGCCCTGCGAAGTGATCGGAGTGCTTCGAGGGCGAGGGCAGTCGGGGCTGTCGCAGGACGACGACAACATCGTGGTCATGCCTCTCACCGGTTATCAACGCAGAATTCAGGGCACCACGGATATCCAGTCAGTCAATGTCTTGGTCCGGCATGACGTCGATACCTCGCACATGAAGGAGCGGATCGAGGAACTGATGCGCGAACGTCGCGGTATTGCGCCCGGGCAGGCCGATAACTTCCATCTGCTCGAGATGCGCCAGGTCGCTGAGGCTATGGCGAGCACGTCGCGGACGCTGACCGCGTTGCTGACCGCTATCGCAGCGATCAGCCTGCTGGTGGGCGGCATAGGGATCATGAACATCATGCTGGTCTCGGTCGCGGACAGGACTGCAGAAATCGGAATCCGCCTCGCAATCGGGGCGCTGCCGCGCCAGATCAAGGCGGAAGTGCTTGCCGAAGGGGTTCTGCTGGCAGTTGGAGGCGGGCTGGCCGGCATTGTTGCCGGGCTGGCTCTCGCAGCGGCCGCGCGCCTTTGGCTTCGGATCCCGCTCGTCGTGGATCCCGCAACCGTCGTCATCGCGGTGGCCGCATCGTGCGCGATCGGACTGGCGTTCAGTTACATGCCGGCTGCGCGGGCTGCGCAGCTTGACCCGATTGAAGCGTTGTCCCGCGAGTAGTCGTACGTTGCCGCGCCGAGGGGCCAGGGGCGGCTCGTCATGTTGCCGGTCGATGGCTGCCTGCACGCAATGAGACACGCAGAAAGGGCCCGGAAGCCCGGGCCCTTTCCGTTGGCGTCGACTGGCCGAACCTGGCCAAGACTCGCTTAGCGAGAGCTGTTGGAGCTTGAGTTCGACGAGCTGTTCGAGTTGGAATTCGAAGAGCTGTTCGAGCTTGAGTTCGAAGAGCTGTTGGAGCTGGAGTTCGATGAACTGTTGGAGCTCGAGTTCGACGAACTGTTGCCGGCCAGAATGATCTGGCCCCGCTCGGCCTTCACGGCTTGCACCGCAGTGTCGAACGGTGCGCCGACGGCAGCCTGCGTGCCGGTCGTCCCGAGCGCCAGGACAATCGCACTGGCGGTGAAGATAGCTTCTCGTTTCATGGCAAGATCCTCTTTCCTTGGTTGCGATACGGGGCCGATTTCTTTTCGACCCCAGAATGAAACGAGGCGCGACGAGAGCTTATTCCGAATGCCGCCAAAGTTCCGGCGCCTCGTCTGCAGTGTCGCCATCGCCTCATCGCCTCGCGCGTGCAAACTTTCGATACCATCCCTCGGAGGCCTGGGTGTTCCGCAGAATCTGCTGGCGCTCGCGTCCCTCGGCTGCGGTCTCTGCCGCAACGACAGGCCCGAGGCGCTCGTGTGAGGCACTTTCCTTGCGTAGTTCGAGGTCGGCCTCACTACGCTTGAATGGAATGACCTGCACCAGCGGCGTACCCTTCTCAATGACGTGGATCCCATCGGGTCCGGTCGCGATGAAGGGAAAGTTGATCAGCGAAGCATAGGTGTCGGTATCGACGACGCCGGCCAGGATCTCGACGGGAAGGTTATGCCGGTTGAGCGGTGCGGTGAACAGGCAGCTCCAGCCCGGCGGCGTCTTGATGGTCCAGTAGTTATGAAATTTCATGGGCGGTCTGTCTGCGAGGGGGTGTCCGGCGATCTGGTAGCTGCCGTGATTGCTCACCATCACCCGGTCGAACTCCCAGCCGGCATCAACCTTGCGGCCTTGCTCGCTGATTTGCAGACGTACTGTCGCAGCGATCGGCAGAACAAAGCCAAGCGTCATTGCATCGAGAAAAGGCATGCATCGCTTGATGGTCAGGCCGTTGTTCGTAGCCGAAAGCACCGATTGATCGACAGGTGGAATGCGTCGAAACCACTCTGGCAGCGCTGCCTTGGCCGGCGCAGGCTCGGCAATAACGCCGAAGTCGTCCGCCTGGCATAGAAATTCGATCGAGCTGCCTTTGTTGACCCGCAGCTCGGCCTCTGTTTGCGGGCGGGATCCGGTGTCGAGTTCCGGCGTGCGGCGATTGGAACGGAATAGCATCGGCGGCTCCTCATAAGCATGACCACGCGGGAATAACGCGATCGCTGGTCCGTTATTCCGCGTTCTTTTGGTCAAACGAGGCTCCACCCGCTTTCTGCGTTTGGCCCGCACAGCCCACGAGGAATCAGAAGTGCTCGGGGCCTTGCTGCAAGGTGGCTCAGGGGTCAATCTCCTCGATTTCCTCCCGAAATGCGAGCGCTGCAGAGTTTTGGTAAGATATCGAGCGCTCTGGAGCATCCAGAGGAGAAGGAGCATTTCATGAAGATGATCAAGGGACCAGGGATATTCCTCGCTCAGTTCACCGCCGACGCCGCGCCGTTCAACTCCTTCGACGCGATCTGCGAATGGGCCGCCTCGCTCGGCTACGACGGGATTCAGATCCCGAGCTGGGATGGGCGGCTCTTCGACCTCCGCAGGGCCTCGGAGTCCCAGGACTATGTCGATGAAGTGAAGGGGATCGCAGCCGGTCACGGCCTTTCCATCACCGAACTCTCGACCCATCTCCAGGGGCAGCTCGTCGCGGTTCATCCGGCCTATGACGCAGCATTCGACGGCTTCGCCGTGCCGGAGGTGCGGGACAATCCGAAGGCGCGCACCGAGTGGGCCGTCGACCAGGTCAAGCGCGCGATCCGCGCCTCACGGCGCCTCGGGCTTACGGCGCAGGCGACCTTCTCCGGCGCATTGGCGTGGCCCTATGTCTATCCCTGGCCGCAGCGTCCGGTCGGCCTCGTCGAGGCCGCCTTCGACGAGCTCGCCAGGCGCTGGCTGCCGATCCTTGATTATGCGGAGGAGCACGGCGTTGATCTCGCTTATGAAATCCATCCAGGCGAGGACCTGCACGACGGTGTCTCTTATGAGATGTTTCTCGAGCGAGTGAATGGCCACATGCGCGCGAACCTGCTCTACGACCCGTCGCACTTCGTGCTACAGCAGCTCGACTATCTCGACTACATCGATATCTATCACGAACGCATCAAGGCCTTCCACGTCAAGGACGCGGAGTTCAACCCGACGGGCCGCCAGGGCGTCTACGGCGGGTTCCAGAGTTGGGTCGATCGTGCTGGCCGATTCCGCTCACTGGGCGATGGTCAAGTCAATTTCGGCGCGATCTTCTCCAAGCTCACGCAGTACGATTACGGCAGTTGGGCGGTGATGGAATGGGAATGCGCGCTGAAGCATCCTGAGCAAGGCGCGCGCGAGGGCGCCGAATTTATCAAAAAACATATCATTCGGGTGACGGAGAAGGCCTTCGACGATTTCGCAGGTTCCGGCACCGACGATCAGATGAACCGCAAGATGCTTGGTATCTCCTGAGCGAGGAAGAAGAATGGCTATTGAGGCAAGCAGCGAAGCCGGCGGTCATGGTCGTATCCGGCTAGGCATGGTTGGCGGCGGCCAGGCATCTTTCATTGGCGCCGTCCACCGCATTGCCGCGCGTATCGACGACCAGTTCGAGTTGACAGCCGGCGCGTTGGCGTCGGATCCGGCCCGAGCCAAGGCCTCGGCGAGGGAGCTCGGTATCGCCAACGACCGCGCCTATAGCTCCTTCGAAGAGATGGCGAAGGCGGAAGCCGCGCGTCCCGATGGGATCGAGGTGGTTTCGATCGTGACCCCCAACCACCTGCACGGCCCGGTCGCCAGGGCCTTCCTTGAAGCCGGCATCCACGTCATCTGCGACAAACCGCTGACGACGACTGTCGCCGAGGCGGAGGAATTGGTGGAACTGGTCAGGAAGACGGGCAAGATCTTCGTCGTGACCCACAACTACACGGGCTATCCCATGGTCCGACAGGCCCGCGCCATGATCGCGAACGGCGATCTCGGCGAGATCCGACTGGTGCAGGCCGAATACCTGCAGGATTGGCTGACGGAGCGGTTAGAAGCAAGCGGACATAAGCAGGCCGCGTGGCGCACGGACCCGACCCGATCCGGCCCTGGCGGATGCATCGGCGACATCGGCACCCACGCGTACAATCTCGCCTGCTTCGTCACTGGACTTCAGCTTGACGAACTGCTCGCCCAGCTCTCGACCTTCGTCGGCGGCCGGCGTCTCGATGACGACGTCCAGATTCTCCTCAAGTGGAAGGGAGGCGCCAGAGGCATGCTTTGGGCGAGCCAGGTCGCGGTCGGCAATGAGAACGGCCTGACGCTGCGCGTCTATGGGACCAGGGGCGGTCTCGAATGGGTACAGGAAAATCCGAACCATCTCTGGTTCACCCGCTATGGGCAGCCCAAGCAACTCCTGACCCGCGGCGGTGCCGGCGCCTTGGTCGAGGCGGGTCGTCTCACCCGCGTGCCATCGGGGCATCCCGAGGGTTACCTTGAGGGGTTCGCAACAATCTATACTGAGGCAGCGCGCGCTATCCGCGCAGCACAGGCCGGCAAACCGCCCGATCCGGCGGTGATTTTCCCGACCGTCGAGGACGGCCTCGCCGGCGTGAAGTTCATTGAAGCTGCAGTGAACTCATCCGCAAGCAATGGCGCCTGGGTTCGGATCAGGTAAATGCGGACGTGTCTGTCAGGCTGATTTAGCACGCCAGCCTAAGATTTTCGGCGACAGCCTGCCGACTCGTGCAACGGTCGGCGTCGCCGATCTTGGCGGCAGTGCCCTCATTGAGGTGGTGGTTACCGCGCTCAAAGGCTGAAGCAACCCCTGCCAACTGTTATAGTCAATTCAGCAAAACGGAGTCAGTCAGCGCGGCGAGAACACATTCTTCAACTGCACCAGGAACGTTATTAGCCACGCGCAAACATACATGCCCGCAAGACCAAGAGCCGTTCTTCGATCAATCAAAGACAGACTTGTCCACCACCATACCCGGTAAAGCCATATTCCCGTCGTGGCCACGCCAAGCAAGCAGACCAATACCTTGAGGAAGGACGAGTTCGCGACGCCTAAGGCGCCGAACAAAAGCGTTGCCGGAACGAGAAACATCGTGCAGGCAGATATCAGAGTCTCGTTCATGGGTCCTCAAAACGTCTCTCGAATCGCAGACATGCCGTACAGTTTGCAGCAACGAGTACCTTTCTTGGAAGGGCCGGTGTATCGGCGCACATAGCTTGATTTGGGCCCCTGCAGCTGCGTCCGGGGTGGGACTTGCTATGAAATCGAAATGATCTCAAGTTTTTGACCGGATGCGCCGACTTCATCCCCAATAGTTTTGCCCATATTGGCGCAGAGCGGCCACAAGCCAAAGTTCAGCCAGGGCCAGGGGAAGACAGGCGCCCACCGAAGGCGATCTGAAAGGCGAACCGAAATGAACCGATGCTGAGGACCGCGATCTGTCGAGCGGAGAAGGGGGGATGATCGAGGCGCCTCCGCTCGCAAGCGATGTTTCACGGGACGATTAGATTGGAAACGTGCGTCTCCTACGAAATTCGCATATGTACACAGCCCCAGGCGCAGCTCCCACATCGGAGCGGGCCTGTTCGAAGCAACACTCGCCATCAGCCTCAGCTGGTCGCGAATCAATGACGGGTTCAAGGTGGGCCGTTCTAGCAAAGCGCGCGTTGCCAGTAGGGCAACGAAGCGAAAGAAATCTTCATCGCGGACTGCAATATCTTCTTCATCCCCGCTGGGCATGATGGCTCTCCATCTGCTCACGCAGTGGAAGAAGTCGGGCCGCAAAGGCGTCGTCTTTCTTGCTGAAAGCGAGAATAGGGCCGAGCGGCTCGGTGCCGTCATTCATGCCCTCGATCCTTCGTGCGATGTGCTTGTTTTTCCAAGACTGAATACGTTGCCGTTCGATCAGCTGGAGCCGTCGCACGAGATCGCGGGCAGGCGAAGCTCGGTCTTGAGGCGCCTTGCCAAGCCCGAGAAGCCGATCCTGCTCGTGTCCACGGCAGAGGCCGTGATGGAGCGCCTCCCGAAGCCGGCGAGTTGGTTCCGCGTAATCCTCCGTTTGAAAGTGGGCGCCGCGTTTTCTGAACAAGATCTCCGGGCGCGGCTTGAGGCCCTCGGATACGACCTCGGTGAGGAGGCGGACTATCCCGGTGGCGCGCTGTTTCACGGGAAGACATTCGAGATTTTTCCTGCCGGCGCACTTGGTCCGTTCAGAGTAGAGCATTCCGGTGGGGTGCTACGTCGGATCGTGGCGTTCGATCCGATAGAACATGACATCGTTTTTGAGACGAAAGAGCTTCTCATCGACCCGATGTCGGAGCGGCTGGCGTTCGGGAACATACGCGGAAAGCGCTCGACTCTGTTCGACTATTGTGGCCGATCCAAGTGGATTGCGGATGCAGGAGTTTCAGCGCACGCTGATAGCTGGCTTAGCACGATCGAGGAGGCGGCCGGTCGCACGGACGGAGAGCGCGAGTACCTTGGGAGGCGCGAATGGAAGCAGGCGACCAGGCATATGAACGTGCTGTCGCAAAGGGCATCTTTCGCTCCCACACCGGACTTTTCGCAGGTCGCATCACCGAGGAAGGCGCTCCGCGAATTCGTCGACGAGACGCAACGCGCCGGTTCGCGACTGGTTTTCGTCGCAGCGCAGGAGGACGACCTGCGCGTGATCGAGCGGATGAGCGGGCTCAAGGTGGATCGCTTTACGGATTGGAACGAGGCGGCGACCGGACGTAATCGGGAAGGGGCGCTTCTGGCCGACTTTGATAGAGGGTTTGTCTTACCTGGCCGGAAACCTCTTGTCGTCGTGACGGCTTCCGATGTGCTCGGCAGCAGGGCTCATCATCCGCAACCCCTGGCCAGAAGCTGGAATGCGGCTTTCGACCACGCAGATGTGCCGGAGCAGGGCACCGCGGTCGTTCATCTGCAGCGGGGACTGGCCTTGCTCGACGGCTTGCAGACCGTGGCAACGGGGGGCGGGTCGTCGCGCGAAATGATCAGGCTGGTATTTGCGGGAGATGATGCCGTTCTCGCTCCGCCCGCTGACCTCGCCCTGATCTGGCCATACGCGTCGGAGCGCGGCGAGCTGACGCTGGACAAAGCGGATGGAAGTACATGGTGGGCTCGGCGTACCGAGGCGGAGCGCGAAATCCAAGTGGCCGGCAAGCAGCTCTCCAAACATATCAGCCAGCGACGCCGCCGACGAGCTCCGAAACTTCTACCCCCTGGTCCCGCCTATGAGAGGTTCGTCGCGCGTTTTCCGTATTTCACGACGGTCGATCAAGCGAAGGCCGTTCGGGACGTCCTGGATGATCTTGCGTCCGGCCACCCCATGGACAGGGTCGTTTGCGGCGACGTTGGGTTCGGCAAGACCGAGGTGGCGTTGCGAGCCACGGCCGCCGTCGTGTTGTCAGGGAAGCAGGTGGCGATCGCGGTGCCGACGACGGTCCTGGCAAGACAGCATGTCGCGACTTTCCGAAAGCGCTTCGCTCCGTTTGGTATCGAAGTGGGAAGTTTGTCGCGGACCGATTCGGGCGCGGAGACAAGAGAGGTAAAGGAGGGGCTGAAGAGTGGAAAATTGAAGGTTGTAGTCGGAACGCAGGCTCTTGCCTCGAAGGACGTGAAGTTCGCCGGCCTCGGCCTTGTCGTCATCGATGAGGAACAGCATTTTGGGGCGACGGAGAAGGCGAGACTTTCCGGGCTGGCCAAGAGTATTCATGCCCTTTGGATGAGCGCCACGCCGATTCCACGGACTCTCGCGGGCGGTCTTGCTGGCTTCAGGGATCTCAGCGTGATTGCCTCTCCGCCCATTCATCGACTCCCGGTTGTCACCAAGGTCGCTCCGCTTTCGGATGCTGCTATTGCCTCGGCATTGCTGCGCGAGCAAAGGCGCCACGGGCAAAGCTTCTTGATCTGTCCGCGAATTCAGGATCTCGATCCGATGCTGGCGCGCGTTCAATCGATGGCCCCGGATCTCCGCATCGTCTGTCTGCATGGCAAGTTGCCTGCCGACGACATAGACGACCGAATGATGAGCTTCGTCGAAGGCGCGGCGGACGTGCTGCTGGCCACCAACATCGTGGAGAGCGGTCTAGATATTCCACGAGCAAACACGATCGTGGTCTGTTGGCCCGAAAAGTTCGGTCTTGCGCAACTTCATCAACTCAGAGGAAGGGTGGGGCGCAGCGGGATACGCGCGTTTGCGCATTTGCTGACCGATTCGGGCTCGGAGCGATCTGAGAAGCGATTGGCCGTTCTGGAGGAGTTTAACAGACCGGGCGCGGGTTTCGCGATCAGTGCGCGGGATCTGGACCTCAGGGGAGCGGGCGACCTGCTTTCCGAACGGCAGTCAGGCCATGTGCAGGTGTTCGGACCCGTGCTCTACAGCCACCTTCTGAAATTGGCCTCGGAGAAAGCTGACGATAGAACGGCCGACCTGTGGGTGCCTGACCTGAATCTGCCGGTAGGGGATATGTTGCCCGCGGGTTACGTGCAATCGGAGGCGGTTCGGCTGGAAATCTATGGCCGCGTCGCCAGATGCCGAAGTGAAGATGAACTGAACGATCTCGAGGAGGAGACTTTCCGTCGCTTCGGCAGATTGCCTCCGGCGGCCCGCGATTTCTTTGCCGCAGCAAGGCTCAGGATCGAGTGCAGGCGAAGAGGAATCATAAGACTTGATGTCGGCACGGATGCCGTAGCCGCGACGTTCCTGCCGGGACGACTTCGGAAATCCAGGGCGCGATCCCTGCAACGTGATGGCGATCGGGTGGTCTACATCAGCAACGGACGCGAGGGACCGCTTAGGAAGGTCGAAGAGTTCCTCGACCTTCTGGACGAGTGATCGAGGTGACGACTATCTACATGAGGGACAATTGATCCGCGTCTCCGGCTTCGGGTCCCTCGAATCCCGAAACGGAGATTCCGAACAACCGTATCGTCTTCTTTGGTGGTATCAGCTGCTTCAACAGGTTGAGAGCCAACCTAGAAGGATCGCTCGCAGTGGCGGCCACGGCCGCCGTTGTCGAGCCTGCATAAGGCGACGGCGGGCTCACCGGCGGCTACGCGGCCGGAATGAATACATATCCTTGCCCTTCTTCGGCTACTCTACCGATGCCTGGCCGACCCAGGTGAGCGCCGGCTAGCCACGTATGTGTATTGACTGCGTCCTTGAGCAACGTGATCCGGCTAGCCCTCGCCATGCCTTCGTCATCGTCATAGGCCCAGGTAAGCTCGGGACAGGAAAACTGTGCAGCGGGAACGTGGATAAGGTCGCCGCAGAATAGGATATCGTCCTCGTCAGTGTTGAGGAGATAACCCATATGGCCTCGAGCATGCCCAGGTATCGCCACTGCCAGTAAATGATCGGCCAGCCGGTCTCCTCCGTTGATTGGGGCAAGGAGTGGACGAAACTGCTCTAGCTCTGGCTCCGCAAGAAACTCCTCAACCGCGTCTTGCCCTATCACAATCTTCCTCAGGCCGTTAAATGCTCGTCGACCGTCAGGCATTAGGAGACCATTGATGTGGTCGCCATGAGCATGAGTGAAGGCGATCATAGTGATCGATGACCTGTCGATGCCTGCCTCCGCCATCGCCTCCATGAGGTGACCCATGGACGGGTCCCAACTCCCGCCAGCTCCACAATCAATCAAAACGCGGTCCATGCCAGAGCGATCAAATAGGAAGCAGTTGACCGACAATCGAACTAGCGAATCGTCCCGCTGAGGCGCCTCGGTCTGCTTACATATTTTTTTGTTGGGATATCTGAGGGATTCGGCGGGCAGGTCGACATATCCATCAGAGAGTGACCAAATCCTCCATGATCCAGAGGCGCAGCCCAAGGCGTTGGCGCTTTGTGACAGAAATTCCATGGACACCTGCCAAGCGTGCGGGTCATGTTTTCAAAACGGCACCGAAGCCGTTAGGTTTTCGACGTCATCACTTTCTGAGCGATCATCCAGGTTCCGTTGACCTTTAGGCATGACAAGATGTCGGTGAAGTAACGTGGCGGAATCTGCAATTTCAACTTCACGAGTGCGAGCTCTCCTTCAACGTCTATCGATAGGATCTGATCGTGGCGCTCCAAGCCCTGTTGTTTCGGAGCTTTCAGGGTCCGGACGGCTGCTAGCCACGTCGCAATTGGCGTCACGCTCACATTGCCATCGTCGCCGACCTTGGTCACGGAACTGGATGGGTGAAATATGGACGCAAATTTGTCGGCATCCATTTCATAGGCACCGTCGAAATACGTCTGCGCTAGAGCGCGCAAGGCACGAACATCGGTATCCATAAGGTTGTTATCCATAAGGTTGTTATTTGGAACGGTAGGAGATTGTGCATGGCCGATCGTTCGATCTCCAAGCATCAAACCGGAAGTGCTGACGAGCGCAGCTCCAAAAGCTACGCTGGCAGATCGACTCAAAAATGCTCGTCGATCCATTTTGAACATTCTGCTCTCCTAAAAGCCGCGTTAATCCAAGTTGCGTTCTTCAGATGAAGACTGAAATCGCCGGCTACAGGCGCTCAGGTTGTTACAACGAAACTTTCAGGCCCGGTTACCTGTGCCGAACGTCAAGCCAGCCACAAAGGTGCGGAAAGTTGCCGCTTCTCGTTGTTGGCCAAAACTAGGACAAAGTGATTTATGAAGCTAGTCGTGTTATATAGGATGGGGTTATGAGCAATATTCATAAATCATGAAAAACGAACTGAACGACCTCGCTGCGTTTGCAACCGTCGCCAGTGAACGAAGCTTTACGCGGGCTGCGGCAAAGATAGGTGTATCTCAGTCTGCCCTGAGCCACACGATTCGGGGACTTGAGCAACGGCTCGGGTTGCAGCTTCTTGCTCGGACGACCAAGAGCGTCGCGCCAACCGCTGCAGGGGCTGCTCTTTTGAAAGAATTGTCTCCGGCACTCGACCAAATTACGCGTGCTATCAACAATGCCCGAAGCGTTCGGCACCGGCCTGCCGGACGCCTTCGAATTGTAATGTCCCGGTCGGCTGCTGTGATGGTATTGTTACCCCGGCTCACGGCATTCGCCGAGGCCTACCCCGACATCGTTCTTGACGTTGTTACTGTCACTGGCCCTGTAGACCTCGTTGCGGGCGAGTTCGATGCCGGTATTCAACTCGGCGAATATATTCAAAAGGACATGATCGCGGTGCGGGTCACGAAGGAGCTGCGATTGGCGGTGGTCGGATCGCCTGGTTATTTTGCATCACGAAACATTCCTCGGAAGCCCAAGGATCTAAACGATCATCGATGCATAGGTTTGCGTCTTCCGGGCGGTCCATATCGGTGGGAATTCGAGAAAGGACGAAAGGCGGTTACGATCGGCGTGAACGGCCCACTCATAATCGATGATACCCACCTGGTGATCCAGGCCGCACTCACTGGCGCCGGCCTAGGACTCGCATATGAAGAGCAAGTCTCAGAGTATCTCGCGAAGCGGCGCCTTATTCGTGTGTTAGAGGACTGGACGCCGCCAATTCCCGGTTTCTTCATGTATTACCCCAGTCGTCAGCATCAACCGGCCGCGCTTTCTGCACTAACGAACGCGCTGCGACTTTCTCAACAATAGGTGGCTCTCGACGATAAGTAATCGTGGCGATCTGAACGGACACGTGGAGCGTGCTGGTCATCGCGAGGGCGTCACGGCAGCTTTTGACCGCGAAACCAATACGGATTCGGGGATCAAATCGTGGCATGGATAGTTATTCCACTAGCTTTATCCGCAACGCGATGACGCGGGGCGACGTTCCGTCAGGAACTGCTTCGTGGACCATCCGGCGGGTCTTTGTCAGGGCGATACGCCAATGCCTGAAAAGCAAAATCCAACACGTCTGCATTCGGATGGTCCGCGGAACTATCCCGGCGAGTGGGCACGTCAGGGCGAGATCATTCTGCGCAAGCCGTGGATGCGTGTGGTTTTCATAGCCGGTCTTGTGGGCTGCATTCTTCTGGTCCTGGGCATTCGCATCGCTGCGGGGCCCTGATGGATACCCCGGTCATCTTCGCTCCGGTCCGCCAAGGAGTTTGAGCACGCTTGATCGGCAGTTCCATGGACGATCGAGATTGCACCGGCTTTCTCCAGTGGGCGCTCGCGCAGCGCGATTTCCGCTGGCCCGGTTTTCGTAAGGTGCGCCGCCAAGTCTGCAAGCGCCTGAACCGGCGAGTCCGCGAACTCGGACTTGCTGATTTTGCGGCCTACCGCCGCCGCCTCGAGGCCGATCCTGCCGAGTGGATGGCCTTTGATAATTGCTGCGTGGTGACCATTTCCCGTTTCTATCGCGACAGGAGCGTGTACGAGACCTTGCGCGAACGCGTGCTTCCTGAGATCGCGGCGCGCGCCGTTCGCGAAGGAAGAATGGTCCGCATCTGGTCTGCCGGCTGCGCGTCTGGCGAAGAGCCATACACGTTGAAAGTCATCTGGGACTACGATGTAGCGCGTGAGTATCCCGATGCATCGGTGTCAATCGTGGCGACCGATATCGATGAGACCGTTCTCGCAAGGGCGCGGCGAGGGTGCTTTGAGCCAACCAGCCTCGGCGAATTCCCGACACGGTTGATTGACCAGGCATTCGACCTGGTCGGGCACCTCTACTGCATCAAGCCGAAACATCGGGAAGGGATTGAATTCCTGCCTCAGGACTTGCGGAGAGGAGGGCCAGCATGGACGTTTGATCTCGTTCTTTGCCGCAACATCGCGTTCACCTACTTCGCGGAACCGCTGCAACGTCATGTGCTGAGGGGCATCATGGATCGCCTTGCGCCGCACGGCTATCTCGTCATTGGAGCGCATGAGCGGCTGCCGAGCGTCGAGCCGATGTTGAGACCCCTGTGTGGCGCGCCGCAGATTTTCGAACGGACTGAGGTCGCCGAGCGTTGAGTTTCGTACCAATCCTACGATCGATTGCCGCTGCCCAGGGCAGGGCCTGGTGACATGAAACGGACATTTCTTGGAACGCGCGGCGAAATTGAAATGCGCTCGCGCCAGAATCGTTCACCTCGGCCGTCTTTGTTCAGTTGAGCGTCGCCGTGTGGCTGAGAGCATCGGAACTTCGTCGGGGCCGCAGCCGTTTCGGAACCACCGAAGGGATGCGGTCGTACCGCTTTCATTGCAGTCACCGATGAGCCAGTCGGTTGATCTTCGCTGAGCTGCTTTGCAGAACGCTCATTGCCAGAACGATGCCTTCTTGAAATGCGTCGAGGGGTGCTCATAAGTGTAATGCTGGCGAGCATTCAGTTGAGCGGGAGCGCGGCGTGCTCGCGGACCACGCACGCGACGGAGTGTCTTCCTGCGGATCGACGGGACGGGAGCTGCGGCAACCGACCATCGCGAACCCGATAAGGGGAACATAAGTCGCCGACCGAACGAGGCGGACCGAGGGCCCGGGCAGCCTGTGACGAATGCTGCGCGCATAGCACGTTGGCGAATGCCGCCAATACGGCGGGCAGACGAGATCGGAATTGGATACTATGATGGACACAAAACGCCGAAGCAGTTTTGCTGGTGCTGCGGAGCTTGTCGCGCACGCGGAATCGGCGGCCGACCATCTCAAAGAGTTGTCTGCGGCCTGCGAAAATGGCGACAAGACAGCAGCGCGAAAAGCACTACGTGCAGCCATCAGCGAGCTCGAGGTGGCACGAGCCCTCCTACGTATCGGACTCGAGTGATCGTGTGTGTTGGCATCTGGCGAGATGTTGCTCGCGATCTCACGTGAGAAGCCGGCGAAGGAGAACGCCGCAAAGAAGACGACGCCGAAGCCGCAGCGGAAGTCGGCATAGAACGGCTCCGCCGCAGCGGCGATGAGGTCGGCGGTATCAGCCGAGAGGTCGGGTTTGTCTGAACTGGAAGCCGTTCGGAGTGAACCTGCGGGCCACGGCGCGCGCCTTGTCCTCGCAGGTCTCCAGCGCGATCTTCTGGGCGAGCATGACATCTCCGATCGGCAGCGCGCCGATCGGCATGAAACACAAACCCTCCTGCAAGCGGCCTCTTTCGTCAATCTCACACACGTTCACCGAGGCTCCGGCGTGAATCCTGTACCGCTTTCCACTGTCGCTTCCGACGACCTCGAAGTAGCCCCTTCTGCCGAACTGCTCCCGCTGGCTCGGCGACAGCCATTTTTGCAATAGCAGCAGCGACCTGCCCTCCGGCGTGCCCTCGGCGCCGTGCCTGATGAAGAGCCTTCGCGTCGCTCTCAGGCGGGAGCGGGCGCCCGGCAGTAACGGTCGAAAACCAAACATAGCGACTAACCGCCGACCAACCTGGGGAAGAAGAGGGTTTGTTCCGCAGTGGGGTCGAACATTCGGATCTGTGAGGTCTGACCGGAACTCGTCCGGACCGCGGCGGTGAAACCGGCCTTCGTCAGCTCATTGAACCGCTGCTCCGCCTTCGCCACGCCCTGTACGTCTTCGGGGTTGAAAGGGTGACGGCTGTCGCCGGTGCGGTCCATCACGATCTGGATTGCCATGATCGTCCTCCTCGGATTGATGATAGCCAAAGGACCGCACCCAGTATCGGACCGACCCGACGGACTTTCAATAGAAGAACACCTCAATCGGAAGACCCGGTTCGCGCGGCCCGCACTCAGGCCGGCGGGCACTCCGGGCAGGTATCGCCGATCAATCCCGGCTACGGCACGGTCCTGCATCCAGCGGAGCCCGTCACGCTCGCTGACGTTTGCCGCTGAGGTGTCGGATCAGTGCAAGCGTTGACAGAACCACTACCCACCAATGTTTTGAGGAGGCCTAACGAATCCGCGGGCGATGTATTGGACCGCCACGCTACGTTCAGGCCGGCGCAGCAGTATTGTTGAACATTCGGGTTGATTGGCGGACTTGCCCTGGTCGCTTATTATGGTGCCGGCAAATATTCGGTAGATGCTGCTCGTCGCGATCATGGATAGCAGCGAGGTCTGCACGCGAGCAGGCCATGAGTTCCGAAAGCTTGGCCAATTCAGCAGATGTAGCTCCTCGCGCGCCTCAAGGAGGCGGGGTTCCATCGTTCCGCAAGGTGCAGCCATGGTTCGTGGCGGCAACCTTCCGAGCTTTCATTGCCGAAAATAATGAGCGATAATCAATAGGCCGGCCGCGGCGGCAAGTGCCAAGCGGACGGAATCGGTGCACGAAGATGGTAAAGGCCGATGCCTGAGCGAACGTACAGTCGAGGCAGCGATATCGATGCCACGAGAGCAAGCGCTCGTTTGGCCGGCCTCGACATCGACATCATTCACCGGCAATCGCCGACTGGTGATTGGGAGCAGATATCAATCAACCTCCGGGCAACGCCATCGTTCGAAGCGCTCGGGTCCTCGTTCGAGGCGGCCAACCCTTTCACGTTTTGGGCGCAGGCCACGCGATTTATGTGGATGCCGTGGCTGCTCACGGCGCAGACGATGATGCTGCCGGCAGGCCGGCCGCGAACGCTCCCGAGCGTCGTCCACCCTGAGCAAGAGGCGCCGACGGCTAACGGTTAGCGAGCCAAAGGATCAGGGAAAGGATCACGCTGACCAGCAGCGATGTTGCGAGCGGGATATAAACGCGGAAGTTGTCGCGCTCGATGACGATGTCGCCGGGCAACCGGCCTAAGCCGATCTTGTTGATCACGGGCCATAGCAGCCCAAGCGCAACGAGCGACAAGCCGAAGATGATGAGCAGACGCGAGATCGACATTGCGCCGAGCCTACGATCACAGTGGGCGAGCCGATTGAGGGAGAGCAAGCAGGATTTGGCGTGCTGCTGTGACCGCGGTCCGTCGCACGGCTCGGATGGGTCAGTATAGCGTTTTCGAGCGAAGCGGACACACAGTTGGGCAGGCTGACACCATGATTGCCCTGTTCACGGATTTTGGGTTGCACGGCCCGTATACGGGTCAGATGAAGGCGGTGCTGCACCAGATGGCGCCGCGCATTCCCGTTGTCGACCTCTTCGCCGATGCGCCAGTCAGCAATCCCAAGGCATCGGCGTATCTGTTGGCCGCCTATGCTGCATGGTTTCCGGTACGAACCGTCTTTCTTTGCGTTGTCGATCCCGGCGTCGGCGGGACGCGGCCATCCATTTTTGTGGAAGCCGATGGCCGCTGGTATATCGGTCCCGGCAACGGCTTGCTTGAGCTGATCCAGCGCAGAGCCCAAGAGACGCGCAGCTGGGACATCGACTGGAAGCCGAAGCATCTCTCGGCCAGCTTTCACGGGCGCGACCTCTTCGCTCCGGTGGCAGCCATGCTGGCGCGCGGTGATCCACCCCCCGGCCAGCCACGTCACGACGGCGCAGATCGCCGGGCAGACTGGCCGGATGACCTCTGCGAGATCGTTTACGTCGATCACTACGGCAATGCGATGACCGGACTGAGGGCGGCTACGCTGCCGCCCGGCGCAAGGCTCACCGCGGCGGGGCGGGTTCTGGACCGCGCCAGGACCTTCAGTGATCTGCCGCCAGGCGCGGCTTTCTGGTATGAGAACTCCAACGGGCTTGCCGAAATTGCCGTCAATCAGGGGCGGGCGGACCGCGATCTCGGTCTTGCCATCGGCAGTCCGGTCGAGATCGTCGCATGAACAAAGGCTTGCCGTTTTGACCCGAAGGCAACATTCCACCAAGCAGCGCCCACATCCGCATCGGCCGAAGCCGCCGGAGCGCCGCGACAAACCGCAGGCTAGCGCTAACAGGCGGCTTGCCGAGCAGGTCCGCAAGATCCTGCGCAAACACTACATGAGCAAATACCGGGTGCAGTGAAATCGCGAAGTCTGAGCTTTGAAGCAAGCACTGCGGTGCTACTTTGCATGGGGTTGTTTTCGATATTTTAGTTGGACCAGACGGGCAAGGTTATCAAAAGCATCATGTTGCATTGAACCGGCGTTGCGGGTAAGCAATTGACATGGAATGGAAATTTTCCGTCGCTCCGATGATGGATTGGACCGGGACATCTTAAAATGTGAAGCGCGATCAGCGCTTAAGCACGGTCGTTGCCAGCCATGCTGTACCAAATGCTGTACCGTCCGACTGACGATTTCTCTTTAGCGAACAAAAAAATTTTGCGTCAGGCGGCGTAGGCGGCCACAGAGAGTAGTAGGCGCGTCCGGAATCTAAGCGGTCGATCTTGCCCTGAACTTCACGATAAAGCTTGGAGGAGTGTTGGCGTGGGTTGGTAGCGCTCCCTCGATTCGAACCCCAATACTGAGACGAGACCGAGCGTCGCGCGAATGTCACTTGCGCTTAGCGTGCGCCAACCGAGCAACGCTTGAGTGGAACGCGACTAGAGGGCGGCGTGCATGATGTGTGCACCGAGAGAAAAAAAACTCGAGCAACATCCGGTATGCGGAGCCGAACTGAACATGCTGCGCTGTCACTAGAGGGTTGATGTTTCGGGAGGGGGAGCGCCTGAGCGACGGCCCGTGCTTGCTGAAATGGAAGCAAGGCGTCAAGATGACTGGCGCGATGTACAATTTGGAGACGGATGCAGTGGAGCTCGGCTCCGAAAGCGGGCCAAATGGAAAAACGTCAGAGCATGTTCGATTCTCTTCTCATGCCATTAATGCTGCTCGTGCAACGATTGGCGCCGTCTCGACAGGCGCGGCACCGTCGAGAAAGGCTTTCACGGTGGTGCGGGCGCGCAAATCGATTTCGGAAAGCGTTGGTATGTCGCCGAGCTGAAGCACGGCCTCCAGATGGACGTTTCCGTGCAGCATTCCAAGGAACTGGCGGGCACCGGCTTCGCAATCCGCAAGATCGATTTCTCCGGCCTGCTTCGCTTTTGCCAGAATTTTCGTAAGGACCGCGATGGCCGGCGCAGGGCCATGTTGCGCGTAGGCCCGCGTCGCATCGGGGTAGCGGTCCGCTTCGAGGATGGCTGTGTAGCAAACTTCCAGCAACGACGGCGTCATCATCGTCTCGAGAAGGTTGCGTCCAATGATGATGAGCAATTCCCTCAGCGGCAGGGAAAGCTGGTCGGCACCGACACTCAGTGCGTTAGACGAGTAATGGCTGACGACTTTGGTGAACTGGTCGACGAGAAGTTGCTGCACGTTCTCGCGCCGCGTTGATCTTTCGCGGAGTAGCTGCCGGTAGAGACCGTGCGGCGTCCATGTCCAGCTCGGTCGGCCCAGCAAGAACGCCGAGAGAACCGCGCAGTTAGACCAACCGCGAAGCTGGCTCGCTTTGCCCGGGACCGCTTCGCGGACGCGAAGAATATCGCCCGTCGCACCCCACCGGAGAAATCTGACGGCATCGGCCGGCGGCAGGATGGTCACCATCATTCGCGTCCACCACGGCTCCACAAGCAGCCAGCTCCCCGTCCCCGTGGGTCGCATGGCAAAGACATGCTTATGCCTGTGATGGACGAACCGATGCCACCATTGCCGGCGAAGCCCGGGTACGAAACAGACGATCCAGTCGGCGGGGTCGACTGTCACCAGGGATCCATTCTCGTCGATGTTGTTTGCCAGGTCTGGCGGGACATCGCCGACGACTTCCAGTCTTGAAGGGCTCTCGCTGTTTCGCTTCAGCCAAAACCGTCTCGACCGGGCAATATCGTTAGCCGCGCTCATTGGGTAATGCTCCTCGCGCTCGCGCATCCATGAATGAACCTTTCGATGCTGGCTCTGACGCGGTCGGCGGTTGCTGCCTCCTGTCTCGTTGCTGGACTCAGCATGAGTGCCTGGTAGAGTGGTTCCCTTAGCAGTCCCATCAATTGCTCGGCGTATAGCTGAGCGTCCGATATCGACAGGATTCCCCTTTCATTTGCCGCCGCCAGAAACTCCCGCAGCCTGAGCGTGACAATCGCCTGGCCCGCCTCGTGCACCCGCTTCTTGAGCGCAGGGTTGCGTGCACTTTCGGTCATCACCATTCGAATAAACCCGACCAGGGTGGTCGAATATTCTTTCCAGGCAACGCGTCCGAACGCGATGAGGGTTTCGCGTGCATCGTCTACGGTGCCAGGGCGCGCTCTTCTCACCAATGGCTGCGATATGAGGGAGGCTTTGTGTTCGGCGATCGCGACGATGAGATCGTCGACGCTCTCGAACGCCGAAAGAATATCTTCTTTCGAGTATCCGCTTCGATCCAAGATACCGTTGAGACCAGCGGGCGTGCCGCTCGGATGAGCGAGAGCCTCGCTCATAGCCAGCACGATGTCGGCGCGAGCGTCTGGCGTCGGTGCAGCATTGTCTTGTCGAGCGGGCGTCGGCGCGGGATGTCTCATGTACGGCTCCTCGGTCCGGGATAAATGCGCCCCGCGCATCTTTGCGTGCAGGGCGAACGCGATCTTGATGGTGACCAGCACGGGCGCGGCGATGACGAAAAGGAGAGCGACCGCAGCGAACGCCGTATCGAAAGCGATCACGGTGGACTGACCGGTAACGGTTCGACCCAACAGGCCCATCGCGGCCCGGCCGGCCGCCACGCCGTCCATCCCTCGTGCCGCGAGCATGGCGCTTACCGTCGCCAGCCGCTCGCTGACCGCAGGGACGCCTGCGGTGACGCTGGCGCCAAGCACTGCAGCGTTGGAGGTAACATTGTGGTCGATCATGGTCTGGAGCCCGGCTCCCCCCATGAGGCCACCGATCTGGCGGCCCGCATTGAAGAGGCCGATGCCAGACGCACGATTGCGGTTGTTCAGCTCGCTGAAGGCGATGAGAGTGATCGACAGGAAGAGGAAGCCAAGTCCAAATCCGCGCAGCAGGATGGCTGCCATCATGTCGTCGGCGCCACTCTCGCTGGTCGAGCCGGACAGCAACCACATCGCCGCCATGATCATCAGGATGCCGAACGGCACGGTGACGATCGGCGGAGCGCCGCGGACCTGCATGAGGAAGGCGGCCACGAGGAGGGCGCCGACGAAAAGCGCGCCGCTTGGCAACAGGAGCTGGCCTGCATCGGTAGGCGTGAACGCGAGAACGGAAACGGCAAAGGACGGGATCAGATACGCGCTGCCGAACAAGGCGGCACCAGCGACAAAACTGACGATGAATGCGAATGAAAAATCGCTCGACCGGAACAGGGTGAAATCCAGCAGGCCTTGGCTTTTGGCTATCACCTGTTGGCCGAGAAACGCCAGCAAAGCGGCTGCGCCGATCACGGTCAGCCACACGATGCGAGGCTCCTCGAACCACCGCCATCGGCTGCCCTGATTGAGAACGTAGGTGAGGCAGAAAAATGCGACTGATATCAGCAAGAAGCCGGCCCAGTCGAACGGAAGGCGCGCGGTCGTAACGGGTCTCGGGCCGTCGGCGATCAACAAAAGTCCGATAGCGGCGAGGGCCACCGGAACGACGCCGAAGAAAATCCATGCCCACGACTGGCTGTCGATCAACCATCCCTGGAGCGCCGGAGCGATCGTCGCGGGGGCGACGACGGATCCCATCGCAAACAGCGCTTGCAGGATCGGCTGACAGGATCGCGGATAGGCTAGAAAAATGATGGCCTGCCCAGCGACAAGCAAGGTGCCGCCGGAGAAACCCTGTATCATGCGGAGTACAATCAGTAGGTCCAGCCGATATGTGATGGCGGCAATGCCGCAGGCCGTGCCCATGACCAGAGTCGAGCCGATGATCAGGCTGCGCGGATTGGTGCGCGTCATGAGCCAGGAGGCGGCCATGAACCCGATAAGCTTCGTAGCGGTGTATCCGACGTCCAGCCAGGCGAACTCATCCGGGGTTGCATGGGTATCGCCGATGATATCGTTGCGTCCGAGCGACAGGACGGTACTCGCGATCGCCTCCGTCAGAGTGGCGAGCACGATGCCTGCGACAAGAATGATTCCTGCCGCGCGCCTGTCGTAGCCTGGCGTGGCGTCGGCGATCGCGGTCATGTGCCGCTTCCTCGATCGATCTCGACACGCGCGGACAGGCCGGGCACGACGCGGCCGGGCAATGGATTTCTGGTGAACCGGATTTTCACAGGCACGCGTTGAACGACACGAATGAAATTTCCCGTCGCATTGTCGGTGGGGAGCAGGGTGAACGCAGACCCGCTGCCGGGCGCAAAGCTGTCCACCACGCCTTCAATCGTCTGGTTCGGATAGCCGTCCACGGTGATGCGGGCACGCTGTCCTGGCCGGATATGTTCGATCTGGCTTTCCTTGAAGTTCGCCACCACCCACACGTCCTTGACCGGAACGATGTCGAGCAAGGAGGTACCCGGTGCGACAAGCCGGCCGACCCGAACCTGGCGGTTGCCGACGACGCCGTCGACCGGCGCATGCACCACGGTGTGGTCGAGATCGATCTGGGCGAGGTCGCGGGCGGCGTGCGCCTGCGCCACGGCAGCAACGGCAGCTTCGCGCTGGCTGGCAAGAACGGCGATGCGTTGCCGCTGAGCCTCTACCGTTGCCGACGCCGCCGACACGCCCGCCTCGGTTCTCGATAGCGCCGCATCGCTTTCATCGACCTGGGCCTGGCTGACGGCGTTGGTGCGGATCAGCTCGCGGCGACGGTCGGAGGCCTTGCGGGCCAGATTCATCTCGGCCACGCTCGCAAGTCTTTGCGCTTCGGCCTGGCGTATCAGGGCGTGCTGGAGCTGGGTCTCCGCATCGACATTGGTGAGGCGGGCTTGGGCGGCTTCGACGTTAGCCTCTGCTTGCGCAAGCCGCGCGCGGTAGTCCCGGTCGTCAATCCGGAACAGGACATCGCCTGCACGAACGGACTGGTTATCCTGAACCTCAACGGCCGTGACGTAGCCTGCAACCTTCGGCGCGAGCGACGTCATGTCGCCACGAATGTAGGCGTTGTCGGTGAACGTCTCGTTTGTGCGGGCATAGGCCCAGCCGCCAGCTACAACGACGACGGCGCCGAGGCACAGCGACAAGCCGACCACCTTCTTCTTAGTAAGATGCACCACGATATCCTCCTGCAACAGTTGTCTCGCTGAAGCGACCGCTCACTCACCCGGGGCCTACGTGCGGTCCAGCCGCCGTCGACCGAGGTTGCCGTGCCCGTGATCTCGTCCGCCGCAGCCGAGCACAGAAAAGCGACGGTGCCGCCAAGTTGCGCCGGCGAGGCGAAGACGAGCGAGAGGTTGAGGGTTTTGGGTGAGCGGGCCGCGCTCCCGAGCTGGAAACGCGGCCCGTATCGGAGCGCTTGTTACGCGCCCTCGTTCGGACCGCGATCAGTAGTCCCACCAGGCCGGTACCCAACGAAAGACGTCGCCGGCGACCGCCACCCGGCCGATGGACGGGAACGGCATGTGCGTGGCTACCAGCCACGCGCCGGTCGTCGCCAGCTCCCGCAAGAGTCGGAGCCGGACACGCGTCGCTTCCTCAGGGTCGTGTTCGAAGCCGTTGTGCCAGTCGGGGTGGTCGAACGAGACCGGGAATATGGCATCGCCGGCGAACATCAGCCGGTCGCCGCCGGACGCCAAGCGTACCACACTGTGTCCAGGGGTGTGACCGCCGGTGCGACTGACGACCACTCCCGGCGCCACCTCGTACTCCTCCTCGAACGGCCGCAGTTGGCTGTGGTACTCGTTCAAGAACCGCGTGGCGGCCGACCGGGCCACCTCCGCGAGCGCCGGCGGCATGGCGGTGCGGGAGAAATCGGGCGACGCCCAGAACTTGACCTCGGCGGCGGCCACGTGGATTCGCAGGTCCGGGCGTAGGCGGTCCTTCACCCCGTCGACGAGCAGCCCGCCAACATGGTCAAAGTGCATGTGGGTCAGCACGACATCGGTCACGGACGCAAGATCGATGCCGGCGGTCTCCAGTCGCAGGCCCAACTGCCCGGCCCGTGGAAAGTCCGGGTACTCCAGCCCTAGCCCACTGTCGATGAGTATGGTCTGGTCGCCGCTACGTACCACGACCTCGTTCAGCGCCCAATCGAACGCGTCCCGCGACAGGAACATGTCGTCCAGCCAAGCCGTCCGGGCTGCCGGGTCGGCATTGGTGGCCATCGACTCGGCTGGCGGCGTTAGCACCCCATCGCTGATCACCAACACATCAATATCACCAACCCGCAACGCGTAGCGCGACGGAACCAACTCGTCGGGCGCCGCTCTGCCGGAGTGCGAGGTGTTGTCGAGGCTCTTGATTGTCCTTTGCCGAATGTTGCGGATCATCTGATTCATTTGAAAGCTCCTGTGCTCGACGTTAGCGTTCGATCTTGGTGCTCAATCTTGGTTGGGCCGCGCTTCCCGGATGGGAAGCGCGATCAGTAGTCCCAGAAGACCGGCACCCAACGAAAGGCGTGGCCGTCGACTGCCACATGGCCGACGGACGGGAACGGCAGGTGAGTGGCCACCAGCAGCCCACCGGTCTCAGCCAGTTCCCGCAAAAGACTGATACGAACGCGGGCCGACTCCTCGGGGTCGTGTTCGAAGCCGTTGTACCACTCGGGGTGCTCGAACCCGACCGCGAACACGAGGTCGCCGGCGAACGTCAGCCGGTCGCCGCCGGACGCCACGCGGACCACGCTGTGCCCGGGGGTGTGGCCGCCGGTGCGAGTGACGACCACTCCCGGCGCCACCTCGTACTCCTCCTCGAACGGCCGCAGCTGGCTGCGGTACTCTTTCACGAACCGCTTGGCGGTCGATCGAAGCGCGTCCGGGAACCCCGGCGGCATAGAGACGTGGGAGAAATCGGGCGCCTCCCAGAACTTGACCTCGGCGGCCGCCACGTGGATCCGCAGGTCCGGACGTAGCCGTTCCTTGACCCCGTCGACGAGCAGCCCGCCAATGTGGTCCATGTGCATGTGGGTCAGCACCACGTCGGTCACGGACGCAAGATCGATGCCGGCGGCCTCCAGTCGCTTGATCAATTGCCCGGCCCGCGGCAAGTGCAAGTCCGGGTCGAGCCCAAGCCCAGCATCGACGAGTATGGTCCGGCCGCCGCTACGCACCACGACCACGTTCAGCGCCCAATCGTAAGCGTCCGGCGGCAGGAACATGTCTTTCAGCCAGGTCGCCCGGACGGCCGGGTCGATGTTGTGTGCCAACATTGCGGTTGGGAGCGGTAGCACGCCATCGCTAACCACCAGCACGTCAATGTCGCCGACCTGCACCGCGTAGCGCGACGGAACCAACTCGTTGGGGCCCGGTCCACCGGGGTGTGAGGTGTTGGCCAGGCTTGTGTCTAGGTTCATGTTTGTCTCCTGTTTCATGTTCAAGGCTACTGGCTGGTCTCGGAAAGCAGGCCGCGCAGCCAGCGAGAAGCGCGGCCCGTTTCGCGTGAAGGTCTAGAAGAAGCCACTCACGTCAGTCACACGCTCCGGATCGGCCGAGGCCAGCGCGGCAGCACGTTCGGCCTGCGGCGGATAGATCCAGACGGTGTTGATCTCCTGCTTGGTCTTCTTGCCGACGTCGCCGACCATCTTGACCTGGCGTTCCCAGCCAACGGTGAACAGCGCGCCGGCTTCGCCGAGATCGAGGCAGGTGACGTATCCCTTCTGGTGATAGGGCTTGGTTGGTACGCCCAGCAGTTCGGCCGCGGCATTGTTGCCGGCGAAGGCGCCCATCCGCGTGGCGTGTTGGCACGACATCAGCGCGTAGTTGCCGACATCGTCGCATGCCGCGCGAGCCGCATCGCCGGTGGCGAAGACGCCGGCCACCCCCGGCACGCGCAAGTCGCGGTCGACGAGCAGCCGCCCGAAATTGTCGCGTTCGGCTGGGATCTGCTGGGTCAACGGCGCGGCGCGAATACCCGCCGCCCAGATCACGGTTTCGGTTTCGATGTGATCGCCATTGGAGAGAGTGACGCCGGATTTGTCCAGCGAGGCGACGCCGGCGCCGAGCCTGGTCTCCACACCGACCTTGCGCAGGGCCTCCTCAATGACGGGGCGAGGACCTTCGCCCATGTCGGGGGCGATCGCGCTGTTCCGGTCGACGATGATGACGCGGGGCCTGGCATCCTTGCCGAGGATTTTGCGAAGCCGCGCCGGCATTTCCGTCGCCGCCTCGATGCCGGTGAAGCCGCCGCCGGCAACGACGACCGTATCGCGCCCGTTCATTGCCGGCCGGTCGGGAAGGCTGTGCAGGTGCCGGTCGAGAGCAATCGCATCGTCGAGCTGGTCGACGCTGAAGCCGTGCTCGGCAAGGCCGGGAATGTTGGGGCGGAACAGCCTACTGCCGGTCGCCACGACCAGCCGGTCGTAGGACAGCGTCTTTCGCGTGCCCTTCGCGGTCGCGACCTGCACCACGCGGGATTTGGTGTCGATGGTCTCGGCGCTGCCTTGCACGTAGACGACGTCGATTGCGTTAAGGACATCCAGCAGGGGCGCCGTCAGGGTCTCGGGCTTCTGTTCGTACAGCCGCGGGCGAACCACCAGCGTCGGCTCCGGCGCGACCAGCGCGATATCGAGTTCCTCGGGAGAAACGCCCTGGATGTCGCGCAGGCGGGCAGCGGAAAGTGCGGCGTACATGCCGGCGAAGCCGGCGCCAATGATGATGAGTCGCATGTGATTATCTCCTGTGGGTTGAGTTGTTCAGGCAAAGGTCACCGCCGCCGCTGTTCATTGGCGGCAAGGCCTCCTGAGATCGACGAGGATGCGAGGATGTGAAACGAAGACGGGCTGACCTATGGTGGGCAGCTCGGCATTGCCGAGATCGGCACGCGGCTTTCACATGCCGCATGGCAGCTTCTGGGGCCCAGCGGCCAGCCGCGGTTAAGGCCAATCGGCAGAACGGGCTTTGGCGGCCAATTCCTGTGCAAGAGCTGGGCGCCATCGTTGATCATGAAGGAAGCCATGGGATTAGCGCTTCGAGCGGCCGGTGCCGGAACCTCCGTTTCCTCGCCTGCCGCCGAAGTAAAGCGAACGGCCAGCGAAAGTCCGTATATGAGCGCGGTCGCAACTGCTCTTCGTCGCGGTGCGATTGCCAGGGGGATGACGAATTTCTTCCAGGTCATCGCTGTCTCCTCCATTATCAACGTAGGCACCACGATAACGAACCTGATTTGCGACTGCCCCAGAGCGATTGCCGTACCTGTAGAGAGATTGCTGCTAGCGCATGCGTCGCCGCCAATCGCTCGGCGTTTCGCCGGTCAGCTTCCTGAACGCCGCGGCGAAGGCGGTCTGGGAGGCATAGCCAAGCTCCGCTGCGACCGAGACGACCGAGGCGTCGGTGTCGCGCAGCATGTTCATGGCCTGCTCGAGCCGGTGCTGGCGCAGCCAGGCATGAGGTGAAAGCCCGGTGCTGTGCTTGAAGGCACGGCAGAAGTGGAAGCGCGACAGGCCGGCATCGGAAGCCAGCGCCGCGAGCGAGACGTCCGCATCGCTGTCCGAACGGAGGCGTTCGATGGCGCGGCGCAGCGTCATCGGCGGGAGGCCGCCGAGGGTTGGCTGGAACGGGGCTGGCGAGCCGCTGTGCGCAGCCAGGAGGCGCGTGGCCAGGAGGTCTGTCAGTTGCTGCCTGAACAGCGTATCCAGGGCCCCATTGCCCTCCAGCACGTCGGCCGCGCTCAACAGCAATCGGGATGTAATGGGGTCGGGATACGCCGTTCGTTCCAGGAGATCGATCGGTGTGCCGGTTTCGGCTTCGTCGGCAACGCGCTTGAGCGTTGTGTGAGGAAGATAGAGCTGAACGACATCAACAGGTTTCGGAATGTCCCATCGGGAGCTTGATCCTTCCGGAATGATTATCACAGCCCCGCGACGAAACGTTCCAATCGCAACCGATCTTCCTGACCGCCGCTCCATGCGCTGCATTATACCGTTGTAAGCCATGATGACGTGATGGGTCATGGGCGCGACGACGTCGTGCAATGGGTCATGCTTCCAGTGGGCGATCCCGCCGCCGGAGCGATCCAAAGCCATGTGAAATGGTCTGGTCCCGAGCACGCGCTCCATTTCCTCTTCGGCCAGACGCCGATCGGCATTTGGTTGATCGTTCGGGCGTGGTGCCTCGGTTGCGGCCGGCAGATCTGCCGAAGAATTGTGCAAGACCGGTTTGCTCATGGGTTGTGCTCGCATTGGAGAGGTCATGCGCGCGCTCCGCAGACCGCGCTGGGCCAAAGAGTCGGAGCGCTGCTTCCTGTGTGCTCACAACAATGATGGCAAACGCCGCGCGACGGTATCGTGCAGCGAGTCTAGTGGCGCTGGTTCGGTGGATAGATCAACCTGCACTTTGGGATAGGTGGACGCGATGGGTGCAATCGCGCAGATATTCGCGCCATGAAACGAAGCTCATTGAGCGGGCCGAATAAAGCCGACGACCGCGGAATCGATTTCGGCAGCCGTTGGCACTGGCAGTGTGAAGCGAAAGTGTGCGCCGCCGTTCGGGCGGTTTGAACCCGCGATGCGGCCGCCATGCGCGGAAATGATCGACTGGCAAATGGCCAGCCCGATACCGATCCCCGCGTCCTTGGTGCTGAAGAAGCTTTCGAAAATGTGCTTCATGTTGCCGTCGGTGATGCCTGGACCATTATCGAAGGCGGAAAAGGCGACCGAGCCGCTGTCATCGATCGACGTCTGGATGTCGATCCGGCGCGTTGGCTGTCCCGATTGCGCGACTGCCTGGACGCTGTTGACCAGCAAATTGATGATTACTTGCTGCAACTGGATCCGATCGCCCATCACCTGCGGAAGTCCGGTTTCTAATACCGACGACAAAGCAATCGACTTCGAGTCGATCTCATGGCGGATAAACAGGAGAGCCTCCTCAACGACTTCATTGAGGTCGATGAGACGTTTCTCCGGCTCATTCTTCGCCGCCATGCCTCGAATGCGGTGAATGATTTCACCCGCGCGGCGCGCGCTTGATGCGATCCTGGAGATGAGCTGCGTGACTTTTTCAGTGTTTTGATCGGCGCGCGCCAGCCACCTCAGGCTCGTCTCTGCATTGGTGACGATTGCCGAAAGCGGCTGGTTGACCTCATGCGCGATCGAGGTTGCGAGCTCGCCGAGCGTTGCGATGCGTCCTGCATGCGTGAAGTCGGCCTGCAGCTTTCGAAGCTGCTGTTCCGTATTCAATCGTTCGCTGATGTCCTGCATGGTGATGAAGGTCGTATCCAGTTGCTCGGGCAATACCGGATATGTGACCGTGAACAGAACATCGATAATCGTGCCATCGAAGGCGAGGATCTTCGTTTCTTCAAAGAAATTTCGCCGGCCTTCGAAGTGAGCAACCATGACCCGCTTCGCGAGCCCGGGGGCGGCGGCAAAAATGTATCGAACCGGATTTATGAGATCAGCGGCATTCTTGGCCCGAAACAGCAACACCGCATCCCGGTTGACTTCCGTGACCCTTACAAAGTCCTTGGCATGTTCGATGAGGTCCGGATTCCGGTCAAGGTAGGCTCCGATATCGCGGATGCCGTTTGCCTTGAGCTGATCAAACACTTCGCCCGCGCGACGGGAATCGACCTGCCAGAGTGCGGTCGGCAGATACTGGATCAGTTTACGATAGCGTTCCTCGCTGGCCTGCAGTTCCCAGGACGTGCGATCGTCATTCGCCTCGCCGTTGATGGTTACGAACACCGTTCCGGGGGGCTTCGGCTCCGCGGAGTGCCATGCCCTGATGATGGGGTTGCGTATGGTTCCACTGGAGACAATTTTGCGCATCTCGAGGCGCGAGGGATCGGTTGCCACCTTTTCGAGGAGGGCAGCGAGCGCCGAGCGGCTCTCGGCCGGCCAGAATGCGCCGACGGGCTTGCCGATCATCTGCTCCAGACCGGCATGGGCGCCGAACATCCGTACCGCGCGATCATTGACGGCCGAGATGCGGGTGGCGGTCAGAAGCTTTTCAACCCATTCCGGGTGTTCATCGAGATCGTCGATTACGCTACGACTTCTGAGCTCGGCGATTGTTTGGAGCACAGGGCGGGCGGCTGAGGTATCGAGTTCCCAGCAAGCGGCCAGATAGCCCTGCAGCTCGGCATCCACGCGTATGGTTGCCGCTTCGGACATCCCTCCAGCGTCTCGTCCGAATTCAACGATATCGAGAGGTATGCCGGCTGCATCCCGCCTTACGATTTTTCTGATGGTGGCTGTAACTTCTGCTCCAGCCTGGTTGCGCCGGCGGACTAAACCCTCCCATCGGCCTTCCCGCAGTAGCACGCTAGTGGGTTCGGGGTCGTGCTGGCCGGGTGTGCGGAGCGCGGCAAGATTCTGCCCGATCATGGCCATGGCGGGCCATCCATAAAGGGCTTCCGAAGCCGCATTCCAGTATTTCACGACGCCGTGCTCGTCGCTGACAATCACGCTTTCGGATGCGAAATCGGACAACTCCATTCCGGGAGGAGACACGGAGGGGTGTTCGTGTCCACGCGTCACGGTCTTGTGGACGGGGCTAGCCATCGCTGGGCGTCTCCCGTCCATCTGCGCCAGGGCAGGAGCCCGCGTGTCTCAGGGCGGACCGCAGATGACGAAGGAGTGCTTCGCTGCTCACCGGCTTGGTCAGAAAGGCATAAGCGCCGCATCGCATGGCACGCAATCGGGTCGCCGGAGTGGTGTCGGCCGTGACGATGATCACCGGCATTGGGGAGCCGATGGTCCGCAGCCGCTGCAACAGGTCGAGCCCGCTATGGCCCGGCATGCTCACATCGGTGATCAGGCAGTCGAACCTGCCCGGGACGTACTCCGCCATGAAGGCCTCCGCTCGATCGAAAGTGCGACACGACAGTTCCAGCACCAGAAGGAGATCGGAAAGGGCTTCTCGCACAGCTTCATCGTCATCTACGATCGCGACTAAAGGCGCTTTGGACAAACCGATGACTCTCGCTAGCATGGCCGGATGGCCATCTCCCTGATCTGACCCAATGCCGGCCGTATCGTAACCATCCTTTGGTCTAGGCTGAGTTTTCCTGTCGGATCTCCGCAGGCAGCAATTCCCAGATGCGGATGAGCTGACCGACGGACGCCGCCTGCATCTTCTTCGTCACGCTGCCGCGGTGCAGCTTGACGGTGATCTCGCTGATGCCGAGATCGAAGGCGATCTGCTTGTTGAGGCGGCCCTTTGCCACTTCGCGCAGGACCTCGCGTTCGCGCGGCGTCAATTTGGCGTAACGGTCGACATGCTGCTTGATATGCCGGGCTGCGGTTCTCAGCGAAATATCTTTCTCGATTGCCGCCGTAACCGCATCAAGGAGCGTCTGGTCTCTTACCGGCTTTGTCAGGAAATCGGCGGCTCCCGCCTTCATCGCCTGCACCGTCATGGCGATGTCGCCGTGGCCGGTAAGGAAGATGATCGGCCGGGTATTGCCGTTCGAGGCGAGATGCTGCTGCAGATCCAGCCCGCTTGCTCCCGGCATGCGAACATCGAGGATGAGGCACCCCGGGCGATCCGGAAGGTTGGCGTGCAATAGGTCTTGCGTAGACCCAAAACAGCACGCGTCGATCCCCACCGACAGAAGAAGTTCTTCAAGTGCGGATCGCACCTCCTCGTCATCGTCCACGATCAAGACGAGAGGGCGGTCCGTATTACCGGCAGCTACATTCATGGGAAAGCGGGGTGAGGGTGGTAAAGCAAATAAGCCGGCGAAGCCAGTTGTACCAACCATTGCTAGCCTCCTTCTGATCGCTTCTGCTCCGTTGTCTGTCGCGGTCGTTCGCCTGGGTCCATGGGCCTCTGACAAGTTTGTCGCCTGCGTGGCAAAATCCGTCATTCAAGAATGGACCGGAGAAGGGCGTTTGTCTGCGCGATAGCGCCTCTGGCCGCAGGGGTATCAGCCAGTGCGTTGAGCATGACGAAATCATGAATGGTACCGTTGTATCTTGTGGACGTGACGCGCACCCCCGCACGAACCAGTTTGCGCGCGTAGCACTCACCCTCATCACGGAGCACGTCGTTCTCGGCGACGATGATAAGCGTATCCGGAAGGCCAGTCAGTTGGTCAATCGAGGCATTGAGTGGTGCCGCGGTGATCTGCTTGCGCGCGGCGGCGTCCGGAAGATAAGCGTTCCAGAACGATTCCATCGCCCGCTTTGTCAGCCAAGGGCCATTTGCGAACGAGGCATAAGACTCGGTGTCGAACATCGAGCTGACGGCGGGATAGAACAGCACCTGCGCATCGATCTTGGGGCCGCGCCGTTCCTTCGCCATGAGCGTGACAGCGGCGGCCATGTTGCCGCCGACGCCGTCACCAGCGATGGCCAGGCGCGCGGAATCGATCCCTAGACGTTCCGCATGCTCTACCAGGTACTTGGCGACGGCATAGACTTGTTCGATTGCTACCGGATACTTGGCCTCCAGCGAGCGATCGTAATCCACGAAAAACAACGCAACGTGCGCACCGACCGCGATTTCGCGAATCAAGCGGTCGTGTGTCTCTTTGTCGCCGACGGTCCAGCCGCCATGGACATATACCAATGCAGGCAGCGTTTCACTTGCCCTCTCCGGTCGAACGATGCGAACTGGCACCGCTCCGGTAGGGCCGGTAGGGGCTATCATGTCCTCAAAACGCACGGCTGGCTTGCCGATGATGCCTGATTGGATATCCGCAAGAAATCTTCGTGCGTCTTCGGGAGACAGTTTACCCATCATCGGGCCGTTTGCGATCGCGTCGACAAACTGCTGCGTCAAGGGCTCAAGCAACGCTACGTCGCGAATATTTGCTGGTGCAGCTTTCTCAAGCATCGATATCCATCCGAACGGGGCCGCTCGACAGGCATCATGCGCGCCCGTGCGATAAAACCCTAAACAAACGTTGTGAATTCTCGCAAAATCCGGCAAGGAGGCGTGAAACCTCCCCATGAAGCATTGTGAATTTCCGTGAAATCTCAGCAGCGGATGTGAAACGGCCTGCGTTGATCTGGGCTAGCGCTGGCCCGAGAGTTCATCCAGCAGACCCTTCGCGATCTTAAGATCGTTGGTTTCGTAGCCCTCGCTGAAACGGCTATAGAGCGGAGCGAGCAGCTCGTACGCTTCGCCGACCCTCCCTTGATCCCTCCGCAGTCGCGCCAGGCTAGTCGTGGTGCGCAGCTCCCATGCGAGAGCCTCCTGCGTTCGGGCCACCTCAATCGACGCCAGAAAATCTTCCTCGGCCTGGCTGGCGTCTCGCTGCAAAGCAACTACACCCTTGATCCGCAACAGTTCCGGACTGCACCAGCGCTCCTCGCTCTGCTCGTTTCGTCCGATCGCTTCATCGATCGCGGTCTTTGCCAGTAGGGCGTCTCCGGCGATCGCCAGCCCCTCGGCCAGGGCGCCCAGGAAGGTCGTGAGATACTGGACGAATCTGGCTCGGCGAAGTTCGTCGATACCAACTTTTAGCTGCTGCAAGCCGGCGGCGAGATTGCCGCGCTTGACCTGCAATTCTCCTTCGAAGCAGCGCCCATAAGCGCGCCAGATATCAAGCTCATCGTTGGCGGTCTGATCGAGCAGCATCTTTGTGTAGCGTTCCGCGGCCAACAGATCGCCAGCCATGAGGGCAATCGGACACGCTGCTTGAGCAAGCGCGTTGCAGAGCGAGAGCCTGTGATTGATCGAAAGAGCGTCGCTGACGTTATTCTCGACACAGCGTAGCGCCTCAGTCGCGAACCCCTGCAGCCATAGCACTCGTGCGAGCGTGATGCGTGCTGTCACCCCTTGGTCGAACTGGAAGCGCACCGCATGTGATCGACGGACGGGAGCCACATAGTGCGCAAGCATCCGCTCAATGTGCTGTCTTGCACTCGATTGGTTGCCCAGGAAGTGCAGCGACGCACCTGTCAATCGATCGCCGAGCAATCGATCGTTGATATCCGCCGTCTTCTCGGCAACCGAAGAAAAACGCTTCGCGAGCTCCAGAGCTTTGACGAACTCTCCGCGGTTGACTCGCGAAGCCCACATTCCCCAGAGCGCTCGTAAGCGGTAATCAGTGTCGTCCAGGCCGTCCGCGATTTCGAACGCGGTCGCCCACGCCGCTCCCGTGTCTCGGGCCGATGCTGTCGTGTACATCTGCGACCAGGCAACCGCAGCATAGAGATGCATCCGGCGGCGTTCGTCCTTTGTGCTTTCGCCGAGCGTAGTCAGCGCACGCTCGGCCCGGGTGCGACATTCCTCCATCAGCGACATCTCGAACCAAACAGGCACTGCCGCGACCGTCAGCTCTACACCGACGCCAGGATCGCCGCCCGGCGAAAATGCCCAATCAAGTGCGCCGCGAAGGTCGTCGATCTGTGGAGCATACGCGGACAACCATTCGGTGGTGGGCCACGTCTCCCACTCGGCAAGGGCGCGCTCGAACAGGTCAAGTTGGTAGAGCGCGTGTCGCCCCCTCACAGCTTGCGTTTCAGCTTCTTCACTCAGCCGTTTCTGAGCGTAGGCTCGCGCTGTATCAGTCAAGCGATAGTATACGGTCGCGCCTGCCACATCCGCTATGACCAGCGACTTCTCGACAAGGTCGGCAACGATCCCGTCGACGTCGGACGCGATTACTTTGTCGTCTCCGGCGATGGCGCTGGCAGCCTCCATCGTGAAGCGTCCGGCAAAAACACCCAACCGGCGCATGACGACGCGTTCGACTTCGGAGAGCAGATCGTAGCTCCAATCGAACGCTGCACGAAGCGTCTGATGCCGTGGCAGCGCAGTGCGCCGACCGCGTGTCAACAGATGAAATCGATCGTCCAGGCGACTGGCCACTCCGCGAACCCCAAAGGCGTCAACGCGACACGCAGCAAGCTCGATGGCCAGCGCAATTCCATCGAGCCGACGGCAGATTTGCGCGACAACTGGGACATCTTCATCCCTGAGTTCGTATCCGCCGGCGCTCGCTGACGCGCGCTCGACAAAGAGTTGTACGGCCGGGTAGCTAAGCGCTTCCATGACTGTTAATCCTGCCTCGACAGGAGCAGTTTCCAGCGGGGGTAGGCGCTGCACGCGCTCATCTTCGGCACGTAGAGGTTCTCGACTGGTGGCAAGGATGTGAACAGCCGGTGCGCCTTTCAAAAGTTCTTCAGCCAACTCCGCGGCCGCCAGCAAGACATGCTCGCAGTTGTCGAGCAGGAGCAGCATCTGTTTGTCCTTCAGAAAGGACGTCAATGCGGGATATGGATTCTCCGAGCGGATCGGAACACCAAGCACAGAAGCGAGCGCGCTCGGCACAAGCTGGGGATCGTTGAGCGGAGCAAGATCGACAAACCGTCCACCATCTTTGTAAGAGGCTATCAACTGGTCGGCGACCGCCAGAGCAACTGTGGTCTTGCCGATTCCGCCCGGTCCGACGATCGTGACGAAGCGGCCTCGCTGTAGCCTGCTGCTCACCATGGCAACGATATCAGCGCGGCCGATCGGTCGGGTGAGACGGTCCGGCAAATTGTGCCCTTTATGGGGGGCGGGGAAGGCTTGGGCTGTATCGCCCATGGACCGTGAAACCGTCGCAACGAAGCGATATCCCCGACCAGGCACCGTGACGATGTAGTTCTCGCCGGTCCTACCCTCCGCGAGTGCACGCCGCACAGCATTGATTTGAGCTCGAAGGTTCGATTCTTCGACAGTGAGGCCAGGCCACACGCGCGCAATGAGGTCATCTTTGTCGACTACTTCGCCGGCGTGCTCAACCAAAGCTATGAGAATTTCGAAGGCCCGACTTCCAAGCGGAACCGGATTATCGCCTTGAAGGAATAGTTGCTGCCGCGGGACAAGGCGGAATGGGCCAAACGAGAAAGTAAGTTCGACTGGCGCGCTTACGTGATTGCGTCCGTTACCTTCCGTCACGGATACAGAAGGAGGATCACGGTCGCCTCTGCTAGAGGGTCCCATTTTTGGCTCGCCCCTTTGAAGCCAAGAAGAACCAATTTATCACCTCAACAGTGGGCTGGAAAGCACTGCAGTCAATCCGCTTTTGACGGTGAACTACTTGATAGACCGAGAAAATTCCGGCTCGGGAGCAATTGATAGAACGCAACTGAGCGCCGCTGCCGGGTGAACGAAAGCCGTCGGCTCGGTGCGCTGGCACCGTCCCATGATCTTGCCGTGAACTTCACGAGAAGCGTTGGCGAAGATGTTGGCGTGGGTTGGTAGCACTCCACCGCCTCGAACCCCCGACACTCAAACGAAACCGAGCATCGCGCCGATATCGCCTGCGTCTAGCTGTGCGCCAATCGCGCAACGCTCGAATGGGACGGGGTTGCCTCTGTAGAATTCCAAAAGCGATGGTTAGGCTGGCGGCTTTGCTGACACGTTGATTCATTCGACGCCGGTTGTCATAGCGAGAATGCAAACGTCCGCCCCGCAGCGGGCAAGTTTTCTTACTCTATAATCGCCAAAACTACGACGGCGCTCCTGAAGCACTGGGCTTTGGGAAAGGGGCAAGCTACTTTGCGGCCGAACTAGATGGGATTTCGTCAGGAGAGTTCGAACCAGCGCGGTACTGCACGACCTCATTCGGTACTGCAAAGCTGTACCGGGCGAAGCGCAGCAACGCAAAATGACGAACGCGGACTGGTCTAAACACTTGAAACGAAAGGAAAATGCTTCACCTTTCAGCTTGAACTATTTGTCGGCCCAAAAAATCAGCTACACCGCACGAGATGATAAAGCGAAATAACATCAGTATGTTAGCGCATCGATTTTGCATTGCACCCATGATGGATTGGACCGGGGCATCTCAAAAAGCGAAGCGCGATCAGCACTTAAGCACGCGCGTTGCAAGTCATGCTGTACCAAATGCTGTACCGTCCGACTGACGATTTCTCTTTAGCGGACACAATTCTGCGTTAGGCGGCGTACGGCGGCCACAGAGACTTGTAGTCGCGTCCGCGAATCTGAGCGGTCGATCTTGCCGTGAACTTCACGACAAAGGTTGGAGAAGATGTTGTTGGTAGCGCGCTCCGCCGCTACCAGTTCTGCGATTTTCTCCGCTAAATGGCGATTTCCTGTAATCGCGGTCGCTGCAACAAACTGTGGCGAGGGGAAGGATAATTTCGGCTTCGGATCAGTTCCGATCCTCGGGCAGAGCAGCGGGTTCGATCGCAGTGGCTGCTTGTTGCCGCCGGCGTTCGCGCAGCCTGCGGAAGTCATCATCAGCGTGGTGCGAGGAGCGTGTCAGCGGCGTGGCCGATACCAGCAGAAAGCCCTTGGCATAGGCGACCTTCTCGTAGGCTTCGAATTCTTCAGGAGGCACGAAGCGTACGACGGCGTGGTGCTTGCGCGTGGGCTGGAGGTACTGGCCGATGGTCAGGAAATCGACGTCGGCAGAACGCAGATCGTCCATCAATTGCAGCACCTCGCTCCGCTCTTCGCCGAGCCCGACCATGATCCCGGACTTGGTGAAGATCTGTGGGTCGAGTTCCTTCACGCGCTGCAACAGCCGGACCGAATGGAAATAGCGTGCGCCTGGCCGCACCGTCAGATATTTCGACGGCACCGTCTCCAGATTGTGGTTGAACACGTCGGGTTTCGCCGCAACGACGGTTTCGAGCGCGCCCTTCTTGCGGAGAAAATCCGGAGTCAGGATTTCGACCGTCGTACCCGGGCTTGCTACGCGGATGGCCGCAATCGTCGCAGCGAAATGCGCGGCACCTCCGTCGGCAAGGTCGTCGCGATCGACCGAGGTGACGACGACATGTTCCAGTCCCAGCTTGGCCACCGCTTCGGCGACCTTATCCGGCTCATCGGCGTCGAGCGGACCGGGCAGGCCGGTGCGCACGTTGCAGAACGCGCACGCGCGCGTGCACGTATCGCCCATGATCATGAAGGTCGCGTGCTTCTTCGCCCAGCACTCGCCAATGTTGGGACAACTGGCTTCCTCGCAGACGGTCACGAGTTTGTTCTCGCGCACGATGCGCTTCGTCTCGGCCCATTCGGCGGAGCCGGGAGCCTTCACGCGGATCCACGCAGGCTTGCTCTGTATGGGCGTGTCGGGTCGGTTAGCCTTTTCAGGGTGGCGTTGCCTCTGCATCCTCTCTCGCGGATCGTTCTTGAGGAGATCGAGTAAGACTGTCATTTGGTCAGCCCCGTGAATGCGCGGTCGCGGACATTCAGCTATCTAAGCGAACTTCGTCAATTCGATTCTTTGTCTTCCACGAGCGGCCGTGTCGTGACCGGAGCTGCGTTGCGCAGGCCCTCCGGCTTCGAGCGCGCAGGCCGGTTTCCGACTTCGAGCCTTGCATTTTGGAACCCGTCGCCGCGGCGGTCCGACATTTCGGGTGATCCTTCCGCCCGGTTTTCCGGAGCTTCGGACAGATCCGGGCCGATCGCATCCGAGGATGCGACGGCTTGCATCGCAATCTCAAGCAAATTGAAAGGCATGCGCGCGATTGGCTGCGCATTGCGTGGTCTGGCACGAATGCTGCTTGGGTATCTGCAAAAGAAGCAAAAGCTCAAGAACAAACGATGCGAGGGAGCGTTCAGATGCCAGCCAGTATTCAACTCATCACCTAGAGCGACAGGCGGTACCGCCTGTGTGGCGTTGCTCTTCCGCACGTATGCGGAACGCAATGAGGTTGACGCTTGACTTCGGCTTGGCATGCAAAGGGAGAGGGTAATGAAGGTCGCGGACGCGCAAGATCTGGATCCGCAGGAGACCCGGGAGTGGCTGGATGCCTTGTCGGCAGTCCGAGGACATCGCGGCAATGAACGAGCCGAGTTCGTCGTCAATACGATGCTCGACGCCGCACGCCGTGGCGGGCTTCAGGTGGAGCAGTCGCTGACAACGCCCTACTGCAACACGATCCCGCCGCATCAGCAGCCGGCGCTGCCGGGTGATCGCGCGATCGAGCACAAGCTTCGCTCGATCATCCGGTGGAATGCTCTCGCCATCGTTCTGCGCGCCAACAAGGAAAGCTCAGAGCTTGGCGGTCATATCGCGAGCTTTCAATCAGCGGCCACACTCTACGACATCGGATTCGGCCATTTCTGGCACGCGCCGACGGACGCGCATGGCGGCGATCTGATTTTTGTTCAGGGTCATTGCTCGCCCGGAATCTACGCGCGCGCCTTCCTCGAGGGACGGTTGAGTGAGGAGCAGCTCCTCGGCTTCAGGCAGGAGACCGGCGGCAAGGGCTTGTCGAGCTATCCGCACCCATGGCTCATGCCGGACTTCTGGCAGTTCCCGACGGTGTCGATGGGGCTGGGACCGCTGCTGGCGATCTATCAGGCGCGGTTCCTGAAGTACCTTCAGAACCACAAGCTGGCCGAGACATCGAACCGCAAAGTTTGGGCCTTCATGGGCGACGGCGAGACGGACGAGCCGGAATCGCTCGGCGCGATTGCGCTCGCTGGACGCGAAAATCTCGACAATCTGATCTTCGTCATCAACTGCAACCTCCAGCGGCTCGACGGGCCCGTCCGCGGCAACGGCAAGATCGTCCAGGAGCTCGAAAGCGTTTTCCGGGGTGCCGGGTGGAACGTCATCAAGGTGCTGTGGGGCTCGGGCTGGGATCGGCTGCTCGAAAAGGACAAGAGCGGATTGCTGCTGAAGCGCATGGAAGAGTGCGTCGATGGCGAGTACCAGGATTTCAAGAGCAAGAGCGGCGCCTATATCCGCGAACACTTCTTCGGCAAGTACGATGAACTGAAACAGCTCGTCGCCGACATGAGCGACGACGAGATCTGGAAGCTTGCCCGAGGCGGCCACGATCCGGAAAAGGTGTTTGCGGCCTATACCGCGGCGGTGAACCACAAGGGGCAGCCGACGGTCATTCTGCCCAAGACCGTCAAGGGCTACGGCATGGGGGAATCAGGCGAAGGCCAGATGATCGCGCATCAGGCCAAGAAGATGACCCAGGACGCGCTGCGCGGCTTCCGCGACCGCTTCCAGGTGCCGGTCGCCGACGGTGAACTGACCAAGGTGCCCTTCATCCGTCCGGCGGAAGACAGTCCGGAGATGAAGTATCTACGCGCCCAGCGCGAAAAGCTTGGTGGTAGCCTGCCGCAGCGCAGGCGCAAGTCGGCTTCCTTGCAAATTCCGCCGCTGTCGACGTTCCAGCGGCTGCTCGACGCTACGGGCGAGCGTGAAATTTCGACCACGATGGCGTTCGTGCAGATGCTTGGCACCCTCGTGCGCGACAAGGCGATCGGCAAGCACATCGTGCCGATCGTGCCGGACGAATCCCGTACCTTCGGTATGGAGGGCATGTTCCGGCAGCTCGGCATCTATTCATCGGTCGGCCAGCTCTACCGTCCGCAGGACGCTGACCAGTTGATGTACTACCGCGAGGACAAGAGCGGGCAGGTTTTGCAGGAGGGCATCAACGAAGGCGGCGCGATGTCGAGTTGGATCGTCGCCGCGACGTCCTACAGCACGAACAATGTGCCGATGATCCCGTTCTATATCTACTACTCGATGTTCGGCCTGCAGCGCGTCGGCGATCTCGCCTGGCTCGCGGGCGATATGCGGGCGCGCGGGTTCCTGCTCGGCGGCACCGCCGGCCGCACCACGCTCAACGGCGAAGGCTTGCAGCATGAGGACGGCCACAGCCACGTGCTTGCCGGCACCATCCCGAACTGCATCTCCTACGATCCGACTTTTGCCTACGAGGTCGTTACGATCGTGCGCGAAGGCATGCGCCGCATGTATGAGGCGCAGGAGGACGTCTACTACTACATCACCCTGATGAACGAGAACTATCCGCATCCCTCGCTCGCCGAGGCAGGCAAGGGCGCGGAGGAGGGAATTCTCAAGGGGCTGTATCTCCTGAAGATTGGCGGAGAGACGCCGAAGAAAGGACTGCGCGTCCAGCTCGTCGGCTCGGGCACGATCCTGCGCGAGGTGATCGCGGCCGCCGACCTGCTCAAGGCCGATTTCGGCGTCACCGCCGACGTCTGGAGCGCGACCAGCTTCAACGAACTGCGCCGTGACGGCATGGCCGCGGAGCGCTGGAATCTGCTGCATCCGACCGAGCCGCGCCGCAAGAGTTGGGTGGAGACGCAGCTCGAGGGACATCCCGGTCCGGTCGTGGCGTCGACCGACTACATGCGCAACTATCCCGACCAGATCCGGGAATACGTACAGGCCGCCGGCCGTCGCTACGTCGTGCTGGGCACGGACGGTTTTGGCCGCAGCGACTATCGCGTGAAGCTCCGAAAATTCTTCGAGGTCGACCGGCATTACGTCGCCGTCGCGGCGCTCAAGGCGCTTGCCGACGATGGCGCGATCAAGCCGGCGCTCGTGGCCGAGGCCATCGCCAAATATCAAATCGACTCCGGGCGTGCTGCGCCCTGGACCGTGTGAGCGGAGCCGAGGACAGAGCGATGAGTGGTCTGATCGATATCAAGGTGCCCGACATTGGTGACTTCAAGGAAGTCCCCGTGATCGAGGTCTTCGTCAAGCCCGGCGACAAGGTGAAGGCCGAAGATCCGCTGGTCGCGCTGGAGTCCGACAAGGCGACCATGGAGGTGCCGTCGCCTCGCGAAGGCGTGGTGAGGTCGGTGGTCGTGAAAGTTGGCGACAAGGTCAGCGAAGGTACCGTGATCGTGCAGTTCGTGGGTGCGGGCGCGGAGCAGGCCGAGGCGCGCCCGGTCGTCAGCGCTCCGCCGTCGCCTGTCAGCGCACCAGCGGGTGTCGCGGAAGTCCGAGTTCCCGATATCGGCGACTTCAAGGATGTTCCCGTCATCGAGATATTCGTGAAGCCCGGCGACAGCGTGAAGGCGGAGGATCCGCTGATCGCGCTCGAGTCGGACAAGGCGACGATGGAAGTGCCGGCGCCGCTCGCGGGCACCGTGCGCGAGATCAAGGTCAAGACCGGTGACAAGGTCAGCGAAGGCTCGATCATCCTATCGCTCGCAACCGGGGCGGCACCTCTGCAGGCCGACATCCCTCCCGTGTCGCTGCCTGCGTCCTCGCCGGCCACCGCCGCAGGAACGGCGGTGGTCGGCGGCCTTGACGAAAAAAGCTTCGCGCTCGCCTATGCCGGTCCGGCCGTGCGCAAGCTGGCGCGTGAACTGGGTGTCGATCTCGGCAAGGTCAAGGGCTCGGGGAATCACGGCCGTATTCTGCGTGAAGACGTCGAGGCCTTCGGCAAAGGCGAGGCACCCTCTGCCAGGCCGCAAGCAGCAGCCGCAAGCGGAGGCGGCGTTGGCGGCATCGACCTTCTGCCCTGGCCGAAGATTGATTTCGCCAAGTTCGGACCGGTCGAGCGCAAGGAGCTCGGCCGCATCAAGAAGATTTCCGCAGCCAACTTGCACCGCAACTGGGTCGTCATCCCACACGTCACCACGCACGACGAGGCCGACATCACCGATCTCGAACAATTCCGGGTCCAGATGAACAAGGAGTTGGAGAAGAGCGGCGTAAAACTCTCGCTCCTGCCGTTCATGGTGAAGGCAGCGGTAGCAACGCTGCAAAAATTCCCGGAGTTCAATGCAAGCCTCGACGGCGACGCGCTTGTCTTCAAGAACTACTGGCACATCGGTTTTGCCGCTGATACGCCGAATGGCCTGATGGTGCCTGTGATCCGCGACGCGGACAAGAAATCGGTGCCTGAAATCGCCAAGGAGATGAACGCCCTCGCCAAGCTCGCGCGCGAAGGCAAGATCAAGCCCGACCAGATGCAGGGCGGCACGTTCTCGATCTCCTCGCTCGGCGGTATCGGCGGCATCTATTTCACGCCGATCATCAACGCGCCCGAAGTTGCGATCATGGGCGTCTGCAAGGGGTACTGGAAGCAGCACTCCTCCGACGGCAAGACGGCCAACTGGCGGCTGACGCTGCCGCTGTCCCTGTCCTGGGATCACCGCGTCATCGATGGCGCTGCGGCCGCACGCTTCAACGTCTATTTCGCCAATGTGCTCGCCGATTTGCGGCGCGTGCTGTTCTGAGGTTGGGGAGCGCAGCATGGCTCAGATCGAGGTCAAGGTTCCTGACATCGGCGACTTCAAGGACGTCGCTGTCATCGAGGTCATGGTGAAGCCGGGCGAGACCGTCGCGATCGACACCAGCCTCATCATGGTCGAATCCGACAAGGCGTCGATGGAGATCCCATCTTCGCACGCCGGCGTCGTCAAGGAAGTGAAGGTCAAGACCGGCGACAAGGTGAGCGAGGGGTCGGCCATCCTGGTGCTTGAGGCAGCAGGGGCCGCGACTGTGCCGAAGCCCGCGCCGGCATCGCAGCCGGCTGCCGCAGCTCCGCCGCAGGTTGCGCCTTCCGCGGCACCCTATTCCGGCAAGGTGGATATCGAATGCGATATGCTGGTGCTGGGCGCCGGTCCTGGCGGCTACTCGGCCGCCTTCCGCGCCGCCGATCTCGGCATGAAGACTGTGCTGGTCGAGCGCTACGATACGCTCGGTGGCGTGTGTCTTAATGTCGGCTGTATTCCGAGCAAGGCGCTGCTGCATACGGCGTCCGTGATCGACGAGGTCAGTCATCTCCCTGACCATGGCATCTCCTTTGGCGCGCCGCAGATCGACCTTGGCAAGCTGCGCGGATTCAAAGACGGCGTTATCAAGAAGCTGACGGGTGGCCTTGCCGGCATGGCAAAGGCCCGCAAGGTCGAAGTCGTGACCGGTGTCGGAGCCTTCCTCGATCCGCATCATCTGGAAGTCGTCTCGTCGGGCGGCAAGAAGACGATCAAATTCGCCAAGGCGATCATCGCCGCCGGCAGCGAGGCCGTGAAACTGCCGTTCCTGCCTGACGATCCCCGCATCGTCGATTCGACCGGCGCGCTGGAGCTGAAGTCGATCCCCAGGCGCATGCTGGTGATCGGTGGCGGCATCATTGGGCTCGAAATGGCGACGGTCTATTCGACCCTTGGTGCCCGGATAGATGTGGTCGAGATGCTCGACGGTCTGATGCAGGGGGCCGACCGCGATCTGGTCAAGGTCTGGGAGAAGGCGAACGCGGGCCGCTTCGAGAAAGTCATGCTGAAGACCAGGACGGCGGGCGCGAAAGCAACCGAGGCCGGGATCGAGGTGAGGTTCGAGTGCGAGCAGGCGCCCGCCGAGCCGCAGATCTATGACCTCGTTCTCGTGGCGGTCGGCCGAAGCCCGAACGGGAGGAAGATCGGCGCTGAGAAGGCCGGCGTTGCCGTGACCGAGCGAGGTTTCATCGACGTCGACAAGCAGATGCGCACCAATGTGGCGCACATCTTCGCGATCGGCGACATCGTTGGCCAGCCGATGCTGGCGCACAAGGCCGTGCATGAAGGTCATGTCGCCGCCGAAGTGGCGCACGGCGAAAAATCATTCTTCGACGCGCGGCAGATTCCTTCGGTGGCCTACACCGATCCCGAAGTGGCCTGGGCCGGCAAGACCGAGGAGCAGTGCAAGGCTGAGGGCATCAAGGTCGGCAAGGCGGTCTTCCCATGGGCAGCCTCCGGCCGCGCCATCGCCAATGGTCGCGACGAGGGTTTTACCAAGCTGCTGTTCGACACGACGACGCACCGCGTCATCGGCGGCGGCATCGTCGGGACGCATGCCGGCGATCTCATCAGCGAGATCTGCCTTGCGATTGAGATGGGCTGCGAGCCCGCAGATATCGGCAAGACCATCCATCCGCATCCGACACTTGGAGAATCTATCGGCATGGCGGCTGAGGTGTTCGAGGGCCACTGCACGGATCTTCCGCCGCAGAAGAAAAAGTGACGCTGGAGACAGTCATGGTTTCAAGAGCGTGGCGAGTTCTTGTCCTTCTCGCATTGGTTCTGCTTCCGCCCAAACTGGCGTCGGCGGCGGAGGCGCATTGGCCCCAGGTGCTTACTCTCGGCACCGCGTCGGAAGGCGGCACTTACTACGTCTATGGCGAAGGGTTGGCTCGATTGCTCTCGCGAGAACTCGGCATCGCGGTGGTGGCGCGACCGACGGGTGGCCCGGTTGATAATATCAAGCTGCTTGAGACGGGTGAAATTCAACTGGCCTTCGTCACACAAGGCGTGGCGTTGCAAGCCTGGAACGCCAACGCTGCCTGGACCGGTGGGCGGCAATACCGAAACATGCGCGCCATGTTCGCGATGTACGATACGCCTTTTCAGTTTCAGGTGCTAAGTGACTCGCCGATTCAATCGTTTGCCGATTTCGCCGGCAAACGTATCGGTGTCGGGCCCGAGGGCGGCACCACCGCCACCTACTTTCCCGAGTTCCTCAGGGCGCTGAAGGTAGAGGCCACCTTGGTTTCCGGCGATTGGGCGGTGCTCGCCGAGAAATCGGTGGCGCGAAGCATCGATGCGCTCGCGGTTGGCGCCGGCGTACCGGCTCCATTCCTTATTGATATCGAGCGAAGGGCGAAGGTGCGCTACCTCCCTCTCACGCGACAGGAGATCGCAACGCTGCGCCTGGCGATGCCCGAACTCTCCGCATCCGTTGTCGCGGCGGGTTCGTATCCTACCTTGCGGCGCCGTTACGACACGGTCGGCCTGTTCAATTTTGCCGTAGCGCACAAGGATCTGCCGGACGATCTGGTCACAGCCATCGTCAACACGGTGTTCGCCCATAACGGCCAGATGATCGAATTTCATCCGGCGGCGGCGGAAACGATCCCCTCCAACATCACGCGCAACAATTTCATTCCGCTGCATGGCGGCGCGGTCAGTTGGTATCGCAGCAGGCTTACGCCCGGGGTTGTGCATTCGGACTGAGAAACAATCTTCAGAGAAGGAATGAGGCATGGCAACAGCGGCAGCAACGACAGAAGGTCACCATTCCGGAAAATGGTATCAGCACCTCTATGTGCAGGTTCTGGCTGCAATCACGGCCGGCATACTGTTGGGCCATTTCTATCCTCATCTTGGCGAGCAGATGAAGCCGCTCGGTGACGCGTTCATCAAATGCATCAAGATGATCATCGCCCCGATCATCTTCTTCACGGTTGTGCACGGTATTGCCAGCATGCGCGACATGAAGAAGGTCGGACGTGTTGGTTTGAAGGCATTGATCTATTTCGAAGTGCTGACGACAGCTGCGCTGATAATCGGACTCATCGTTATCAATCTGTGGAAGCCCGGCGCCGGCATGAACGTCGACCTGTCGACCGTCGACACAAAATCGATCGCGGCCTTCACCGCAAAAGCGAAGGAGCAGGGCACGGTCCAGTTCCTGATGGACATTATTCCGTCGACGGTCGTCGGCGCTTTTGCCCAAGGTGAAATCTTGCAGGTGTTGTTCTTTGCAATCCTGTTTGCATTTGGCTTGCAAGCTCTCGGTCAGCACGGTGAGGGCGTGCTGCGGCTGATTGATGTCGTGAGCCACGTGTTCTTCAGGATCGTGGGCTACATCATGAAAGTGGCCCCGATCGGAGCGTTTGGCGCAATGGCGTTCACGATCGGCAAGTATGGCGTGGCGACGCTGGTTTCGCTGGCCAACTTCATGCTGGCGTTTTACGTCACGTGCTTGTTGTTCGTCTTCGTCGTGCTCGGCGCCGTTGCTGCCCTTAGCGGCTTTTCGATCTTCAAGTTCATCCGTTACATCAAGGAAGAACTTTTGATCGTGCTCGGCACTTCGTCGTCGGAATCAGTGCTGCCGCGCATGATCGCCAAGACTGAAAATCTTGGCTGCGAAAAGTCGGTCGTCGGTCTAGTGATTCCTACCGGCTACTCGTTCAACCTCGATGGCACCTGTATTTACCTGACAATGGCCGCGATCTTCCTGGCGCAGGCGACCAACACGCCCCTGACGATCTGGCAAGAGCTCGGCATCATTGGCGTTCTGCTTCTGACATCCAAGGGCGCCGCCGGCGTCACGGGATCCGGCTTCATCGTTCTGGCCGCAACACTTGCATCCGTCGGGACGATTCCGGTCGCGAGCATCGCCTTGATCCTTGGCATTGACCGTTTCATGTCGGAGGCGCGCGCGCTCACCAACCTCATCGGAAATGGCGTTGCGACAGTCGTCGTCGCCAAATGGGAAGGGGCGCTCGATGAAAAAATGCTTCATCGGCGTCTGAACCAGGAGAGCGATGTCGAAGCTGATGATCCGGAGTCAGTGAAGATTGCGGATGACGAGATCGAGGCGGGCGCGCCCCGTCCAGTCATTGCTTGACGTTGAAAACCGAAGTGCAGGGAACGCTAAACGAGGAGTTGATCATGACTGAAGTGGTAATTGTGTCTGCCGCGCGAACGCCGGTTGGCTCCTTCAACGGAGCGTTTGGGTCGCTGTCTGCCCACGAACTCGGGGCCGTGGCGATCAAGGGAGCGCTCGAACGTGCCAAGGTCTCGCCGGCAGAAGTCGATGAAGTGATCCTCGGCCAGGTGCTGACCGGCGGCGAGGGACAGAATCCCGCTCGGCAGGCCGCCATGGCGGCCGGCATTCCGCAGGAGAAGACCGCGTGGGGCATGAACCAGCTTTGCGGTTCGGGCCTGCGCTCGGTCGCGCTCGGCTTGCAGCAGATTGCCAACGGCGATGCCAAGGTCATCGTCGCCGGCGGCATGGAATCGATGTCGATGGCGCCGCATCTGTCGCACATGCGGGGCGGCACCAAGATGGGCGACGTCAAGTTCGTCGACTCCATGCTGAAGGACGGCTTGATGGATGCATTCCACGGCTATCACATGGGAGTGACGGCCGAGAATATTGCCACCAAGTGGCAGATATCTCGTGAGGAGCAGGACGCGTTCGCCACCAGCTCGCAGAACAAGGCCGAAGATGCGCAGAAGGCCGGTAGGTTCAAGGACGAGATCGTTTCCGTCACTGTCAAAACCAGAAAGGGCGACGTTGTCGTCGACCAGGATGAGTATATCCGCGCGGGCACAACGCTCGACGCGCTCGCGAAGCTGAAGCCCGCCTTCAACAAGGAAGGCTCGGTGACCGCGGGCAATGCGTCCGGTTTGAACGACGGTGCGGCTGCGCTGGTGCTGATGAGCGCTGACGAAGCCAAAAAGCGCGGGCTCACGCCGCTGGCAAAGATTGTCTCCTGGGCGACCGCGGGAGTCGATCCAGCAGTGATGGGGTCGGGGCCAATCCCGGCTTCGCGCAAGGCGCTCGAGAAGGCCGGCTGGAAAGTCAGGGATCTCGATCTCGTCGAGGCCAATGAAGCCTTCGCGGCGCAGGCGATCGCCGTCAACAAGGACATGGGCTGGGATTCCGCGATCGTGAATGTGAACGGCGGCGCCATCGCCATCGGCCATCCGATCGGTGCGTCCGGCGCACGCGTTCTGACGACGCTTCTGTTCGAGATGCAGAAGCGTGACGCGAAGAAGGGCCTTGCGACGCTGTGCATCGGCGGCGGCATGGGTGTCGCCCTGACAGTCGAGCGCTAGGCCGGCAGCCGTTTTACGGGCTCCAAACAAAGCAAACGCGGATGGCACCAACCGTCCGCGGAGGACCGAGGCTCGCAAGAGCCGGCGAATACAACACGAACCAATCAGGATCAGGAGGGAACGATGTCCAGGGTTGCGGTGGTTACCGGCGGTACGCGCGGCATAGGTGAGGCAATCTCGGTTGGGCTCAAGGCGGCCGGCTACAAGGTGGCAGCGAGCTATGCCGGCAATGACGAGGCGGCGGCGAAGTTCAAGAAGGAGACCGGCATCAACGTCTACAAATGGGACGTGTCGAGCTACGACGCCTGCGTCGCGGGATTGAAGCAGGTCGAAGCCGAACTGGGGCCGGTGGAGGTGCTGGTCAACAACGCCGGCATCACCAAGGACGGCATGTTCCACAAGATGACTCCGGAGCAGTGGTACGGCGTCATCAACACCAACCTGAATTCGCTGTTCAACATGACGCGGCCGGTGTGGGAAGGCATGCGCGAGCGCAAATTCGGCCGCGTGATCTGCATCTCCTCGATCAACGGCCAAAAAGGCCAGATGGGCCAGGTCAATTATTCCGCCGCCAAGGCGGGAGACATCGGCTTCGTGAAAGCGCTGGCACAGGAGGGGGCACGCGCCGGCATCACCGTCAACACGATTTGTCCCGGCTATATTGCGACCGAAATGGTCAAGGCGATCAACCCGGACGTCGTGGCCAAGAATATCCTGCCGCAGATCCCGGTCGGCCGTTTGGGCGAACCGCACGAGATCGCGCGAGCCGTCGTGTTCCTGGCATCTGACGATGCCGGCTTCATCACGGGCTCGACGATTTCAGCCAATGGCGGCCAGCACATGAACTGAGCCGCGCCATGTCGATCCAGCCACGAGGGGGACCTTACGACACGGACGCTGGCCATGCCCGCGGATGCAAATCCGAGCGGCGATATCTTCGGCGGCTGGGTTCTTTCGCAGATGGACATCGCCGGTGGCATCCATGCCGGTCAACGCGCGCAACGGCGCGTTGCGACGGTGGCGATCGAAGCGATGCATTTCATCAAGCCGGTGCATGTCGGGGATGTCTTGTGCGTCTACGCGGCGTCCGAGCGTGTCGGGCGTACCTCGGTGGCGATCCGCCTCGAGGCCTGGGCGCTGCGCCGACGGCTCGGCGATCGCGTCAAGGTGACCGAAGGCATCTTCACGTTCGTCGCACTGGATGCCGAGGGGCGGCCGGCACCGATCGCCTCCGCTCGACAAGTGGAAGCATCGCAATTTCAAACCCCAGACCGCAGCAGCGATCAATACAGGAGAGAGAAATGTCCGACAACAGATCGAAGCCAAACGACCTTGATTGGGGCCTCGCCGAGTTCGACTTCGCCAAGCTCATCGAATCCTGCCGCATCAGCGGCATCGACATGATGCCGTCGATGGACATGGAGAAGAAGTGCATCGACGCTCTCGTCGAGGTCAATCGCTCGGCATACGACAGTTGGCGAAATCTGATGGCGCGACAAGCCGAGGTGTTCCAGGAGACCATGAAGGCCATCGCTGTCGAGGTGAACGACGAATCTGTTGCGGGACGACGCGATGAAATCGCTAGGCAAGGGTTCGAAAAAGCGATCGCCAACATGCGCCAGCTCGTCGAGGCGTCGACGGAGTCACAGAAACAAACGCTCGAAATATTGCGCCGGCGTTTCGAGGACGGAATGGCGAGCATGCGCACACGTGACGGAAGTGCCTGAGGCCTGCCGACCGCACAAGAGTAGGAGAGGGGCGGTTGCATCCGCCTCCCACACAAAGAAGTAAAATCGGGGAGTACGATGAACCAGGATCTGAGGGAAGCCGCACTCGAATATCACCGCCTGCCGAGGCCGGGAAAGATTTCCGTGGTGCCGACCACGGCCATGGCGACACAGCGCGATCTGTCGCTCGCGTATTCACCGGGCGTGGCGGAGCCTTGCCTGGTCATCGCCAAGGACCCCTTGCAGGCCGATGTGCTGACCGCACGCAGCAATCTCGTGGCTGTCGTCACCAACGGCACCGCCGTGCTTGGTCTCGGCAATATCGGCGCGCTGGCCGGCAAGCCGGTCATGGAAGGCAAGGCGTGCCTGTTCAAGAAGTTCGCCGGAATCGACGTATTCGACATCGAACTTGCCGAAGAGGATCCTGACGCGCTGATCGAAACCATCGCCAGGATGGAGCCGACCTTCGGCGGCATCAACCTGGAGGACATCAAGGCGCCGGAATGCTTCTACATCGAGCAGAAGCTCCGCACCCGAATGAAGATTCCGGTGTTTCACGACGACCAGCACGGCACCGCGATTATCGCCGCCGCGGCAATCCTTAACGGTCTGAAGCTGGTCAAGAAGGACATTGCCGAGGTCAAGCTGGTTTGCTCCGGCGCTGGCGCAGCGGCGCTGGCCTGTCTTGATCTCATTGTCAGCCTTGGCCTGCGGCACGACCGTATCATCGTGACCGACGCAAAAGGCGTCGTCTATGCGGGCCGCACCGAGGGTATGGACGACAACAAGGCGCGCTATGCGGTGAAAACGGATGCGCGAAAGCTGGACGAGATCATTCAGGACGCGGATATCTTCCTCGGCCTGTCGGCCGGCAACGTGCTGACATCAGACATGGTCAAGAAGATGGCGCGGGATCCCCTGATCTTCGCCATGGCCAACCCGATCCCGGAAATCATGCCGGAAGACGCGTTGGCGGTCCGTCCAGATGCGATCATCGGCACGGGGCGGTCGGACTACCCCAACCAGATCAATAACGTCCTGTGCTTCCCGTTCATCTTCAGAGGCGCGCTCGACTGCGGCGCTACAACGATCAACGAGGACATGAAGCTTGCGACCGTCCGTGCGCTGGCGGATCTGGCGATGACGGAAGTGCCCGAGGTGGTCGCTGCTGCGTACAAGGGGGAGAAGCTTCGCTTTGGTCGCGACTATCTCATTCCAAAACCCCTCGACCCGCGACTCATCGAGGTCGTCGCGCCAGCAGTGGCCAAGGCTGCGGCCAACAGCGGAGTCGCCAGGCGTCCGATCGCTGACATGGAAGCCTATCGCCAGCAGCTCAGCCGTTTCGTCTATCAGTCCGGCAACGCGATGCAGCCGGTCTTCTCGGTGGCGAAGGGAAGCGGCAAGTCGCTGCTTCTGGCGGAGGGCGAGGATGAGCGCGTGCTGCGCGCAGCGCAGGTTGTCGTTGACGAGAGGATCGCGCGGCCCTTGCTGGTTGGCCGGCCGTCAACGATCGAGGAGCGGATCAAGTCGTTCGATCTCCGGCTGAGGCCAAGCATGGACTGTGACATCATCGATCCGCATGATGCGGAGATCTACTCCAAATGCGCGGAAGTGTACCACGCGCGCAGAAAGCGCGACGGCGTATCGGCTGGTCTCGCTCTCTCGGAGACCCGAAGCAATGCGACCGTGCTCGCCTCGCTCCTTCTTGCAAGGGGAGTTGGCGATGCGATGTTGTGCGGTGTCATCGGCAGGACATCCGACCATCTGACCGCCATCCGCAATGTGATCGGCACCCGCGATGATGCGCGGACCCTTGCGGTGATGCAGATGCTCATTCTGCAACAGCATCAGCTATTCATTTGCGACACCCATTGCCACCTTAATCCGACCGCAGAGCAGGTCGCCGACATCGCCTTGCTGGCGGCAGCGGAGGTCAGGCGGTTCGGCATTATGCCGAGGGTGGCCTTGCTGTCGCATTCGAGCTTCGGCAGTTCGGCTGCGCCGGAAGCGAACAAGATGCGGGAGGCGCGGGCGATCATTCGCGAGCGATCGCCCGAGTTGGCCGTCGAGGGCGAGATGCGCGGAGATGCGGCGCTTTCGCCGTCCGTGCTCCACCACGAGTTTCCGGATTCCGGTTTCGAGGGACCAGCGAACGTGCTGGTGATGCCTAATCTCGATGCCGCCAATATCTCCTACAATCTGCTCAGGATGGCGGCGGGCCAGGGGCTGACGGTTGGCGGCATTCTGCTCGGAGCGGCAAAGCCGGCCCACATTCTCACGCCATCGTCCACTGTGCGGCGGATCGTGAACATGGCGGCCGTCGCGGTCGCAGACGCAGTCTCCGATCGAGCCTGATCGGGAGGCGCATTTGGGCGGGTAGTGAACTCGATCGATCGAGGCCATCATGGGTAAGCCGCAGTTGGGAAAACCCCGGATTGTGATCGTCGGCGGCGGAGCCGGCGGACTGGAGCTTGCGACCCGTCTCGGCGACAAGTACGGACGCAAGGGCAAGCTCGATGTCACGCTGATCGAACGCAACCGCACGCATGTGTGGAAGCCAAAGCTGCACGAAATTGCCGCCGGCAGCATGGATCTCTCGGCCCACGAGGTCGACTATCTCGCTCAGTCTTACTGGCATGGCTTTCGCTACCGCATCGGGGACATGATCGGGATCGATCGGGACCGCCGTCAGGTGCAGGTGGCGGCGTATTTCGATGCCGAAGGCCGCGAGGTCACGCCGAGACGGACCTTTGATTACGACGTGCTGGTCGTCGCCGTCGGCAGCCAGAACAACGACTTTGGCACGCCCGGCGTCGCGGACCACGCGATCAAGCTTGAATCGCAGGCGGACGCGAGGCGGTTCCACGAACGAATGGTCAATGCGTGCATCCGCGCGCATGCCCAATCGGCGCCTCTGGGAGCGCACCAGTTGAAAGTCGCAATCATCGGGGCCGGCGCGACCGGTGTCGAACTTGCGGCCGAGCTGCACCGGACGACACGCGAAGTGGTGGCGTACGGCCTCGATCAGGTCGATCCTCAGAACGACATCAGGATCACGCTGATCGAAGCTGCCGACCGCGTGCTTCCCGCATTGCCCGAACGGGTGTCGAAAGAGACGGACAAGTTGCTCGGCAGGCTGGGCGTCAATGTGCTTGTCGGCGCCAAGGTCTCGGAAGTCGGCTCCGACCACGTGAGCCTCACGGACGGCCGCACGATCCCCGCCGAACTGATCGTCTGGGCAGCGGGGGTGAAGGCGCCCGATTTCCTGAAAGACATCGCCGGCCTCGAAACCAATCGCATCAATCAGCTCGTCGTCCGGCCGACACTGCAGACGACGCGCGACGACGGCATTTTTGCCATCGGCGATTGCTCGGCCTGCTCATGGGGCGAGCGCGGTAATGTGCCGCCGCGGGCGCAGGCGGCTCACCAGCAGGCCTCGCATCTTTATTCCCAGATTCCGCGCTATCTGCAAGGCGAGCCGATCAAGGACTACAAGTATAAAGACTTCGGCTCTCTGGTGTCGCTCGGCGAATTCAGCACCGTCGGTTCGATGATGGGAGCGCTGGTGGGAGGCAACCTTGTCTTTGCGGGCATCTTCGCAAGGATGATGTACCTGTCTCTCTACAAGATGCACGAACACGCACTGCACGGCTCGGTGAAGGTTGCGCTCGACACGCTGGTCCGTCTGATCACCCGGCGGACCGAGCCGCATGTGAAGCTGCATTGACGCGCATTTGATTCACGCAGGAGGTGTCGCGTGAACCTGGAGGGATGTTGATGGACGCCGTGTTCCTTGCGCGCATTCAGTTCGCCGCCAACATCACGTTTCACATCCTGTTTCCGTCGATCTCGATCGCGTTGGGCTGGGTGCTGCTGTTTTTCAGGTTGAAGCATCTGCGTGCAGTTGATCCACAGCAAACGCTCGATTGGCTTCGCGCCTACCGCCTGTGGACCAAGGTGTTCGCGCTGACATTTGCGCTTGGGGTCGTCAGCGGCGTCACCATGAGTTTTCAATTCGGCACCAACTGGCCGGGCTACATGGAACGCGTCGGGAATATCGCCGGCCCGCTGCTCGGATATGAGGTGCTGACCGCATTCTTTCTGGAGGCGGGCTTTCTCGGCGTGATGCTGTTCGGCCACCGCCGGGTTGGGGAGATGGTTCACCTGGGGGCGACCTTTCTCGTCGCGTTCGGTACGCTGATGAGCGCATTCTGGATCCTTGCCCTCAATTCATGGATGCAGACGCCGGCAGGGTACGAAATCGTGGATGGCCAGTTTCACGCGCGGAGCTGGCTGGAGATCATCTTCAATCCGTCCTTCCCGTATCGTCTGGTCCACATGGTGCTGGCATCTGCCCTGACGTGCGCGTTCCTGCTGATCGGGATCAGCGCCTGGCAGCTCCTGAAGGGAGTTGCGACGGACAGCGCGTCACGCGTGCTGCGCACCGGGCTGGTTTTCGCGGCACTGGCCGCGCCGGCCCAGATGGTGGCCGGTGACCTTCACGGGCTGAATACACTCAAGCATCAGCCGCAGAAGATCGCGGCGATGGAAGGTGTTTGGGAAACAACGCGTGGCGCGCCGCTGCTGCTGTTCGCGCTCCCCGATGATGCGGCGAGAGCGAACCATTTCGAAGTGGGGGTGCCGAAGCTCGCCAGCCTGATCCTTCGACATGACACTGATGGCGAGCTCAAGGGACTGAACGAGTTTCCATCGGCCCATCCGCCGGTCTTTCCGGTGTTCTGGTGCTTCCGGATCATGGTGGGGATCGGCATCCTGATGCTGCTGGTAAGCTGGATCGGCCTGTGGAGACATTGGCGAGATGGCTGGGATTTTGGCCGGATGCCGCGGCCCATGCTCAAGTTGTTCGCCGCGATGACCTTTGCCGGCTGGGTCGCGACCATTGCCGGATGGTACGTCACGGAGATCGGACGCCAACCCTTCATCGTTTCCGGCCTCATTCGAACGAGCGACGTCGCCTCGCGTGTCCCGTCGTCGAGCATTGCCCTGACGCTCGGTATCTATATTGCGCTCTATGTCGCCTTGCTCGTCGCCTATGTCGGCGTTCTGAAATACATGGCGGAGACGGCGGACAAACCGAAGGGCGTGATCGGTTCGGAGGACCTCGCTGGCGGCCCGCGCCAGTGTCAGCGCGAGGGAGAATTCGCATGACCTCGATGTCTTTCGACGAACTGCTTCCGCTGATCTTCATCGGGCTGATGGGCGTCTCGCTGCTCGTCTACGTCGTGAGCGACGGATACGACCTTGGGGTCGGCATGTTGATGCATCGAGCGACGCCTGACGAGCGAGATACCATGATCGCCTCCATCGGCCCGTTCTGGGACGCCAATGAAACCTGGCTGGTGCTCGGCGTCGGCCTCCTTTTGGTTGCCTTTCCGAAGGCGCATGGGCTGGTGCTGTCGGAACTTTATCTACCGACCGCTCTCATGCTGGTTGGCTTGATCTTGCGCGGTGCGGCCTTTGACTTCAGGGTCAAGGCAAAGACCAACCGGAAAGCGATGTGGGATCGCCTGTTCATTGCCGGGTCGATGCTGGCATCGGTGTGTCAGGGATGGATGCTCGGCCGCTATATCAGCGGCTTCGGCGAAGGCTGGAATTATCCGGTCTTTGCCGGTGCAATCGCGGTGGCGCTGCCGATGGCCTACGCGCTGCTCGGTGCCACATGGCTGGTGATGAAGACAGATGGGCAGCTCCAGGACAAGGCGATCCAATGGAGCAAGATCGCCTGGCCGCCCATGGTGCTGGGTCTGATCCTGATTTCGATGGCAACACCGTGGATCAGCGAGACCGTTCGCGTCAGGTGGTTCACCCTGCCGGCGATGATTGCGGTGGCGTCGATCCCGATCACGGCCGCAATTGCGCTGTTGACGGTGCGGCTCCTGCTCGGCTCGCAAGCCGTGAGTGGCAGCCTGTGCTGGCTGCCTTTCGCGCTGCTGGTGCTCGTCTTCTTCCTGAGCTTCCTCGGCCTCAGCTACAGCATCTATCCCTTCATCGTGATCGACCGGCTCACCGTCTGGCAGGCCGCCAGTAGCCCCGAATCGCTCAAGATCATCCTGGTCGGGGTTTGCATCACGCTGCCCGTCATTATCGCCTACACGGGATTTTCCTATCGCGTATTCCGAGGCAAAACCATAGAGTTGGACTATGCCTGAGTGGTCGTCTGTTGTAGCCGACACTCCCCGGATTTGTTTGGTTCACAGCATGACGGACCTTCCATCCCTGGTGGACGTCAAGGGGAAGCCCGAAGTCAGGTCGGCGACACCCAAGTCCACGCGTTGGCTTGTTCGCGGAACAGCCGCCCTCGCGCTGGTCGTGGCCGCTTCGTGGGTCGGATATGCAGTGTCTTTCCAGCGTGGACTGGACTATTTGCACTCTGCCGCTCAGCAGCGGCTGGCCATGGAAGCAGCCAGGCTCGACGGTCATCTCTCAAGATTTGAATATTTGCCGTCATTGCTGGAGACGTCTCCGAGCGTCTTCCAATTGCTCGGCACTCCCCAAGATGCCGCGCTGCAGCAATCGGTCAGCCTGCACTTGAAATCGATCAACCTGCTTGCAGGAGCCGACAACCTTTACGTTTTAGGTGTTTCGGGCGACACCTTGGCGGCGGCCGATTTCGAGCAGCCAGGCACGCCGGTTGGCCGAAACCTTTCGTACCGCCCATATGTGAGCGAAGCTCTCGCCAGCGGCCGAGGGGCGTTCTTCGGTATCGGTATTACGAGCGCGCGCGCCGGCTATTATCTTTCTTATGCCCTAAAGGATGGCGGGGCGACCCGCGGGGTCGCCACAGTCAAGGTCAATCTGGATTCGTTCGAGCGTGAGTGGCGCAATGCTGAAGGCGACATTCTTCTGCTCGACGAGCGTCAGGTCCCTATACTCGCCTCCCGTGACGAGTGGCGCTATCGGCCAATGGCGGCGCTGTCGGTTCAGATGCGTGATGACATTTCTCGATCCAAACCTTACGGCAACCACGACCTGACGCCGCTCGGATGGACCGTGGTCGCGCAATCCAAAGGCGGCGCGCGTGTCACGACCGAGAGCGGAACCGCTTATGCGGTCAGCGAGCTTCCAACTAACCGAGGTCTCTGGAAGCTCGTCCTTCTCGACGACGAGGCGCCGATACGGCAGACCGCGCTGGTCATCGGTGCGATGTCGGGCCTCGCCTCCATGGTTGCGTTGCTGGCAACTGGGCTCGTGCTGCAACGCCGGAGAGAGATCAGGCAACGCCTGGCCAATCAGGCTGCGTTGCAGGCCGCGCACGACATGCTTGAGACCAGGGTGCTGGAGAGAACCGCCGAACTGCGGGCTGCACAGGATGAACTTGTCCATGCCGGCAAGCTGGCTGCGCTCGGCCAGATGTCCGCCGGCATCGTGCATGAATTGAACCAGCCATTGGCGGCCCTGCAGACTGCCGCTGACAACGCGATCTCGTACGTCGACCGCGGTTCCATCGGCGATGCCCGTGGCAATCTCACCCGGATTGGCGAATTGGTGCGTCGGCTCGGGCGCTTGACCAGCCAACTGCGGGTCTTCGCCTACAAGTCGAGCAGCCCGCTCGATACGGTCTCCGTCGAACATGCGCTGGCTGAATGTCTCAAGATACTGGCCGGGCGTGTCAAAGAGGGAGCAGTCGAAGTTGTGACGGACATCGAGGCGAGTCTCTGCGTCCTCGCCGATCAGACGCGGCTTGAGCAACTGTTGTGCAACATCGTGGCGAATGCGCTGGACGCGGTGGAGAGTGTAGAGCAGAAGACCATCCTGATCCGGGCGAGGCGGGAAGACGGACAGCCCGCCCGATGCCGCATCGCCATCAGTAACAGCGGTCCGGCAATTGCGCCCGATGTTCTCCAGCGCATGTTCGAACCCTTTGTGACGACCAAGCCTGCAGGAAAAGGGCTCGGCCTTGGACTGATGCTCTCCAACCACATCGCGCGCTCTTTCGGCGGCGAATTGCGCGCGCGAAACCTCGGGCCATCCGGAGCCGAATTCATTGTGATCCTTCCACTAGCCGACGTAGCAGGGGCTTCGCATGGGCGATGACCAATCAATTGGCGTGATCTACGTCGAGGACGATGACGATGTCCGGATCGGCGGCGTTCAGGCGCTCGAGCTTGCAGGATTTTCCGTTTCAGGATTCGTCTCGGTTGAAGCCGCTAATGGAGCCGTCCGTTCCGAAATGCCGTTCGTCGTGGTCTGCGACGTGCGCCTGCGCGGCAAGAGCGGCCTTGAGTGGCTATCCGATCTGCGCCGACTGGACCAGGATCTTCCAGTGATCCTGATCACCGGGCATGGCGATATTTCAATGGCCGTACAGGCGATGCGGAACGGTGCCTATGACTTCATCGAGAAGCCATGCTCGTCCGAGCAACTTGTCTCGGTGGTGCGCAGGGCAGTCGAAAAGAGGCGGCTCACCCTGGAAGTACGCTCGTTGCGGTCTGTCCTGGCGGACCGCCAGGGAATCGAGGCGAGCTTGCTGGGCCGGTCGCCGCAGATACAGGAAGTGCGCAGGTTGGTTTCCACGCTGGCTTCGACGAATGTTGACGTGACGATCTATGGCGAGACCGGAACCGGCAAGGATGTCGTCGCGCGCTGCCTGCACAATCACAGCGCACGACGGGGCGGGCACTACGTCCCGGTGAACTGTGGCGGTCTGCCGGAGTCGCTGGTCGAGAGCGAGCTGTTCGGCCACGAGGTAGGCGCATTCACCGGCGCTACGCGTCAGAGGATCGGAAAGATCGAATACGCGAATGGCGGAACGCTGTTCCTCGACGAAATCGAAAGCATGCCGCTGAGCGTGCAGGTGAAGCTGTTAAGATCGCTGCAGGATCGATCTATCGAGCGCGTCGGCTCGAACAAGCCGATCGCCGTGGATTGCCGCGTGGTAGCGGCGAGCAAGGTGAACCTGCTCGAGTTGAGCGACAAGAAGGTTTTTCGCGCCGACCTCTACTACCGCCTGGGCGTCGCCTTTATCGAGCTGCCGCCGCTTCGGGAGCGGCGCGAGGATATTCCGTTGCTGTTCGAGCATTTCACGCTGGATGCCGCCCGAAGGTTCGAGCGTGACGCGCCGATTTTGGACGACAAGACCATGTCCGCGCTGTTGGCCTATTCGTGGCCAGGAAACGTGCGGGAGCTTCGCAACGTTGCCGATCGCTTCGTACTTGGCGTTCTCGATGGCAAGGCGATCAACAAATCCGGCTTTGGCACGTCGGATGTGTCGTTGCCCCGACAGTTGGAGAACATCGAGCGATCTATCATCGAGGACGCGTTGCGGCGCAAGCAGGGCGACGTCCAGGCAACTGCGGCTCTCCTGGGCATCCCAAAGCAGACATTGTACGACAAGATCAAGCGTCTCTCCGTGAATGTTGATGGAATCCGCGAGGGCTCAATCGTTCGCTCTGGATCCTGACGACGATGGGCCAACCAGGCCCACCAACTCCGGTGGGCCTGACGGCCGATGTCACGCGATCGCTCCGACATCCAGGCGCATTGCGGCTAGCAGACGAAGGGCACCAGATAGAAGCGCCCGGGACAGGAAACGAAACAAGCATCTCATTGCAGCGAGGGTACCGATGAATCGGCCATTCAACATGCCGGACGAATTTGTTGATGGGTTCATGAAGGCGGGCGCGAGCCTGTGGCGGTCTCTGGGGTGGATACCGGGCGCCGATAGTGAAGGTGCGAAGTTGAACTCGGCCTTGAGTTCGTCGGGACGCATCGCCGAATTGCAGGCCGAGCATTTGAGGCGCATGTACCAACTCACGGAGCACGTCATCAAATTGGCCGCAGGCGTTCAGGCCGAGCCCGCGCTGGAACCCGCACGCGGCGATCGCAGGTTCAACTCGACGGAATGGCGGGAGAACTCCCTCTACAGTTCGCTGAAACAGGCCTACCTGCTGAACTCGCGGTATTGCGTCGATTTCGTCGAAGCGCTGGATCTGGAGGAGAAGGAAAAACACCGCCTCCGCTTCTTCACGCGCCAGCTTGTCGAGGCGATGAGCCCGACGAACTTTGTCGCCACCAATCCCGACGTCATCAAGCTGGCGACGGACAGCGAAGGCCATAGCCTCAAGGCGGGTTTCGACAATCTGATCGAAGATCTGGGCAAGGGCAATCTGACGATCACGGACGAGAGCGCGTTCGATGTTGGAAAGGACGTCGCGGCTTCCCTAGGGGCGGTCGTATTCGAGAACGATCTTTTTCAGCTCATTCAGTATGAACCAGCGACGGAGCAGGTGGCTGTGCGGCCTCTGCTGATCGTGCCGCCCTGCATCAACAAGTTCTACATTCTTGATCTCCAGCCGGCCAATTCGTTCGTCCGGTTTGCGGTCGAGCACGGCTTGACGGTGTTCATGGTGTCCTGGCGCAATCCGGACGCTTCTTGTGGGCACTTTGGCTGGGACGACTATGTCGAGCATGGCGCAATGCGCGCGATCGAGATCGCCCGATCGATTTCCGGCGCCGACAAGGTCAACGTGGTCGGCTGGTGCGTCGGAGGAACCATCCTGTCATCGGCACTCGCCATTCTCCGGACGCGAGGCGATGAATCGGTCGCTAGCGTGACGTTGCTGACGACCATGCTGGATTTCCGAGAGCCTGGCGATCTCGGCGTGTTCGTGGACGAGGAGAGCGTGCGGCAGCGCGAGCAGACGATCGGAAACGGCGGCATCTACCGCGGCGCCGAACTGGGTTTCGTCTTCCAGACCCTACGTTCGAAAGAGCTGATATGGCCGAACGTGATCAACAATTATCTCAAGGGAAAGCCGCCGGAGCGTTTCGATCTTCTGTTCTGGAACGCCGACGTCACCAATCTGCCGGGACCGATGTATTGCTGGTACATCAGGAACATGTACCTGGAGAACAATCTCCGGGAGCCGAACCGGCTGACGATGTGCGGCACATCAGTCGATCTGGGGCGGGTCGATCTACCTGCCTATGTCCTGGCTACCGTCGAGGATCACATCGTGCCCTGGCGATCCGCCTATCGCACGACAGGCCTGTTCAGCGGCGACATTCGCTTTGTCCTCGGTGCGAGCGGGCACATTGCGGGGGTGATCAATCCGGCGTCGAAAAACAAGCGAAGCTACTGGGTATCTGCCGATCGATGCGACGACCCGGCAACGTGGCTCGCAGGTGCGGATGAGAAGCCAGGCAGTTGGTGGAACGACTGGATCGGTTGGCTCAAGCCGTGGGCGGAGGAGCAACTGCCGGCGCGCACGCAACTCGGCAGCAACCTCTATCCGCCCGGCGAATCTGCGCCCGGGCGATATGTGAAAGCGAAGGCGAGTTGACAGCAGCTATGGCGTGCATGCCTCAAAAATCGGTTTTGAGAGCGTGGTCGCGTGCTCGCGCGAACAAGTCAAAGCTGCAGTTTCGCCTTGGTGATACGCATCGATCTGCAGAGCAAAGAGATTTGGCGCATCCAACACGATTCGAACGTGCCACCTTGCCTTCGGAGGGTGATGCTCATTCTTCGAGCCCAATATGGGCCGAAGCTTTCGCAAGCCTGCGGTCTGATAGCGCAAACGCCAACCCCGGAATCGCCGCCCGCAGGTTTCCTTGCTCTATCACCGCCAAAACTACGATGGTGCTTGTTCTCTCCTAGGCGTAGCCAGACCAGCACGTTACTTTGCGGTCGAGGCAAACGGATTGGTAGAGAGGGGTCGAAACTAGCGCGGTACTGCACGAGCTCATCCGGTACTGCAATGCTGTACCGGAGAAGGCGCGGCATCTTCGAGGGACGCATAGGCGATCGACTTAAGCACTTGAAACGAAAAGGAAAATGCCACAATAGTCAGCTTTGAATTTGTGTCGGCCCAAAAATCAGCTATTCCCGATCGGACGATAAAGCGAAATAACATCAGTATGTTAGCGCATCAATTTTGCATTGCACCCATGATGGATGGGAGCGAGAGTTCAAATTCTTCAATCAGTTAGAAGGCGGCGTGTGCAAGTCTGAGCAGCTCTCTCCGAGGCGTGTTGTAGACGTCGGGGTGCGTGCGACGCGGACGGATCGGATTGATTGGAGCAGAATGCTCCGCTTTCGATCGAGAAGCTGAACTCACTCATCTGGAATGGAGAACGGGACCGACCTTCGTCTTTGCCGGCGGGCAAGGGGGTGGCTGGTTCAGCGTTAGAGCGACGAATTCTAATGACGGGAGCTCGAGTCGCTCCCCCGCTACTCAGTTCTACGATGAGGAGTGCGAGCCTACATGCCTCATCGTCGAAAATGCCCGAAATCACAGTCCTTGAAGGTGACAAGCCAACTCTTCCTGTGCCCACTCGCGATCGATCCTTCGCGGCAACTCGCGCCTTCAGGATGCCGTCCAGATCTACGCGCTCATCTGCACGAGCGCCCGGTCCTCGCGCGGCAGGTCGAGCCGCTCCCAGACATCGATCAGCGCCCTGGCGAGCGCTTCGATCATGTCGTCGTCGTGATGGGGCGAAGGCGTGATGCGCAGCCGCTCCGTACCGCGCGGCACGGTCGGGTAGTTGATCGGCTGGATGTAGATGCCATGTTCGTTGAGCAGGAGGTCGCTTGCAGTCTTGCAGTTCTCCGGATCGCCGACGAGGACGGGTATGATGTGCGTCTCGCTCGGCATGACCGGGAGCCCGGCCGCCGTAAGCACTGCCTTCGTGCGCGCCGCGCGGTAATGATGCTGTTCGCGCTCCCAGTTGGAGCTCTTGAGGTGGCGGATCGCCGCGGTTGCGGCGGCACAAATCGCCGGCGGAAGGGCTGTGGTGAAAATAAAGCCAGGCGCGTATGAGCGCACCGCATCGATCAGCGCGGCATCGCCCGCAATGTATCCGCCAAGACAGCCGAACGCCTTGGCAAGTGTACCCTCGATGACATCGACGCGGTGCGCTGCGCCATCGCGTTCTGTGATGCCACCGCCGTGCGAACCGTACAGGCCAACCGCATGCACCTCATCGCAATAGGTTATTGCATCGTAACGCTGGGCAAGATCACAAATGCCGTTGATGGGGGCAACGTCACCATCCATGGAATAGAGGCTTTCGAACACGATCAGCTTCGGCCGTTGGGGATCGGCCCGTTTGAGCAGCTCTTCGAGGTGTCCGAGATCGTTGTGGCGCCAGATATGCTTTTCCGTCCCGGACTGGCGCACGCCCTCGATCATCGAGTTGTGGTTGAGCTCGTCGGACAGGATTACACAGCCTGACATCAGCCGGGCAATCGTAGCAATACCGGTCTGGTTCGAGATGTAGCCGGATGTAAATACGAGCGCCGCCTCCTTGCCGTGCAAGTCCGCCAGCTCGTGCTCAAGCTCGACCAGCGGATGACTGGTGCCGGCGATGTTACGCGTGCCGCCGGCTCCGGTGCCCATGCGGGTCGCGGTTTCAACCATAGCGCCGATCACCTTCGGGTGCTGCCCCATGGCAAGGTAGTCGTTGGAGCACCAGATCACGACGCTGCGCGGGCCCGCAGGCGAGTTCCAGATGGCGCGGGGATAACGCCCAGCGATGCGCTCAAGATCAGCAAAGACGCGGTAGCGTCGTTCGTCCCGTAACCGCGCGAGGGCATCAAGGAAATAGCCGTCGTAATTCATGACAGCCTCCCTGGCTGCGACAGTCTCAAGAGCCCCGCGCAACCCCTTTGGTCAAAACACGCTCTCATTGCGTTGATCGTCCCCGATGACTTGCATTCTCGCGAGCCTTTGCCATCGCGCCGCGCACCGCCTCGGCGATGCGGTCGCCTGGCGTGTTGGCGTCGAACCCGCGCGCGAATTTGCCTTCAGGGTCCATCAGGTAGAGATAGGTGCTGTGGTCCATGAGGACGTTCTTAGCGTCCGGCCCGCTCTTATGAGGTGCGTAGTAGACCCCATACTCCTGGGCAACGGCAGCGATCTGCTGCGGCGTGCCCGTGAGCCCGACGATCCTCGGATCAAATGAGTGGGTGTAGTTCCCCATGACGGCCGACGTATCGCGTTGCGGATCGACTGTGATGAACAACGGTTGGAGCTTGTCGGCGTCGGGGCCGAGCTCCTCGAGCGCGGCGGCAATCTCAAGGAGTGCCGTCGGGCAGCTATCGGGGCACGAAGTGAAGCCGAAATAGACCAGAAGCCATTTCCCACGGTAGGTCTGATCCGTGACCGTCGTACCGTCAGGTGAGGTGAGGGTGAACGGACCGCCGATTGTTACCGGCGAGTTGGCTCCGCGTACGAGCGGTTGGCTCAACACCAAGACGGTCGCGACAGCAATGCCGAAAGGCATTGCCCGCCCGAGGTGCGAAAATATGGGACGGCGACGCATCAAATGCCTCCCCCCGGCGACGGTGCTTATCCGCCACAAATCTCCATCTCGTTTCAGCAGGTGTTTCTTAGACGATTTTTGCCCTCAAGCTTCATAAGCTTTGCTTAAGGTCTCGCAAAGCAGTTCTGATTTTCCTAGTCCCTGTAAATGGCGGTTAGCTCTCGACGAAATTTCCTGCGGACATCAAAGATCAAGAGAGTGCTGTGATGACTGGCTTAGCCATGAAGTGGCTGATCGGGGCGTCGATGGTCGCGGCGGTGGCAACGCCGCTCCCGGCGCCAGCCTACGAAGCGGGCCCGGTCGCGGGCGGCGGATCGATCACCGGCAAGGTCGTATTCAACGGACCCCCCGGCACCCGCAAGGTAATTCCGACAAAGGACATCGAGGTCTGCGGCGGCCCCTACGAGGAGACGCTCATCCAGGTCGGGCCGGACAAGGCGGTGCAGAACGCCGTCGTGTATCTGGCCGATATCGCGAAGGGAAAAGCCTGGCCGGCGGATGCCAAGAAGCCGGAGATCGACAACAAGAAGTGCAAGTTCGAACCCAACATCCAGGTGATACGTGTGGGCGGCCTGGACGTCGTCAACAGTGATCCGATGCTCCACAACACACACGGCTATTACGGCAAGCGCACCGTGTTCAACCTCGCGCTCCCCAACCAGGGTCAGCGAATTCCCGTCGAGTTGCCGCGGCCGGGCGAGGTGCGCATCGATTGTGACGCACATGGCTGGATGGAAGCGTTTATCTATGTCGCCGACAATCCCTACTACGCCATCACCGGTGCCGACGGCAAATTCACCATCTCCGATGTTCCGGCCGGAAACTACAAGCTGCTCGCGTACCACCCCTTCACCGGCCCGAACGAGCAGACGGTGACCGTTGCGGCGGGGAAGCCAAGCGATCTAAACATCGAACTGAAGAAGGGTGCCGCTTCGATGCAAGGTGGCTCCGGTAAGTAACGACGTCCGCGGCTCGACACGCGACAATCGAGCCGAAGGAATAAGAACGTAGCGAGGTCGCGAAGAGTCAGATTCGCCGTGCGGCAGAGGAGTGACGTCTTGTAACGACCCATCGCAAGGGAGGAAACCCATGTCCGAGCTTGAGCGCGATCGGCGTGAAATGGCCGCGGTGCTCCAACAGCCCGGGGTGCATCCCGACCCCTCGCTGCGGATTACCCGGCGCACCTTTGTTCACAAATCATGTCTGGTCGGGGCGGCGACCGTAGCAGAGACCTTCGCCTGGTGGCCGCTGCTCAACACTCTCGACGTCGCTTATGCGGCCGAGGCGCCATTTAAGTTTGCCTGGATTTCCGACACCCATCTCTATCCGAAGTCCCTCAATACGCGCTTCGTCGAGAAGACAGTGCGCGCCGCCAAGGAGGTACAGGCCATGAGTCCGCCGGCCGACTTCCTGATCTTCGGCGGCGACCTAGCCCAGCTTGGCAAGGTCGAGGAACTCGAACTCGGCGTGGAGATCCTGAAAGAAATCAACATCCGCAAGGTCTTCATCCCGGGCGAGCACGACTGGTACCTCGACATGGGCAAGAAATGGGGCGAGCTTTTCGGTCAGCCCAACTGGACCTTCGACCACAAGGGTGTGCGCTTCGTGGGGCTCGACACCGTCAGTCGGGGTCCGGACTATTGGACGGCGAAGAAGATGAGTCCCGAGGAGCGCATGGGTCACATGGCCACGCTCGACGGCACGGTCGCTGGCGCGTGGGCGGGCGTCGGTCGCGATCAGCTCGACTGGCTGCAGAAGACGCTTGCTACATGGGATCCGAACCGGCCGGTCGTCATCTTCAGTCACAATCCGCTCTACGAGTACTATCCGCCGTGGAACTTCTGGGTGCGTGACTGGCGCGAAGTGAACGAGGTACTCAAGCCCTACACCAAAGTCACCAACATCCACGGTCACACGCATCAGGTGCTCTACAATGAAATCGGCACCATGCGCTCGATCGGCATGCTGGCAACCTCATGGCCGTGGCCGTACGCGCCGGAGGGAGTGCCGAAGCTTACAAAGCCGATGATACGGGTCGACCCCGGTGATCACTTTGACGGCGTAGGTTGGGCCAAGATCGACGTCGGCGCCCAGGACAAAGTCGAAGCCGAATACGTCATGTGGCGCAAGCAGGTATTCGCGCAGTCCCCAGATGACTATGCGAAGAGCATTCCCGAAGTTTTGCGGCCTCGGATCGCCGACAATATCTGGCCATACTAGGAGGAATGGTCATGACCGCGCCCATTACATGGAGTTTCACGCTGTTCCGCGCTGCCCCGGCGGTAGCGCTGGCCGTTCTGGTCGGCCCTGCGGTTGCACACAAGGATCCGGTGACGCCGCAACTGCTGAACTCCTACCAGCAAGTATTCATGGAGCAGGTCCGCAAAGGCGACCTGCTGTTCCACGGTGACGCAGCAACCGAGGAGGCGATGGGTGTTGTGTTGTCCAAAACGGGAATGGCATGCGCTATGTGCCACCCCATGACGGCCGATACGCACCCCGCCACGTTCCCGAAATTCCAGGCGCAGATGGCCAAGTTCGCGACGCTGCGCGATATGATCAACTGGTGCATCGAGAAGCCCAACCAGGGAGAGAAGATCGCCGATGACTCGGAAGCGATGAAGGCCTTGGAAGCGTACATCTACTGGTCGCAGAGCGGCACGGTGTTGAACCCGGGCAAGTTCTGATTTCGATGCTGCAAGCGAAGGCTTCTAGCGCGGATCATTGCTGTCGAAGCTGCGTCTATCCGAGAACAGGAGAGAGCACATTAACAGACAAGCAAGGGGGAATGCTCCATGGCGGAGGTGTTTCCTGCAGAGAGACTGCGCGGCAGGTTCAGCGGCGTCAACTTGGATGATCTGGTCGATTGGCGGCTGGTCCGAACCTGGCTTTATTTTGGCATGTTCTGGCTCCTCGTTACGCCTTCGATCGGCGTGGCGATCTCGGGTCTCTTCAACTATCCGGATTATCTCGGGACCAGTAATCTAGGGCTGACCTTTGGCCGGCTGCGGCCGGTTCATGTCAACGGCGTCATCTTCGGCGCCTTTTCCGCCCTCTTCATCGGCGAATGTCACTATCTGGTCCCGCGCCTCTGCGGCGTGCGGGTACCATGGGCACAATGGGGCGTACCGCTGGCATGGCTGTATAACATCAGCTTGGCGGCGGGGCTGATCTCGCTGCCTTTTGCGCAGAACCATGGTCTGGAGGCGGGCGAGCTCCCGCTCTTCGCCGAGATTCCCATCTTCATCGTCATCGCGGCAACGACGGCACAGTTCCTTTTCACCATCGCGCAACGTCTCGAGGCACCGCTCTATGTGGCGCTCTGGTATCTCATTGGGGCCTTCGTATGGACGACGATGAATCTCCTGTTGGGCAGCTTTATCCTCCCATACACCATTCCAGGCATTAACAGCGCTGCGTTTCACGGTCTCTATATCCATTACATTGTCGGACTGTGGATCACGCCGGCAGGCTACGTGCTCATCTATTATTTCCTGCCGGTCAGTGTGCGCAATCCGCTCTATGCACACCAGTTGTCGCTGGTGGGCTTCTGGTCGCTCGCGCTGTTCTATCCCTTCGTTGGCATCCACCATTATCTGTATAGCCCGATCGCCGATTGGACCGAGACTCTCGCGATTATCACCTCCATGTTGCTGATCATTCCCGTGTGGACGGTGCTGGTGAACTTCTTCGGCACAGTGAAGGGGCGTTGGGACGGTTTCGGGAAGAATCTCCCCGCGAAGTTCCTGATCATGGGCTCGCTGATGTATCTGGCGGGTTGCTTCCAGGGCTCGACCGAGGCGTTGCGCTCGATCCAGCAGCCCACCCATTTCACCGACTTCGTCATCTCGCACTCGCACCTCACGGTTTTCGGCACGTTCGTGGTCTGGGCGATGGGCGGTCTGATCTACGTGTGGCCGCGCGCGTTCAAACGCGAGCTTTGGTCATGGACCCTTGGCAACTGGTCGTTCTGGCTGATCACCGTCGGTATTACGACCATGGGTCTGGTGCTGACCGCTGGAGGTCTGCAGCAAGGCTTCGAATGGATGAATGGCACCGAGTGGCTCGACACGGTGGTCCGGATGAAAGCCTATTGGCTGGTGCGTACGCTCAGCGGCATCACCATGGACATCGGGATGTCTCTGCTCGTCTTCAATCTTATGATGACCGCGCTCAGTCGACCGGCCGAGGAAAGAGAGCCCATCGCAGCCCCAGGTGCAGCCCCGATTCCCGCCGGAGGGCCAGCTGAATGAGTGCGCGCTTTGTCGCTCTGGTAGCCGGGGTTTTCTTCTTCTTTCTCGCCGTGGTCACCCAGGGCATCCTACCCTTTATTGAGCCAACGGCGCGGACGACCGACGTGACCGCCGTGGTCCGCACCGACTTTGGCCAGCTCAAATGGATGGTGACCGATGCCACTGATTATACGCCGCTGCAGCAGCTCGGTCGCCAAGTGTATCTGCGCGAGGGGTGTTGGTACTGCCATTCGCAATATGTGCGTCCGGTGACCGGCGAGACGCGCCGTTGGGGTCCGGTCTCCGAAGCAGGCGAATACACCTTCGACGTGCCGCACCTATGGGGCACCCGGCGTATCGGGCCGGATCTGACGCGGGTCGGGCTCAAGTTCAGCGACGAATGGCATCTCGCGCATTTCTGGAATCCCCGAATGCTCTCGCCGGATTCGAATATGGCGCCTTTTCGGGGACTGTTCGAGACGTCCGCGGAACGAGTCAAGATCGTCGATGACGGAGCTGGTAATCGTAGCCTGGAACGAACGCCAGCTACTGAGAAGCTCTTCGCATTCGAAAGCAAGGAGCAGGTTAAGCTCACGCCGAACGCCGATGGACTTCTGTTTGTGCCCATGGCGGCGCGCGGCAAAGCTCCGATTATTTGGACACCGAACAAGGAATATACCGGCGACACCGTCAACATCGCCGCCGAGACAGAAGCGCTGCAGGGGCTCATCGCTTATCTTCAAAAACTTGGCATGAATCGCGGCAAGTGGCGGGACCTGTTTGAGCCGCAAAAGCTCGACGTTACGGATGCTACGGTGCCGCGATCGAGCGAATGGATCGCCTACGGCAAAGAGGTCTATCAGCGGCGATGCCTCGGCTGCCACGGGGAGAGCGGTGACGGCAATGGACCAGCTGCAACCTTTATGTACAAGCAGCGCCCGCGAAGCTTCGCTGCGGCGGTTTTCAAGTTCAGGCTGACCAAGGAGCCGTTGCCAACCGACGGCGACCTTCTGCGCACCATTACACGCGGCGTTCGGGGCACGGCGATGCCGGCCTGGCACGAGCTGCATATAATCGACCGCCTCGCCGTCATTCAGTACATCAAGTTTGAGCTGGCGGTCGACCGTTCCGACCCCGCAAAGCCCTATGCGTATTTCAAGGAAGAACCGCCAGGCGCGCCCCTGTACATCGGGCGGCCGCCTGTTCCGTCTGAGCAGATGCTCACTCGCGCCAAGGATGTGTGGCAGAGTGCAAAGTGTTGGGAGTGTCATGGTCAGACCGGGAAGGGTGATGGCGAAAAGGCTCCCGGGCTGAAGGACGATCTGGGCTTTCCGAGCCCTCCGGCGGACCTTACCGCTGGCCAATTCAAGTCAGGTCCTACAGTTGAGGACATCTTCCGCACCATGACGACCGGGTTGAGCGGCACACCGATGCCATCCTACCGGGATCCGCTGTCGGAAGAGGACCGTTGGGCGCTCTCCTACTACGTGCTTGCGCTGTCGGCCTACAAGGATCCGCTGTCGGGTGAACCGCTGCCGATCGCCCCCAGTGATCGCAGGGCGCTCAACGATCCCGCGCTCGAGGCCGGTACGCCCGACAAAGCTTACGTTCCAAGCGGCCGTGCCGCGAGCCGCGCCAGCGTCCTTGCCGGTCGCAGCGGGAACGGTGCGGCCGAACAACGGGCCGCCAAGGAGTAATGAGCGATGACCATCTATTTCGAGATCGTCGGCCCCTACATTGCAGCTTTGATGATGAGTCTCGGTGCACTTTGCGTCTTCATTTGGGGCGTGCTCTCGGGCGCCTTCAGCGGCGCCAACGATGCATCTATACGTTTCCTGCAGAGGGAGATCGGCGATGACGGATCCGACGCGAACGCCAAACACGACGGCGAATAACAGCTCACCGGCCGATAGGGAGGAGATGGAGGAGTATGCCGGCGGCACTATTCAGTCCCGCCACGGCTACATTCCCATGTGGCTGCTGGTTGTCTATGCCGTCCTCTTCATCTGGGCGCTGTATTATCTCGTCGTCTATTGGGGTGGGCTGGGACCGGGACGTGTCTAGCGATTCCGACCCACGTGCAAGCTGATGACTGACTGATTCCGATTCGAAATAAAGGAGCAGGAATTGCCGGTTCTGAAGGAGCAGAAGGTGCTGGTAGCCAGGATCATTCTCGCCCTCGTGGCCTTGAATCTGCTGTTCCTGTTCATCGAGTTAGCCATAAACGTAGTCCGTGTCTATTTCGGCTGACCAGGAGGGCGCGCATGATCGAGAATCCGGTTTTTTCGCTCGCCGATGCGAGTGCGATCCAGATCATCGCGTTAGTCGGCTTCGCGATAGCCACCGTCGCCTTCTTCGTTTGGGTCGCCTATCTCGTGCGTGGGTAGCGGCGGCGAAGCGGTGCCGTCGCTGCACAAGCGTTGGACGGGCAGGGCAATCTGCCGATGAGCGCCTATCTGATAATCTTCTTCGCGGGGTTCGCCGGCAGTTTTCACTGCATCGGTATGTGCGGCGGGTTCGCTTGCGCGCTGGGCCGCGATCCGAAGGGAGGCGGCGCGACAGTTCTGCGCCATTTGCTCTACAATACAGGTCGTTTGACAACCTACTGCTTTCTCGGCGGACTTGCGGGCGCCCTCGGCCAGGTCATATGCACGCCGCAGGGAACGACGGTCCCGCTGCTGAGCGGTCCGCTTGACACCGGTCAGCGGATTCTCGCGATCCTCGCCGGGTTGCTGATGATCGCCATGGCGCTGCAGTTCTTTGGCCTGCTGCCGCGCCTGCATCGCATCACGACCAACTCGGGTCCGGGTACCCTCGCGGCATCCCTACGCAGTCTGTTGACGGCGCCGGGGCGCGCCGCCCCGCTTGCGTTTGGCGTATTCAACGGCTTCCTGCCTTGCCCGCTGGTTTACGCCTTTGCCGCCCAGGCGGCGAGCACGGCCGGAGCATTGCACGGCTTTCTTACCATGGCCGCGTTCGGGCTCGGGACCTTCCCCGCGCTGCTGCTGACGGGAGGCGTCGGCCAGGCACTGGCGCCGGCATGGCGGCAGCGTGGCGTCTTGCTGGCCGGCAGCTGCATTTTGCTGCTCGGTCTCGTCACCCTCGGCCGCGGCGTCCTCCCTTTCGCCGTGCACTTCGCGCATGGCTGGACAGAACCAGCATGACGGCCCAGGACCATGCGCTGTGCAGCCACTGCCTGTTACCCATCGGGCGGCGGGCGATGCGACTCACGGTGAACGGTGAGGCTTGCGCATTCTGCTGCTACGGCTGCCGTATCGCCTACCAGGTCAAGCACGGCAAAACCGAGGAATGGGAGGCCGCCTGGCTGCTGATTCGGCTCGGTGTCGGCGGCTTTCTCTCCATGAACATCATGCTGTTCAGCCTGCTCCTGTACAGCGACGCCTTCAGCGGCGCGGATGCCGAGATGCTTCCCTGGATTCATCTTCTGCTCTGGCTGTTCGCAACACCCGCGATGATCATTCTCGGCGGACCGTTTCTCCGCGAGGCGTGGCTCCACGGCATGGAGGGGCGCCTGACATCCTCGGCACTCATCGTGCTCGGCGTCGGCGCCGCCTACCTTTATTCCGCTTTTGCCACCATCGAGGGCAGCCCGCAGGTTTACTTCGATACAGCCACCATGGTGCTGATGCTGTTCACCGTGGGCTACTATCTCGATGCCGTCGCGCGCGCACGGGCGGCGCGTGACCTGCAGCCGCTAATGGCGGCGGAGAGCGAGTGGGCAACCGTCGTTGATGGCGACGGAGAGTATCGCCGGCCGGTGCGCGAGGTCGGCGCCGGTACGTTGGTGCGGATTCGGCCGGGGGAGCGCATCCCCGTTGATGGCGTGGTCAAAGAGGGCGAATCGCACACCGACGAGGCCCTGATCACAGGCGAAAGCCGGCAGATCACCAAGGACGTCGGATCGCAAGTGATCGCCGGTAGTCTCAATCTTGACGGCCCGCTCCTCATCGAAAGCAGCGGCGCGGCAAATGCGACCCGCTGGGCGCAGATCTGTCGATCGGTGCGCGATGCGCTCACCTGCCGCAGCCCAAGCCAGCGCCTTGCCGACAGCATCGTCGCCGTATTCGTACCGATCATTCTCATGCTGGGGGTTGGAGCGTCGGTGTACTGGGCACAGCGCCTGGCGTTTGACCGCGCCTTCTTGATCGGCCTCGCGGTACTGGTGGTGGCCTGTCCGTGCGCGGTGGGGCTTGCGGCGCCAATGGCCACGTCCCTGGGCATCGGACGACTGGCGCGGCGCGGCTGCCTCGTGCGCGACCCTGCCGCGCTCGAGGCGCTCGCGCGCATGCAATTGATCGCCTTCGACAAGACCGGCACGCTTACCTCAGGCGAGACCCGCGTTGTCGCCATTGATACCGACGGCACCAGCGCCGACGTAGTGCTCGCGCATGCCGCGGGACTGGAACGCCATTCCGAGCACGGCTTGGCCCGCGCCGTCGTTGCAGCGGCCGAGGCGCGTGGACTCGAGCAAGTAGCCAGCCGCGACGTTCGGGTCGTGCCGGGGCGCGGCATCCGCGGCAACTCGGACGGGCAGACCGTGGTGGCCGGCAGCGCGATCTTGATGCGCGAGTTGAATTGGTGGCTGGCGTCCGATCTGGCCGAGCGCGGGCGATTGCGCGAAGCGACCGGCCACTCAGTGATCTATGTCGGCTGGGGCGAGCGGGTGCGTGCCGTGCTGTCGCTTGACGATACGCCGCTCCCAGAGGCGCGCGCGACGGTCGAAGCTTTGCGTTGCCGCAAAGTGCGCGCGATACTGTTGACTGGCGACCTTCCGGCGGCCGCGCAGCGAATTGCCGCAGCAGTCGGGATCGCGAGCGACGACATTGAGGCAGGCCTTTTGCCTGTGGCCAAGCGCGCGGCGCTGGAACGGCGACGGCGGAACCGTGGCATGGCCGCGATGGTCGGTGATGGCCTTAATGACGCGCCGGTGTTGGCCGGCGCCGACGTGGGGATTGCGGTTGGTTCGGCGACTGACCTCGCCCGCGAGGCTGCCGCGGTCGTGCTCCCTCCGGGAGGGCTATGGATGCTTCCGTGGGTGATTGACGTCGCTCGCGCCGTTCGCGCGACCATCCTCACCAACCTGGCGTGGGCGTTCGGTTATAATCTCATCGCCGTGGGGCTGGCGATGGCCGGATTACTGCTGCCGGTGTGGGCAGCGGCAGTGATGGCCGGCTCAAGCATTGTCGTCGTGCTGAATTCGCTGCGGTTGGAGCGGCTGCCCGAACCAGTTCCATGCGCCGCGGCGGAGAGCGCTCCTGCACCTCGCAGCACGGCCGTTCCGGTCAGTAGTGAAGTTCTCCACGCGGGTTGACCCGCCTGTATAGTGCAGCCGATTTCTGCACAGTTGCGGCGAGCGCTAGCGGAACGTGTCGCGCGTAAAGGCAGCGTACCAGCTTTGCGCCTCGCGTGCGGCCTGGTGGCGGGTTTCGACGCTTTCCTGCACCTGGCTGACGAAGTTGTCGATGATCTTGATCGTTCCGGCCACGGGCTTGAAGCTGACAGCATTGCTCACCGCATCGTCGGGACTAAGAAAAGTATAGCAAGTGTTGAACAAATGAGGCGATTGGCGCTCGGACCCGGTCAGCGCCGCGGCTATGGCAAACGCGCAAGCCTTGGCCTGGCTATTCGCAACGAACGCCGATTTCGGCATGTCCCCGGCACTGGTCGCATCGCCCACGACGTGGATTCCGGGCTGCAGCTTCGATTCGAACGTTATGGGATCGACTGGGCACCAGCCAGATTGATCTACGAGCCCGTTTTGCTGCGCGAACTGGCCGGCAATCTGCGGGGGTATGACATTTGCGACCGCGGCCTTGAATGTCTCGCTCGCAGTCTTGACGGATCGCCCCTTCACGTCGATGGCCTTTATTCCACCGGTGAATTGGGCAGGCAACCATTCGATCATACCCCGATAGTGTCGCTCCCAGGCATCCAGAAATAGATCCTGTGAATTGAAGCTATCTTTCGCATCGAGGATCAGGATCCTCGAGCGCGGTTTATGTTGTTTGAAATAATAAGCAACCAGAGAGGCACGTTCGTATGGGGCTGGCGGGCAGCGAAACGGGTTAGGGGGCGCAACGAGCACGAAGACGCCGCCGTCCTCCATGCTTTCGAGTTGCCGTCTCAGAAGCTGCGTCTGTGGGCCTGCGTTCCAGGCGTGCGGGATGATCTGAGTTGCTGCCTCGTCATACCCTGCGAGGGCCTCGTAGTTGAAAGCGATGCCAGGGGCAACGACGACGCGGTCGTAAGGTAACTTTGGACCACTCTTGAGCCCGACGGTTTTTGCGACCGGATCAACCGCTGCCACGGAGTCATGAATAACATTGATGCCATATCGTTGCGCCAGCGTCTTATAGCCATGCGTAAGCGACTCGAGCGAGCATAGCCCGGCGAGATAAAGGTTGCTGAAAAAGCAGGTCGTATAGTTCAGCTTTGGCTCAACTAGCGTGATCTCGATCGTTCGCGTGCTGGCGGCCAAGTACTTGGCGGCCGTGGCACCGCCGATGCCGCCACCGACGACGACAACCTTCGCCTTGGCCTCACCTGCAGCTAATCGAGGAGCGAGCCCTGCGAGGACCATTGCTCCCGTCAAGCAGCCGAACTCTCGACGCGTCCGGGACTTCATGGCCTAACCTGCCTGTTCAGCGCGGCAAGATAGCGCGCCACCGTCGCGATTTCTTCATCACTGAGCGACAGGGCGATGGCGCGCATGATATGGCTCGGGCGCTCACGCGATCTGTACGCAAGCATCGCGCGGGTGAGCATCTCCGGACTCATGCCGAGGATCGTCGGAATTCCACCATTGCCGACATCCAGACGATGGCAGGACGCGCACATCGCGGCGAGTTGGGCTCCAGCATCGCGGTCCGCTGCATAGCTGCGATCGGCGAGAATAGTGAACGAACCTGCAGCAATCGAAGCGGCGATGATTTTGCGCATGCTGAGACCGGCTCCATCCCGGTATTTGCGATCGCCGATCCCCTTGCTCATGGCGCGAAGGGGCATAGCAACTTGACTCCGACATTAGGCGACAGTGAGCTGTTGCTCCAACACGTAAAGGCCGGTGCCATCCTCTTCCCAAATGAACTCGAGCCGGCCGCTCTCCGTCGCGCGCAAGTAGAATTCGATAAAAGGATTCGCCGCCATGGCTTCGTGGAGATCGACGCTGAATACGACGACGCCATTGTGGCGACAGGTAAACTTGTTGATGATCTTGCGCGGGATGGCGTTGCCGCGGTCATCGTGCCGCAGCCCGGTCTCCATCTGATGGCTGATCAGAGTCTTGACCGGAAACACTTCACCGGTCGCGGCGGTTCTTGGCACTTGCACACGGGGTGCCGGAGTGAACATTCCGCACCTCCTTCCGTCACTTGCATCCGTTGGTTGCGACCTCGACCCAGCTTTCGGTCATCAGCAATGTACCGTCGTTCATCTCCGCAACGGCCAGAACATGTTGCGGTTCGGCAAGGCGAATGCGCGTCGATACGCGGGGCTCGCTGCGTTGCGGGAGGAAATGAAAGGTGGCGACCTCAATTAGCGGGTTTCGTGGCGCCAGCACAGAAACGTGCCTGACGTGATCGGCTTCCGTCATGGGACTATCGATCGCGAGCGTAAGCGGCACCGTGTATCCATTCGGAAAGGTCCGCGGCATCACCAGATGCAGACGATCCGACGCGGTCGGGGTTTTTCCAGTCAGTCGCTTAACGATATCCACCGCGTCATCGCTGGGCGGCTGTGTCGAGGCGAGAGCGGCGCTCGCAAATCCGGCGCTCCCCGCAACGGCGGCGGTCAAGACGGTTCGGCGCGTAACGCCAGTTAGCCTCGTCTTCTCCAACGCGAGATCCCTCCTATCGGCAGGCGGAACTCTCGAAGCGAGCGCTCGACGTTCTCGATATCTTTGTGCGTCGAAATTCTACCATGGATGCTCGCACAAGACGACTGCTCCTCGCGGGGGCCCGGCGACCATTGGCGCAGCTCGACATTAATCCTATTGACGGTCACAACCGAAGAGGCGCGCTGCAGGCGGCCGTGTGCGCCTCGCGATAGATCAGAACTCCATGTCGCCGAGACGGTGGTCGTGGTCATGGCCCGGTAAAGGTGGAGGCGGCGGCGTCGGTAGCTCGGCAACCATGGCCTCAGTGGTGATGAGCAGGCCGGCGACCGAGACCGCGTCCTGCAGCGCGGTGCGCACCACCTTTGTTGGATCGATGATGCCCTTGGAGACCAGATCGCCGTACTCGCAGGTCTGGGCATCATAACCCCAGTTGTACTGCTCCTTCTCCAGGATATTGCCGATCACCACCGATCCGTCGTCGCCGGCGTTCAGTGCTATCTGGCGCGCCGGCCAGCTGATTGCCTTCCTGACGATCTCAACGCCGTGCTTCTGGTCCTCGTTCGCTGGCTTCACCCGGTCGAGCACCGTGGCGGCGCGCAGCAGCGCGACGCCGCCGCCCGGCAAAATACCTTCCTCAACCGCGGCGCGCGTCGCATGCATCGCGTCGTCGACGCGGTCCTTGCGCTCCCTCGCATCGATCTCTGTGGCCCCTCCGACATGGATCACCGCCACGCCGCCGGCGAGCTTGGCGAGCCGCTCCTCCAGCTTCTCGCGGTCATAGTCGGAGGTCGTCTCCGCGATGTGCTGCTTGATCTGGTTGATGCGGGCCTCGATGTCCGCCTTCTTGCCGGCGCCGCCGACGATCGTGGTGCTCTCCTTGTCGACCATTACCTTTCTGGCGCGGCCGAGCATGTCGAGCGTGGCGTTCTCAAGCTTCATGCCGAGATCTTCCAAGATGGCAGTACCACCGGTAAGGATGGCGACGTCTTGCAGCATCGCCTTGCGGCGATCGCCAAAGCCGGGCGCTTTCACCGCCGCGACCTTGAGGCTGCCGCGCAGCTTGTTGACCACGAGGGTGGCGAGTGCTTCTCCTTCGACTTCTTCGGCGATAACAAGCAGCGGCTTGCCCGTCTGCGCCAGGGCTTCCAGCAGTGGCAGCAGTTCACGCAAGTCTGAAAGCTTCTTCTCATACACAAGGACGTAGGGATTCTCCATCTCCACTCGCATCTTGTCGGAATTGGTGATGAAGTAGGGCGAGACATAGCCGCGATCGAACTGCATGCCCTCGACCACGTCGAGCTCGGTTCCGAGCGACTTCGCCTCATCGACCGTAATCACGCCCTCGTTGCCGACCTTCTTCACGGCCTCGGCGAGCAACTTGCCGATTTCGGCATCGCCATTGGCGGAGATGGTGCCGACCTGCGCGATTTCATCGTTGGAAGTGATCTTCTTCGAGTTCCTCTTGATATCCTCGACGACAGCCTCGGCCGCAAGTTCGATGCCGCGCTTCAGGTCCATCGGATTCATGCCGGCGGCGACTGCCTTGGTGCCTTCGCGAACGAGGGAAGCCGCCAGCACGATTGCAGTGGTCGTGCCGTCACCGGCGACATAGGAGGTCTTGCTCGCGACCTCGCGCACGAGGCGCGCCCCCATGTTCTCGAATTTGTTCTCGAGCTCGATATCTCCGGCGACCGTCACACCGTCCTTTGTAATGCGGGGTGCGCCAAACGACTTTTCCATTACCACGTTGCGGCCCTTGGGCCCGAGCGTCACCTGCACCGCGTTGGCGAGAATGTCGACACCGCGCAGCATGCTTTCACGCGCCCTGCCGGAAAATGCGATCTGCTTGCCTACCATGGATGGTTCCCGATTTGATCAGGTGACCTCGCGGGCGTATAAGTCCGAATTTGCGGTCCTCCCTTTGCTTGTCGGTACAACAACGACCCTCGGAGCGTGCACGTGCGGCGCGCTTGCGCTGTTGATTTCAACCCACACGATTTCAGGCAGTCTAATGTTTTAAGCTAGCAGCCAAAAAGCCAATCAAATTGCTTTGCCGCGGCATTAAGAATATCTTATCGGGGTGATCACGACCCGGCAGCTATGTTATCTTGATGCGCTTGCCCGTCATCAGCATTTCGGACGAGCCGCGGCGGAGTGTTGTGTCAGCCAGCCCGCTCTTTCAATGCAGATCCACGAACTGGAAGGGCTTCTCGGCATAGAGTTGATCGAGCGGCGCCCGGGCGCGCCGATGTTCACCGAACTTGGCATCGAGATTGCGCAACGCGCCGGAGTGATCCTTGGTGCGGTGCGCGATCTGACAGACCTGGCTCAACACAGAGCCAAGGTGCTGAGCGGAACGTTGCGTCTTGGTGTCATCCCCACGCTGGCGCCGTATATATTGCCGCGGTTGCTGCCGCAACTGGAGCTCGGGTATCCCGACCTGCGCCTTGATTTGGTGGAAGCACAAACTAAGGTGCTGCTCGCTGATCTCGAGCGTGGCGCTCTCGAAGTATTGTTGTTGGCGTTGCCGCTCAAGGCGGCCGCGGTTGAAGTTTTCCATCTCATGAGAGACCGCTTCCTCTTTGCTGTACCCGCCGACGACCCTCTTCCGGAAACGGCGCGCGTGACGCCCGGCGAGGTGAAGAAGCGTAAGCTCATTCTGCTGGAAGAAGGCCATTGTCTGCGGGATCAGGCGCTCGATTATTGTGCCAAGGGGCGTTGGACCGTGGCCTCGAGCCTCAGTGCAACGAGCCTTGCAACGGTCATGCAAATGGTGGCAAGCGGATACGGCGCCACGCTAGTTCCGGAAGTCGCGGCCGATGCCGAGTTGCGGGACGACCGAGTGAAGCTCCTCCGTTTTGTCGAACCGCAACCCGGCCGCAGTATCGGGCTGGCGTGGCGCCGGACGTCTCCACGCAAGGTCGATTTCCTGGCGCTTGGTCAGATGGTGAAGAACGCGCTGAACGCGCCCGCCCGGCCGCAATGTATCCGCCACGAGCGCACCGGTCTGCGAACGAAAATCCAGTGATGCTGATTTAACCAACGAGCCTTTTCGGGGACTTCCGGTAACTTGCAAACATGAAGGCGGCAAGATACGCAAGGCGCGTGGCATGGTGAAGGCTCGACTGCGGATTCCAGCGATCGTAGCCCACCGCGGAAGCGACTAGGCTAACCGGCTTTCAACCGATCCAGATGTAGCTCCTCGCGCGCCTCAAGGAGGCGGGGTTCCATCGTCCCGCAAGGTGCAGCCATGGTTCGTGGCAGCAACCTTCCGAGCTTTCATTGCCGAAAATAATGAGCGATAATCAATAAGCCGGCCGCGGCGGCAAGTGCCAAGCGGACGGAATCGGTGCACGAAGATGGTAAAGGCCGATGCCTGAGCGAACGTACAGTCGAGGCAGCGATATCGATGCCACGAGAGCAAGCGCTCGTTTGGCCGGCCTCGACATCGACATCATTCACCGGCAATCGCCGACTGGTGATTGGGAGCAGATATCAATCAACCTCCGGGCAACGCCATCGTTCGAAGCGCTCGGGTCCTCGTTCGAGGCGGCCAACCCTTTCACGTTTTGGGCGCAGGCCACGCGATTTATGTGGATGCCGTGGCTGCTCACGGCGCAGACGATGATGCTGCCGGCAGGCCGGCCGCGAACGCTCCCGAGCGTCGTCCACCCTGAGCAAGAGGCGCCGACGGCTAACGGTTAGCGAGCCAAAGGATCAGGGAAAGGATCACGCTGACCAGCAGCGATGTTGCGAGCGGGATATAAACGCGGAGGTTGTCGCGCTCGATGACGATGTCGCCGGGCAACCGGCCTAAGCCGATCTTGTTGATCACGGGCCATAGCAGCCCAAGCACAACGAGCGACAAGCCGAAGATGATGAGGAGACGCGAGATCGACATTGCGCCGAGCCTACAATCACAATGGGCGAGCCGATTGAGGGAGAGCAAGCAGGATTTGGCGTGCTGCTGTGACCGCGTCCGTCGCACGGCTCGGATGGGTCAGTATAGCGTTTTCGCCGCCAGTTGGAGGCGATGCGGCAGGTGCGCAGCCTTGCGCATGATGACGGTATGCTCGTGCTGATCGCGCTGCACCATCTCGACCTGGCACTGAAATTCGCCGACAAGGTCGCTCTCCTCTGTGATGGAACGTTGCACGATTTCGGCACGGCGGCTAGCGTCCTGACGCCGGAAAACCTTGCCGCAACCTTTCGCATTAGGGCACGCGTCGAATCCTGCTCGCAGGGCAAGCCACATTTGATCGTCGACGACGCGATCTGACGTCCCACGCGTCAGGGGCTGCCCGACCTCAGAAGTTCGTCGTGAAGGACAACTTCACCGTTCAGCGGCACACCCTGCGCTAAGGTCCCCCGACACTGAGACGAAACCGAGCGTCGTGCGGTTATCAATCGAGCAACGCTTGATTGGGGCGGGGTTAGCTCCGTAGATCCCCCAAGCGCGACGGCCAGGCCGGTGGATATGCTGACACGCCGATTTGCTCGACCTCGGTTGTCATAGCGACCGCAGCGCGCAAGTTCTCTTACTCTACCATCGCCAAAACTACGACCGCGGTCCTGAAGCGCTGGGCCTGGGGAGAGCGGCACGCTACTTTGTGGCCGAAGTAGATGGGATTGATCAGGAGGGTACAAACTAGCGCGGTACTGCACGCGGTCCTCCGGTACTGCAATGCTGTACCGGGCGAGGTGCGGCATCATCGAAGGACGAACGGGCGATCGACCCAAGCACTTGAAACGAAAGGAAAATGCCACAATAGTCAGCTTTTAATTTGTGTCGGCCCAAAAATCAGCTATTCCAGATGAGGCGATAAAGCGAAATAACATCAACATGTTAACGCATCGATTTTGCATTGCCCCCATGATGGATTGGACCGACCGGCAGTGCCGCGTGTTCCACCGTCTGATGAGCCGGCGTGCGCGGCTTTATACGGAGATGCTGACTACCGGCGCCATTATTCATGGCGACCGGAGACGGCTGCTCGGCTTCGATCCAAGCGAGCATCCGGTGGCGCTGCAGCTCGGCGGTTCCGTTCCGGATGATCTCGCGACCGCTGCGAGCATCGGCGAGGATTTTGGCTACGACGAAATCAATCTCAATGTCGGCTGTCCATCCGACCGCGTGAAGGATGGCCGCTTCGGCGCCTGCCTGATGGCGGAGCCGGCGCTGGTCGCCGAGGGCGTCGCTGCGATGAAGCGCGCGGTCAAGATTCCGGTTACAGTCAAATGCCGGATCGGCATCGACGACCAGGACCCCGAACTGGCGCTCGACGTGCTGGCGCGCAGCGTGGTCGCGGCCGGTGCCGACGCGCTGATCGTGCATGCCCGGAAGGCTTGGCTCAACGGATTGTCGCCGAAGGAAAACCGCGACATCCCGCCGCTCGATTACGACAGGGTTTACCGGCTGAAGACCGTGCTGCCGGATGTGCCCATTATCATCAATGGCGGCATCGGCAGTATTGCCGAGGCGAAGCGGCACCTCGACCATGTCGACGGCGTGATGCTGGGGCGGGCGGCCTATCAGGAGCCGTGGCGCCTACTCGATGTTGATCCGGAATTGTTCGGCGAGGTGGCACCTCACGCGACGATGAAGGACGTCTTCGAAGCGATGTTGCCTTACATCGAGGGCCAGTTGGCGCAAGGCACAAAGCTGCATGCGATGGCGCGGCACTTTGTCGGCGCGTTTCACGGCGTGCCCGGCGCGCGCGCCTTTCGCCGCCATCTCGCGGAGAAGGGCGTCAGGCCGGGCGCCGGCGTCGACGTGCTGCGCGATGCGATCGCACTGGTCGAGGAGCGCGCGGCGGAGCCGGTCGCGGCGTAAAGCTTAGGCGGCGCGCTCGGCGGCGCGGCGCGTTTCGGAATCCGCCTTCAGGCTGAAATCGTAGCTCAGATGGATCATTGGGCGGTTTGCGGAGCGTCTCCGCGCCAGGCGCGCGAGATCAATTCGCGGATCGCCTCTCGCTCGATCGGGCGCGGATTCCAGTACGGATTCTGCGCGGCGAGGTCGGCGGCCTGATCGATGCCGCTCTCGGGCATGCCGATCTCGCGCAGCGACAGCGGCGCGGCAAGCTTTCGCGCCAGATCGTGGAGGCCGAGCGCCGGGTCGCTCACGCCAAGCGCTGTGGCGATGCGTGTCATCGCCTCAGGTGCGGCAGGCTCATTGTAGGCGAGGGCGTGCGGGAGAATGACGGTGTGGGTCTCGGCATGCGGCAGATTGAACAGCCCGCCCAGCGTATGGCAGAGCTTGTGGTGCAGCGCCATGCCGACCGCGCCGAGACAGACGCCGCAGAGCCAGGCGCCATAGAGCGCGTCGGTGCGCGCCGTCTTGTTGCTTGGCTCAGCGCAGATTTTCGGCAGCGCCCGCGCCAGCGTGCCGATGCCTTCCTGCGCCATCAGCGATATGATGGGGTTGCGGTCCCGCGCGTAGAGCGCCTCGACCGCGTGCGCGATGGCGTTGACGCCCGATGTCGCCGATAGTTTTGCCGGCATCGTCATGGTGAGGTCGACGTCATAGATCACGATCTCGGGGAGAATTTTCGGGCTCGATTGCGTGGTCTTGATCCCGCCGCTGGTCTGGCCGACCACCGGCGTCATCTCCGAGCCGGCGTAACTGGTCGGCAGCACGATCTGCGGCAGATCGGTGCGCAAAGCGATCGCCTTGCCGAGGCCGGTTGTCGAACCGCCGCCGATCGCGACGACGCCATCGGCCTGAATCTCGCGCATCACTTCCATAGCCCGTTCCGTCACCTCGACGGGCGTATGCATGACCGCTCCGGTGAAGACGCCGGCGAAGCGTTCGCCGATCATCTCCCGGATGCCGGCGACGAGATCCTTCTGCCGCGGGGTCGCCAGCACGAGGGCGCGGGTAACGCCGAGGCGGGACAATTCATCGGGCAACTGACGCAGCGTGCCGGTGCCGAACACCACCCGCATCGGCGCGCTCTGGTAGGTGAAGTCTTGCATGGTTGCTCCTTGCGGACGAAAGGGCCGGCTCCAGGATCAGGCCGCCCCGGAGCCGGTCTTCCGGCTCAAGAGGCGGGCTGTGCAACCTTGCGCAAGCCGGCAGCCTCTTCAAGGCTACCAGATGGTGCGCTCACGGGCCGGCGGGCCAGCAAGATAATCATCCCGGCGGCGATCGCGGAGACGCCGATCGACAGGAACATCGGCGTCGGGCTCTGGTAATATTGCTGCAGCGCGCCGGCGACGAACGGTCCGAGAATGGCGCCGACGCGGGCGACCCCGAGCTCCATTCCGACCGCGGTGGCGCGCACGCCGGTCTCATAGGAAGCTGCGGTGAAATTGTTCAGCACGAACTGCGCGCCGATGATGAAGAAGCCGGCGGCGGCGACCGATGTGATGTTGACGATGTGGTCGTTCATCACCACGAGCGAGAGCACGGCGAGGCCGCCAATCGCCCACCAGGTCGCGATCAGCCCACGGCTGCTGCCGGACTTGTCGACGAGATGCCCAAGCACGAGAGCGCCGACGAACGACATGATCTGCATCAGCGCGCCGAAGCCGAAGCTTGCAGCAAAGGTTTCTCCACGCTGCATCATCACGGTCGGAATCCACCCTGACAGGCCGAAGATGCAGAACAGGCTGAGGAAGGCCGATGCCCAGATCGCGAACGTAGTCCGGCGATATTTGGACTGCAGCAGAGCCGCCACCGAATTGACCGGCTTCTCGGTCTGCCCGACGGCAATTTCGGCTGACGCGTAAACGCTGGCGCGCTCCGGCCGGAGCTTTGTCAGCATGTCGCGGATTTCATCGATGCGGCCCTGAAGTGCAAGAAACTTTGGCGATTCCGGCAGCATCATGTGCATGAAGGGAAGCAGCAGGAACGACAGCGAGCCGATCCAGTACAGCGACGTCCAGCCGAATAGCGGCGTCGCGAATACGCCAGCGACACCGGCGAGGGTGCCGCCGAGCGCCCAGCCAAGCGCGACGCCCCACAGCGCAAACGTGTTCGCCACGCGCCGCGGCGCCAGCTCGTTGATGTAGGTGGTCGCGAGCGGCAGCAGCACGCCGAGGCCGATGCCGGTCAGGAGCCGCAGGATGCAGAAGGAGAGGAACGAGTCCGCCGAGGTCGCGGTGAGCAGCGTAAAGATACTGGTGATCCACAGGCCGCCGAGCAGGGTGCCGCGGCGGCCGAGTCGGTCGGCAATGATGCCGTGGATGGCGGCCCCGAGGAGGAATCCAACCAGGCCGCTGGAAATCAATAGTCCCGCCTGGCCAGCCTGCAGGCCCCAGGGCTTGGCGACGTAGTGAATGACGTAAGCCGGGTTGAACGTGTCATATCCGTCAAACAGCGTTAGCAGTCCCATGATGGCGCCGAGGCGCCAGTGAAATTTTCCTACCTTTGCTTCGGCGAGTTCTTCGTGAAGATCGATTGCCTGCGCGGCCATGGCCGTATCCCTCCCAGATGATGATTATGTCGTTTGAGGCCGCCTATTCCGCGGCTTGATGAATGCCGTGCTCGGCGACGGCATGCTCGCCGAGATCGAGCTTGAACAGGTCGATGGCGTTGCGCCGTCCGATCTTCAGGCGATCGTTCTCGCTGATGCTGGCGCTGTTGAACCAGTCGGAGGCGTGGTCCACGTTCTCGAACGGCCAGTCGACCGAGAACAGGATGCGATCGGCTCCGATCTCGAGAATGGAATCGATCAGCGTTTGTGTGCGGAAATTACCCGACGTGGTCAGGAAAAAGTTGGCATTGAAGTAGTCGCAGATCTTCCTCTTTGCCTTGTGTTTCGGCGGCGCCTTGACCCAGCCGTTGCGATGATCGACGCGCCACATGCTGTAGGGCAGGCCTTCGCCCATATGGCCGAGGATGATCTTCAGTTTTGGATAGGCATCGAACAGCCCCGATCCCATCAGCCGCAACGCATGAACCGCGGTCTCCTGCCCAAAGGCCCAAGTCGGGCCCATCAACCAGGGATGCCCTTCATAGATCGCGCAGTCTTCCGGCAGCGGATTGCGCGGATGCAGATAGAAGGGCAGGCCGGTCTGCTCCACCGCCGCCCAGAACGGCCAGTATTGCGGCAGGTCATAGTAGACCGGCCGCTTGCCGTCGCCGATTTGCGAGAAGCCGTTGACCAGCGCGCCACGGAAGCCGAGCGTCTTGATGCAGCGCTCGAGTTCGGCGATCGCGAGATCGGGGTCCTGCATCGGCAGTGCGGCAAAGGCCTGGAATCGCGACGGCCGTTTTGCCACCTGTTCGGCGAGGAAATCGTTGGCGCGGATCGCAATCTCGTTGGCACGGGCGACGTCGGGAATTGCCTGAACCGCCGGCGCGTTCAGCGACAGGATCATCATCTCGACGCCGTGGCGGTCCATCTGCGCCAGCCGCTTGTCCTGGATATCAAGCAGGCGGTTCTTCAACTCCGGCCAATAGGAGTCCGGAACGAAGCCCGCTGAGTCCATCAGCGTGTCCGGGATGGCGAAATGTTCCTCTAATGCGATCTTGCCCTGCATGTCGTCCTCGCTGATGTCTGATGTTGGTTAGTACTGTCCCTTAGTATTGACCTTGGGGCGTCAGCCCGAGTGCGAGCTGGCCGTACATGGTGCCGACGGCGTCCCAGTTCATGCTGATGTGGCGGCCGACGGCATTGGCATCGCGCCAGGCGCGCTGCACCGGATTGGAAAGATCGAGGCCGAGCCCGCCGGTCGAGGCGTTCAGCGCTTCACTGGCGCGGATGGCCAGCGCAACCGAAAACGCCTGGCCACGGCGGCTGACGATGCGGTCCTCGATCGAGACGGGCCTGCCGTCGCGGATCGTCGCCGCACGGTCCCTGAGATCGCGCAACAGTACTTCGCGCGCCGCATCGACGGAAGCGGTCGCTTCCGCAACACGTAACTGGATGGTCGGGAAATCCGCCATGCGGTTGTTGTGGCCGGCCACCGCGCCGCGCGTAATTCGCCTCGAGGTAACGGCAAGATAGTCCTCCAGCGCGCCGGCGGCGGCGCCGACTGCGGTGGACGCCAGGCAGGAAGGAATGTTCGAGAGCATCGGAATCGAGAAGGTGGGGTTGGCGGCATACAGCGCGGCGCCCGGCGTCTTGCCGGACGTGGTGTCGGCGAACGACAGCAGGCGGTGCGCCGGCACGAATACGTCATTCAGGACCAGCGTCTTGCTGCCGGTGCCGCTGAGGCCGACGACATTCCAGGTGTCGTCAATGACGTAGTCGGAGGCCGGAACCAGCAGGAAGGCCGGCGCAAACTGGCCGGCTTCCGTCTTCGACGGCAAGAGCGCTGCGCACAACGACCATTGCGCGTTGTCGCAGCCGCTCGCAAACGACCAGCGCCCGGTGAGGCGATAGCCGCCCACGACCTCGATCGCCTTGGCGGCCGGCGCGTAGGAACCACACGCGAGTGCATCGGCATTATCATCCCAGACGTCGCGCTGGGCGATTTCCGGAAATCCCGCGATCAGCCATTGATGGGCTGCGAGCAGGCCGCCGACCCACGCCGTCGAGGCGCAGCTTTTCGCGAGCTCAATGTTCAGTTCGACCAGCACGTCGAACTCGTGCTCGTAGCCGCCGAACATTGCCGGCTTGACGATATCGAAATAGCCGATGTTGCGCAGCGCCGTGATGTTCTCTTCCGGCACGCGCCCGGCCTTTTCCGTGGTGTGGGCGCGCGCCTTGATCTGCGGCGCGATCTGCGCCACGCGGCTCCGCAACTCGGCAAGGTCGGGACGAGGGGCCGGCGGCGCAGGTATATCCTTCAACTGGGCGACTGATACCATTGGTTAGCTCCGTATCTTCGATGGGCTGGAAGGCGGCGCGCCTTGGCAGATCACGCAGCCTGGCTGTCGTGGGGCACCGAAAAGCAATAAGTGGCGTCCTGGTAAATCAGGGGCTCGATCGGATCGCGGACGTTCACGGTCTCGGCTTCGCCGATGAAGATCGTGTGCGTGCCGTACGGCATCGCGGCCGCCTTCTTGCAGAAGATGTTGATCTGTGCGTCGGCGAGATAGGTGACGCCCTCGGGCGAGGTCATCCATTGGCCGAGCCCGAACCGTTCCTCGGCGGGGACCGCGCCGCTGAACGCCGATGAAAGGGAGATCTGGTCGCGGCGCAGCACGTTGACGCAAAACCGGCGCGCCAGCAGCATGATGTCGTGCAGCAGCGTTTGTTGGTTGACACAGACGATCAGCGAGGGCGGGTCGAGCGATAGCGACGTCACCGCGGTCGCCGTCATTCCGTGGCGGCGGTTCTGGTCCGCAGACGTGATCACCGACACCGCTGCGGGAAATCGCCGCAACGCGCGCTTGAACGTTTCACGCAATTCGTCGGATGCCGAATCCAGCGACATGGTTTCCTCCACTGAACAATCCGCTCTTGATCGGCGGCTTAATTTTCGTGAACAATAATTGCATTTGCAAATGATAAGTCAATCGGAAACTTTCAAATGCAACAATTGCCTTGAAAAGTGATCGCCGTCGGGCTATTGGATGAGTGCAAAAGTTGCACCAAAGCGGGATGCAAGATCTTGTACCGGCTGACGAATTCCTTGCCCTACATGCTCAACCGCGTCGGCGTGCGGATGGGCGACCTGTTTTCCCGGCGCATCGCGGGCTATGGCGTGACGCTACCGATGTACCGCGTGATGGCCGCGCTCTGGGAGAAAGGCGATCAGCGCCTCGGCGATCTCGCCGACATGACGACGATCGAGATATCGACGCTGTCGCGCCTGATCGGGGAAATGAAGCGGCGAGGTCTCGTCACGCGGACGCGGCTGAAGGACAACGCGCGCACAGTTGCGATCAATCTCACGCCGAAGGGGCGGACGCTGGTCGAGGAGCTGATCCCGATCGCCATCCATTTCGAGGAGGTGGCGGTCCGCAATTTTCCGTCGAAGAACGTTTTGGATCTGAAGACTGTCCTCGCTGAAATCTACGAGAGCCTGAATTCGATCGAGCCCGAAATTGAGGAAGCCAACAAGGCACGCAAGGCGGCGAAGTCGAAAGCGTGACGCTTGCGGATAGTACGCGGCGGGCGGCACCAGCCTTTAGCTGCGCATGGCGGCGCGAAAGCCGACGAAGCTCAACGCGCCGGCCACGATGACCGCGATCCAGCTCGTCCAGAACGGCACATCGACGCCATTCAAGGTGACAGACCATCCCATCACAATCCGGATCAACTGCAGAAGTGCAGTGCGATCAGGGCAAAGACGGCGGCGGCTAATGTACAAAAGCCCAGCGGGCGGTGCGAGCGGCTTAGCCTACGTCGTTCCGCCGCCGATACACAATCTGAGACTTCGGGAAACCGAGGAAGTACTCGACTGTCAGCCGCGAGTCCGGAAAAAGTTGACGAAGCTGGCTAGCCCATATTGGCCTCGTCGATGCCATTTGTCGGGCCGTGAAGGGATTTTCTCCGTGATACCATTTCGAAATCATTCTCTTCCGCTGGGACAGTGTTAGGAACCACCAGAACGGCACATCACAGTGCGCTTCCAAAGGAAAGAGCGGCGATGGCGTCTGTACCCAGTGGTTGTTGCCAGCCGAAAGGATGAAGTTGGCGAGTAGCTTCTGTCGCTGGAAGTTTCCCACGTGCTCGATAAGCGCGTTGCTAAAAACGAGGTCGTAGGACTGTGATAACCTGAAATTGCAGGCGTCCGCCTCAATCAGTTCGTACTGTGCAAGTTGACTCGCGCTGAACCTATCAAACGAGCCCGGAAGATTAAGCAAAGTAATCTTATAAGTCGTCGTATGATCATTCCAGAGTCCAGGCACGCCGTTCAGCGCCGGCAATCCGCCGACGTCTAGGATTTTGGCGCCGGGCCGCGGGCGCATAATTTGGAAAAATCGGTCCATCCGCTTCGCGCGAAAGATGGGCAGCAAGCTCCATTTGAGCTTGTGATAAATGGATTTCGAGCTAGTGAGCACGCCTTGACCCAAATCCGACAATGAGCAGTGCCCGGCGGAGATCGTCTCCTATTGTCTTCTGCGCCATGCAAGAGCTGGCGCCCTTGGCCTTCGCGACTTTCAGGGAACAATCCAGGGATTTGACGCGAGCACTTGTGGCCGCTTTCCCGCGCCAAATCTGTCTTGCGGGCTGCTCGCGCACGTTTCCGATAGGAGGGGAGCAGCCGCATGCGATCACGTCACCGCAGGCCTTGATTATGAAGTTACGAACAGGATCCCGACACGGCGCGGTACCGAACTCGGTGGTCCCAGAGAAATGATCGATCATCCCGAGAAGGCGCTCGTTGCTGGTCTCGATCGGCGCACCTTCCGATTTCATATGAATCAGTTTGTGAATCTCGCTTTTCAATTCATCAAGGTCCGTGTCGCAAATAGATAGGTGTTCCATCTGCTCTTTGCGCCACAGTCCGCTGACGGGATTGAAGTCGATCGAAGTCGCGCCGACGGCCTCAGCCCATCTCACCACAGGCGTCAACTCGTGCGCGTTAAGTCGATGAACGGTTACCTTGATCCTGATTGGGAATCTGTGGCCTGCTCTCTCCTGCTCGGAGACGAGATGCCGCAGTCCATGTTCAATTCGCGCCAAAGACCCTGCAACGCCACGGGCATTGTCATGCACGATGCTCGATCCACTATCCACCGAAACGTCAATCTTGAGCGGCTGCGTTGCAACTAGCCGCTCTACGAATCGGGTTTTCGAAAGCGTCGATCCATTGGTAGTCATGAACCAGTCAACGCGCTTGGATCGGCAGTACTCGACGATCTCAAGAAAGTGCGGGTGGATGGTAGGTTCTCCGCCTGTAAAGTCGATTACCAGCGGGCTCGCCAGCTTTGTGAGACTGCTGATGGCTGCTCGCCATTCATCGAACGACATTTCGTCAGAATATTTCTCCATGCGCCAATGTGAGCAGTATTGGCATTTATAGTTGCAGCGTTCTGTGAGAATACACTGGACAAAGGCTGGTTTGGTAACATCCCAACCAAAGCGGCGGAACATTCGTTCCCGGACGCTTCGTTCAACGCGAGCAGATCCATGTCTGATCAGGCTGGCAAGCAAATTTTCCTCCCATTCGGGATAGATAATGAAGTGCTATCAAGCTCAAGCTTTGGAAGCGCGTCCCAATCCAGCAGCTTGTTCGCTTCGCTGATATCGATAAAGTGAAAGTGCCCGAGAAGGGCTTTGAATTTCGCAAGCGCCGATTTCAAGCCGACATATGATCGAAAGGCGCGGTGAAGCGGAAGATTCGGTATCAGCGGCTGATCGGGATCGAAATCGCGCGGATGAAAGTATGTCATTGCGTAGTTCGACTTGCTCATCAGGTGCCGGATGAGACCGTAGGGCAGCAGCCGAAAGTATCCCCCTCCCGAAAAGCTGATGCGCCGGCCGAGTACGCAGCCAGGCACCACCGGAAATTGCTTGAGCCGGACGCCGCGCCATTCAAGGGTTACAGGACCGGTGATGTCGAGGGCTGGCTCCCTGCTGTGGGAGTGAGGAGACGCGAAAACTGAAGAATCCCATTCCACCCCGTTCTCGGCCAGTACCGAAAACGCCCAAATGCTTTGGTGCGAAATGGAGAATCCGGGAGAGCGGAAAGCACGAACCCGATGGCCGGTGAGGTCTTCCAAGGATGCAATGGAAGTGCGGAGATCGTCCCTGAATTGCCGCTGCGTCATTTGGTTCACGAGCAAATGACGATCAGAATGCGATCCGATTTCGTGTCCTGCAGCGCTTATCGCCTTGACAACTTGCGGATGGGTCCGAGCGATCCAACCAAGGCAAAAGAAAGTAGCTCTTATGTTGGCTTCATCGAGACACTCCAGAATACGATCGGTGTTCCTTTCAACGCGGGATTCAAAACGACACCAGTCGCTTTCCGAGGCTGTATCCCGGTGCTCAAGCACATGAAACCAATCCTCGATATCGAATGTCAGAATGTGGACCGGTGGGGACATGGGACGATCAAAGACCCTTGCCTTGTGCTACGCGGAACAAACCCAGGCAGATTAGTTTCAGGTCATAGAGCAGCAGTTGGCCGGCTGGCATCCGCAGGACTGCATCGAGGTATTCGTATTCGTCATCCTGCTGGCCATACTGGGCGGTGCCCTTGAGGGCTTGTGATGGGCCGAACAAGCCGGCTTTGATCATTCGTCGCTGGATGTTACCTTGTGCCGAATCGCGCTGATAATGATGCAGCGCAAGCGGCCGCGGCCCTACCAAACTCATGTGTCCTAGAGCGACATTGATGAGTTGCGGGATTTCATCCAGATAGAATTTTTTCAGGAAATTGCCGAGGAGAGTGCGGCAGGCTGGATCCCACTCTGCCGCATATGCATGCCAGTCGCCATCTAACGCCGCGGCAGTGTTGATGTGAGCTCTTCTCACCACCCGAAGCTTGTATTTTGGAAAGATCACCCCTCTGCTCACCGCCTTGTAGCTCACCAAAAGAGGACCGCGTTCGCGAGGCGAAATCATCGAAATAACGCCGTGGGCAATCGCTATGGCGAGAAGTAGAGGAGAGACTGCCAAGAGCGCGATAAGGCCAACAGCCAGATCGAATGCATCCTTGGATGGTCGATCCGTCAGGTCAAAATGGAGGAATAGGTGCCTATATTTCTCGCGAATACTCGACGAGGGAGGCACATGGGGGAATGCCTGTGGCGGCTCCGAAGCCATATACTAAAACTCAAAAACTAAATGGTACTGACTGAAACAACGACGGATTGTGGTTCCGCTCCTGGCCTATTGTCAATAGTACTGTTTTCCGGGCCGAAGCCCTCGAGAGGCGGAGTACTGCCCGCGGCGCCGGCCAATTGGCATCTCGCGATTGATCGCGATTAGGATATCGCTAGCCGGACAAGAAAGTAGAGCGCCAGCGGCAGTACCGTGTTGGCTATTGGTTGGTCCTAGCCGAAATTCACGAATGGCCCTAGCGGGCAAGGCTGAGGTCGCGGCCGGTGTCAGCTTCCGACTCTTCTCGGAATCAGAAACTGCCGCCCATATCAGCTTTGGCCCAGCGCGCCGATATCGGCATATCCGCTTTTGCGTCGTGATTGGAGGCTAAGCGGACCAGAATCCACGCCCTAATTCGCAGCCGACCGGGTGCGTTTGCGATTGGACGTCGCCACCTCGGGATAGCCGTGCAGCTTCAGCTTGTCGGCCTGCACGCCCCAGCTCTCTAGCCGGTCCAGAAAGCTCATGCCGAGCAGGTTGGTCTTCAACTGCCCCCGCGGCACCACCAGCGCCGGGATAGATTTCTCGACGAGCCCGCCGACGGCGAGGCGATCGAGCGTCAGCCGTGCTGCCTTGGTGTGGCCGCCGGCGGTTTCGACATCGACATTGTATTCGAGCATCTCGATTGGCAGGCCGATCGCCTTCGCCGTCTCCCAGGTCAGCACCACCGACGTCGCGCCGGTGTCGATCACCATCGGCGCCTTGACGCCGTTGATCTTGGCGTGCAGTGCGAATTCGCCGGCCTTGCCGCGCGCGATCTCCACGGCGGGCGCCGGCTCCAGGCTGCGTTGCCACAGCATTTTCGATACCGAGTTGCCGGCGCGCGCGATCTGGTTCGGATCGCCATAGGCGACGACGGCGCCGGCGGTGGCGGCGAGCATCGCCAGAACGAGCATGATGCGGATCACTGGGCGCCTCCGCCGTTTCCTCCGGTGATCAGCCGCGTTCGGTGCGCGGCGGCATCGGAACCAGGCCCGCATCCACCATGCGCGCCGCAAGCCCTTCCATCACGGCCAATCGTTCCGCCGTTTCCATGCGGTGCCAGCGCGCGATCTCCGGCAACGTTCGTCCGCAGCCGAAGCAGAGTTTGGTTTTGGGATCCATCATACAGACTGCGATACACGGCGTTTCTTTGCTCATTCCTTGATAGTGAGGTGCTTTGTGTCCTTTGCGCAAGCGCTTGCGGCTACAACCCCGTGCCGGCACTCATGATCGGTTTGTGACGCGGCCGCCGCTTGTCCTCGACGGCTGCGGTGACAATGGGATCCGGCTGTAGGGGCGGAGCCTCCTCGGCCATCGGCGCCAGCGCGCTCATCACGCGCTCGGGCGGGAAGGTGACGATGACTTCGGTGCCGATACGCAATTTCGATTTCAGCGTGAAGGTGCCGCCGTGCATGTCGATCAGGCTCTTGGCGATCGGCAAGCCCAGGCCCGCGCCCTGTTCGGCCGATTTGATCGAGTTGGAGCCCTGGCCGAACGACGCCAGCACGATCGGGATTTCATCCTCGGCAATGCCGGAGCCGGTGTCCTTGACGCTGAGATATTGTCCACCGGACGCGGTCCAGCCGACCTTGAGCCAGATATCGCCGCCCGGCGGGGTGAACTTGATCGAGTTGGATATGAGGTTCAGCACGACCTGGCGCGTGGCGCGCTCGTCGCCCCAGATTCTCGGCATGCCGTGCTCGAACACCTCGTGAATGGTGATGCCGCGGCTGGTGGCGCGCAGCTTCAGCAGATGATGACAGTCGGCGACGACATGCACGAGCGACACCGCTTCCTCGTTGAGTTCGTAGCGGCCGGCCTCGATCCGCGAGAGATCGAGAATCTCGTTGATGAGATTGAGCAGGTGGACGCCCGAATTGTGGATGTCGGCGGAATATTCCTTGTAGACCGGCACCGCATGCGCGCCGAAAATTTCGCTCTTCATCACCTCGGAGAAGCCGAGGATCGCGTTCAGCGGCGTACGCAGCTCGTGGCTCATCTGCGCCAGAAAGCGCGACTTGGCGACGTTGGCGGATTCGGCACGGTGCCGCGCTTCGTCCGAGATCGCCTTGGCCTGTTCGAGCTCGCCGATCAGCGCGTCCTTTTCGGCGCGCGCTTCGATCGTATCCAGCGTCGTCGAATGAAGCTGGTGCGCAAGCAGCGCAAAATAGCATTCGGCGGCAACCGCCAGCAGCGCGAGCGCGTAATTGTCGAAGGTTCCGCCCATCACGAAGTTGAGCGCGATCGCAGCCGTCACCGGAGCGGTTGCCGCCACCGCCGCAATGGGCAGCGTCGCGGCCAGCATGCTTGATACCGCGATCACCAGCAGCATCAGGAACATCATCATCGTGTTCGAGACGACGTCGAGGCCGGCGGGGTGGATCAGGATCGCCGTCCAGCTCAGGCCGTAGAGCAGGTCGAGCAGCACGAAGCGGGTTTGCCATTTGCGCGTGGCGGCGAGCGTAGGCGGCTCGCTGAGGAAGCGCTTGCAGTTGCGAATGATGGCGGCATGGATGCAGAGCATGCCGACGGTCCAAACCGCGGCCGGCACGGCGTACTTCCACAGGCCGAACAGCACGCCGGTCGCAACCACCAGCAGCATGACCACGAAGGAAGCCGATACCCGGGTCTGGGCGTATTGTCGGAGCAATTCGGTATCGAAGGCGGGGCGGGTTCCGCTGGTCGACGTTAACCGATCCCGCGCCTCGCGCACCCGCTGCGCCGCCACGCGCCGGGTGTTGACCGCTGATGCGACCGGCGCTTCTGCCGGAAGCTGGACAACCTCGGGCTTCTCTGCGGGCTTACTCATTGAACAACACAAAATCCTGCCCGCGAACTGCGCGGGCTTTTGCATTGTCTATCTGTGCCGCTAAATCATTAAGCGATGACTTAAAGAGCTAAAAATTCTCGTAAACAGGAAGTTAAAATTAACCTGTCGGGCAGACGGAACCCCCGCTTCTGACTGGATAAGAAGCGGGGGCCTTGCGCTTTGTCTTAACCTGTTTCTTTAACTCACCGCTCCAGTCGGGCCAAAAGGCTCGACGTATCCCAACGCTTGCCGCCCATCTTCTCGACCTCGGCGTAGAACTGATCGACGAGTGCCGTCACCGGCAGGTTGGCGCCGTTGCGGCGGGCCTCACTGATGCAGATCGAGAGGTCCTTGCGCATCCATTCGACGGCGAAGCCGAAGTCGAACTTGCCGTCATTCATGGTCTTGTAGCGGTTCTCCATCTGCCAGGACTGCGCCGCGCCCTTGGAGATGGTCTCGATCACGGCCGCGACGTCTAGCCCTGACTTCTTGGCGAAATGAATGCCCTCGGACAGTCCCTGGACGAGACCTGCAATGCAGATCTGGTTGACCATCTTGGTGAGCTGTCCGGCGCCGGCGGGCCCGAGAAGTTTGCACATTCTCGCATAAGCGCCGGAAATGATTGGCTCGGCAGCGGCATAGGCGTCTTCCTTGCCGCCGCACATCACCGTCAGTACGCCGTTTTCCGCACCCGCCTGGCCGCCGGACACCGGCGCGTCGATGAACTTGAAGCCGGCCTTGACGGCGGCAGCATCAAGCTCGCGGGCGACTTCGGCGGAGGCGGTCGTGTGGTCGACGAATACCGCGCCCTTTTTCATGCCGGCGAAGGCGCCATCGGTCCCGATCGTGACCGCGCGCAGGTCATTGTCGTTGCCGACGCAGCACATCACGAAATCCTGACCTTCGGCCGCGGCCTTCGGCGTCGGCGCGGTGCGCCCGCCGAATTTGTCCGCCCACTCCTTCGCCTTGGCCCCGGTCCGGTTGTACACGGTGACCTCGTGGCCGCCTTTTTTCGCCAGATGTCCTGCCATGGGGAAGCCCATTACGCCGAGACCGAGAAAAGCGACTTTAGCCATGTGTGTTACCTTGGAGTTTTCGCCGGCGACGTTGGGCCGGCCGGACGGTGTTTTTGGAGGAGCCGCACCATAACCGCTGCGCAGGGGAGGGCAACGCCTTCATTGATGGGCGGGGCCGGATTCGTGCTAGGATAGGTTCCTCAAGAGCCTCACAAAAAAGGGAGTGACATCGTATGGGCGTCAGCGTGGGCGTGCTCGACCATTTCAACATCCGGACCCGCAACCTTGCCGATACGGTCCGGTTCTATGAGGACATTCTGGGCCTGGAAAAGGGCGCCCGGCCGAACTTCGCATTTCCCGGGGCCTGGATGTACAGCGAAGGCAAGGCGGTGGTGCACCTCGTCGATATTTCCAAGACCGACGAACCGCAAAAGCCCGATTCCGGCGTTGTCCACCATGTTGCGTTTGCCAGCTACGGCTTTGACGGCATGAAGCGGCGGCTGGAGCAGAAGGGTATGGCGTACGACTCCCGGCAGGTTCCGGGCGGTGACCTCTGGCAGATCTTCGTCAATGACCCCAATGGCGTCATGATCGAACTGAATTACGAGGCGGCCAAGGAGCAGGCGGCTGCCGCCCCCGCGGAGCGGCAGGATGACGTAGGAGCGAGATAGCCTTTTGCGCCGAACCGCTCTATGGGTCGCATCAGACTGGCATAGCGTATTGGAACGAGGCTCCGCTTTCGGACTTGGTCCGGAGCGGGTCGGGTTCGCGTCAAGAATGCGCGTCAAAACAAGCGAGTAGAGCCCGGTTCTCCCTCGGAACCGCAAGGGCTTCAGGAGATGCGCGAGTGAGCGTAACACAGCAACAGGTTCTCGATGCCCTTGGCCGGGTGGCCTCGCCGCGCGGCGTGCCACTGACCAATGCCAACGTCCTGTCGGCGATCTCGGTCACCGACGGCAAGGTGTTCTTCTCCATCAATGTCGACGCCGCCGAGGCTCGAGCCTGGGAAAGCGTGCGCGCGCAAGCCGAAGCTGCAGTGCGCGCGATCCCCGGTGTCGGCACGGCGATGATCGCGCTCACGGCCGAGCGCAAGCCCGGTGCTCCGCAGGCTGCGCCGGCGGCACATCGGCATGCGCATGGCGTGCAACCCGCTTCCGCCCACCGCCCGCCGCAGGGCGCGGCGTCGCCGATGTCGAAGCAGGCAGAGATTCCTGGCGTCGCCGCGGTCATCGCTGTGGCCTCGGGCAAGGGCGGTGTCGGCAAGTCGACCACCGCGCTCAATCTGGCGCTTGGCCTGCGCGACCTCGGCCTGCGCGTCGGGCTGCTCGATGCCGACATTTACGGCCCCTCGGTGCCGCGGCTCACCGGCATCAACGAGAAGCCGCAGCTCAACGACGAGCGCAAGATGATTCCGATCAAGCGTTTCGGGCTTTCGATCATGTCGATCGGCTTCCTGGTCGAGGAAGACACCGCGATGATCTGGCGCGGGCCGATGGTGATGTCGGCGATCACCCAGATGCTGCGCGACGTGGCGTGGGGCACGCTCGATATTCTCGTCGTCGACATGCCGCCCGGTACGGGGGACGCGCAACTGACGCTGGCGCAGAACGTCCCGCTGAAGGGGGCGGTGATCATCTCAACCCCGCAGGATCTCTCGCTGATCGACGCGCGCAGGGGCCTTGCGATGTTCAAGAAGGTCAACGTGCCGGTGCTCGGCATTGTCGAGAACATGAGCTACTTCCAGTGCCCCAAGTGCGGCACGCGCTCGGACATTTTCGGCCATGGCGGCGCGCGCCATGAGGCGGAGCGGTTGGGTGTCCCATTCCTGGGCGAAATCCCGCTGCACATGTCGATCCGGACCACCTCGGACGAAGGTAATCCAGTGGTCGCGAGCGAGCCTGATGGCCCGCATGCCGCGATCTACCGGGCCATTGGGACCAAGGTTCGCGACCAGCTTCAGGGCGCGATTGCCGCGGCCTGAAGCTGCCTTGTCCTCGCCCATACGACTTTCGTTTAATCAGTGCAGTCATGCCTTTGTCGCGTTTTCGAACGCGAACTTCCGTGTTAAAGCGCCCCCGCCAGAGCGCCCCGGATGCCGTGGAATTCGTCCCGCCGGAGGAACGCTCGAGGAAATTTGGGGAACGACCCGAAGGAGAGCTTGAATGAAGCGTCGTGATTTTTTGAAGGTTTCAGCGGCCGGTGCTGCCGCGACAGCCGTTGCCTCGCCGGCGATCGCGCAATCGTCGCCTGAGATCAAATGGCGCCTGACATCGAGCTTCCCGAAGTCGCTCGACACCATCTATGGCGGTGCCGAGCACCTGGCGAAGCAGGTCGCCGAAATGACCGACAACAAATTCCAGATCCAGGTCTTCCAGGCCGGCGAGCTGGTTCCGGGTCTGCAGGCACTCGACGCGACCTCCAAGAACACCGTCGAGATGTGTCATACTGTGTCGTACTACTACGTCGGCAAGGATCCGACCTTTGCGATCTTTTCGGCCGTGCCGTTCGGTCTCAATGCGCGCCAGCAGAACTCTTGGCTGGCGCAGGGCGGCGGTAACGACCTCGCCAACGAGTTCTTCAAGAAGTCCGGTGTGATCGGCTTTCCCTGCGGCAATACCGGCACGCAGATGGGCGGCTGGTTCCGAAAGGAGATCAAGACCGTTGCTGATCTGTCGGGCCTCAAGATGCGCATCGGCGGCATCGCCGGCCAAGTGCTGCAGAAGGTTGGCGTAGTGCCGCAGCAGATCGCCGGCGGCGATATCTATCCAGCGCTCGAAAAGGGCACCATCGACGCCGCCGAGTGGGTCGGTCCGTATGACGACGAGAAGCTCGGCTTCCAGAAGGTTGCGAAGTTCTACTACTACCCCGGCTTCTGGGAGGGCGGCCCGACGGTCCACGCCTTCGCCAATCTGGAGAAGTGGAATGAACTGCCGAAGAGCTACCAGGGCATTCTCACCAACGCGGCGGCGAACACCAACGCCTGGATGAATCAGCGCTACGACATGCTGAACCCATCGGCACTGAAGCGTCTGGTCGCCAGCGGCACGCAGCTTCGTCCCTTTACCAATGAAGTGCTGGAGGCTTGCCTGAAGTCGACCAACGAATTGTGGGCCGAAATCTCCGGCAAGAACGCGGACTTCAAGAAGGCCATCGACGCGATGCAGGCCTATCGCTCCGATCAGTATCTGTGGTGGCAGGTCGCCGAGTATACCTATGACAGCTTCATGATCCGTTCGCGCACGCGCGGCTGATCGGAGCCGGATACCTATCCCAAATTGATACGGCAAAGCCCGGCCTTCGTTAGGAAGGTCGGGCTTTTTCGCGTTTCCATCCAATTACTTATGGAAATTGGCGGCCGGATGCTTCATGCTTAGTTCCAAGCCTCGACACGAAGGCTGACCGGCACAACCAAAAGGGATGAAATATGAAGCGAAGAGATTTTCTCAAAGTAACCGGCTTGGGTGCGGCAGGTGCTGCAACGATCGCAGCGCCCGCGATTGCGCAGGGCTTGCCCGAAATCAAGTGGCGCATGCCGACGAGCTGGCCGAAGTCCTTGGACACGCTCTATGGCGGTGCCGAATTGATGGCCAAGCTGGTCGGCGAAGCTACTGACAACAAGTTTCAGATCCAGACCTTTGCAGGCGGTGAGATCGTGCCGGGTCTGCAGGTTCTGGATGCTGTGCAGAACGGCACCTGCGAGATCGGACATACCGCCTCGTACTACTATTTCGGCAAGGATCCGACCTTCACCTTTGGCTCCGCGGTGCCGTTCGGCCCGAACCAGCGCCTGAACCAGGCCTGGTACATGCTGGGCGGCGGCAAGGAACTGCTCAACGAGTTCTACAAGAAGTACAACGTCACCTCGCTGCTGGCCGGCAACACGGGCTGTCAGATGGGCGGCTGGTTCCGCAAGGAGATCAAGACGGTCGACGATCTCAAGGGCCTCAAATTCCGTATCGGCGGCTTCTCGGGGAAAGTTTTGCAGAAGCTCGGCGCGGTGCCTCAGCAAATCGCCGGCGGCGATATCTATCCGGCGCTGGAGAAGGGTACCATTGACGGCGCGGAATGGGTTGGTCCCTACGATGACGAGAAGCTCGGCTTCTACAAGGTCGCGCCCCACTATTACTATCCCGGCTGGTGGGAAGGCGGACCGATGCTGCTGGCGTTCGTCAACCTCGACAAGTGGAATGCGCTGCCGAAATTCTACCAGAGCGTTCTCGAGCAGGCCGGTCATCAGGCCAATAACTGGATGATGGCGAAATACGACCAGGCCAATCCTCTCGCGCTGCGCAAGCTGATTGCCGGCGGCGCCAAGCTGCAGGCGTTCCCGGCGCCAGTCATGGAAGCCTGCTACAAAGCCGCGAAGGAATTGCACAGCGAAGTCTCCGCCGGCAACGCGGACTTCAAGAAGGTCAACGAGTCGCTGAGCAGCTTTACGAACAATGGATACCAGTGGTTCCAGGTTGCCGAACTGGGTTACGATTACTTCATGGCTCGCCGTTCGCAGAGTTGATTGCCGCCGAGAGCGAAATCGGCAGCAAAAAACCCGGAGCGAAAGCTCCGGGGTTCTTTATTTGACGGAAGCGGATGATTTGAGCCGGGGCGCTACTGTTTGGGCTGCCCGAAATCGAGCGGCGGCAATTCGATCTGCGGCACCTCGATCTTGATCGAGTTCGGATCGATGGTCGACGCCGCGCCCTTGTAGTGCATCACCATCGCCGGGAACATGATGACCAGCACCACCATGATGACCTGGATGACGACGAACGGCACCGCGCCCCAATAGATTTGGCCGGTCGTCACAGGGTCCATGCGCTTGCCGGTGACGCGGTCGATATAGGATTCCTTTGGCGCCACCGAGCGTAGATAGAACAGCGCGAATCCGAACGGCGGGTGCATGAACGACGTCTGCATGTTGACGCCGAGAATGACGCCGAACCAGATCAGGTCGATGCCGAGCTTTTCCGCCGCAGGTCCGAGCAGCGGAATGATGATGAAGGCCAGTTCGAAGAAGTCGAGGAAGAAGGCCAGGACGAAGACGAGGGCGTTGACGAAAAGGAGGAAGCCGATCTGGCCGCCGGGCAGGGAGGTCAAGAGATGCTCGACCCAGATGTGGCCGTTCACGCCGTAGAACGTCAGCGAGAAAACGCGCGCGCCGATCAGGATGAAGATCACGAAGGCCGACAGCTTGGCCGTCGATTCCGTCGCTTGCCGGATCAGATCCCAGCTCAGCCGGCGCTTGGCGGCGCCGAGAATGAGTGCACCGGCCGCGCCCATCGCGCCGCCTTCGGTCGGCGTGGCGACGCCGATGAAGATGGTGCCGAGCACCAGAAAGATCAGGAACAGCGGCGGTACCATCACGAACGTGGTTTGCTGCGCCATTGCAGAGAGAAAGCGGAAGCCGGAGACCTTGTGGATCAACCAGTTCACCACAGCCACGAAGAAGGCGAACAGGATGCCATAGAACATGCTGAGCACGACGTAATCGGCGCCGCGCGCTTCCGAAGAGCGCATCATGAACCAGCCGAAAACGCAGCTGACGATGAAGAGGACGCCGAGCGACCAAAGTCCGCGGCTGCCATTAGGCTCGCGAAAACCGACCGCCTCCGCTGGCAGACCCGGAGCAGCCTTGGGAAAGATCATGCTTACCAGGAATGCGTAGCCGGCATACAGGCCAGCAAGCACCATTCCCGGGACGAACGCGCCCTCGTACATGTCGCCGACCGACTTGCCGAGCTGGTCGGCCATCACGATCAGGACGAGAGAGGGAGGAATGATCTGCGCCAACGTACCGGAAGCGGCGATGACGCCGGACGCCATCCTCCGGTCATAGCCATAGCGCAGCATGATCGGCAGCGAGATAAGGCCCATCGAGATGACGGAAGCGGCAACGACACCGGTGGTCGCCGCGAGCAACGCGCCGACGAAAATGACGGCATAGGCGAGGCCGCCGCGGATAGTGCCGAACAATTGTCCGATCGTATCGAGCAGATCCTCGGCCATGCCCGACCGTTCGAGCACCAGTCCCATGAACGTGAAGAACGGAATGGCGAGCAGCGTGTCGTTGTTCATCACGCCGTAGACGCGCTCAGGCAGCGCTTGCAGGAAGTCAGGGCGGAACTCGCCAAGCTCGATGCCGACAAAGGCGAAGATCAGTCCAACCGCGCCGAGCGAAAATGCCGCCGGATAACCCAGCAGCAGAATAATCACCAGTGACGCGAACATGATCGGCGCCATGTTGGCGATGAGAAAAGCAGTCATCTAGTCCCCCTGAGATCGCGCCCGACGATCAGCGTTTTTCGATCGCCTCGACGAGGTGCTCGACCTCGGCTTCGAGAGCATGCATCTGCGATGCGTGTGGATCCGGAATCAGGCCGCGCATCACGGCGATTCGCTTGATCAGTTCGGAAATGCCCTGAGCGAACAGGAACACGAACCCGATGATGATCAGCGATTTGGCCGGCCATTGCGGCAGACCACCGGCATTGCCGGACTGTTCGTTGATTTCAACCGAGCGCATGAAGAACGGACCGCCGGTGATGATCATCACGATGCAGAGTGGCATCAGGAAAAATACGTGGCCGATGATGTCGACGACATCCCGCCAGCGCTTGGAAAACAGGTTGTTTACGATATCGATGCGGATGTGCTCGTTGTCGAGCATCGTCCACGGCGAGCACAGCAGAAAGACAACGCCAAACAGCACCCACTGCAGCTCCAGCCAGGAATTCGACGACACGTCGAAAGTCTTGCGCACGATCGCGTTGGTGGCCGAGATGACTACGGCTATCAGAATGAGCCACGCCAGGCGTTTGCCCGTCCACCGCGTGAACGCGTCGATTCCCCGGCTCAATTTCAAGAGCGATTGCAACGATGACCCTCCCAGACTGACGCCTCTGCCGTCTTGACTGCGCCGTTGGGCGCAGCCGGCTTATCCTGCCGAGCTAGCATGAAGCCGATGCACCAAACCAGCGCTCGTTGCCGCCGTCAATCGGAAGTTTGTTGATATTGAAGGGGAATATTTCGTCTGCGGAACACCATTGCGCCTTGGCCCGGGCGGCAGGCCGTGGGCACGATTTCGTCAACGAGTCATTGTTTGCCGGAGCAGTTTCTACTGCTGCTTGAGCGGACCCAAATCCAGCGGCGGCAATTCGATCTGCGGAACCTCAATCCTGATCTTGCTGAGATCCTCCGCGCTCACCGGCTTGTCCAGCAATGCGGTAACGGTCCAGGGGAAGGCGATCACCAGCACGACCATGATGACCTGCAGGCCGATCCAGGGGATCGCCCCCCAATAGATGTCGGAGCTCTTGACCTCCTTGGGCGCCACGCCACGCAGGTAAAACAGCGCAAACCCGAACGGCGGATGCAGGAACGACGTCTGCATGTTGACGCACAGCATCACGCCGAACCAGATCAGCGCCGCATCCGCGCCGACCACCGGCGCCAAAACCTTTTGCGCAATCGGCGCAACCATCGGCAGGATGATGAAGGCGATCTCGAAGAAGTCGAGGAAGAACGCCAGGAAGAAGATGAACAGGTTGATGAAGATCAGGAAGCCCCAGACCCCGCCGGGTACCGAGGTCAGCATGTGCTCCAGCCAGACGCCGCCGGAGACGCCGAGGAACACCACTGAAAAGCAGGTCGAACCGATCAGGATGAACACCACCATGGAGGTGATCCGCATCGTCGTCTGATAGCCTTGCCGGATAAGCTCGCGGAGGTCGGGAATCCGCACGGCTTCCAGACAAATCCAGATCACGCCGAGATAGGTGATTGCGAAGGCGATCTTGAAGAGAAAACTGCCCGTGTAGAGGATTCCGAGAATCGTTCCGACGCCTGCGGCGACGATCCCGATCAGCAGAATCCTGTTGCCGGCCGCGCTGAATTCCTTGTGATGTATTGCGGCAAGCACGACGGCGCCAACGGCGCCCATTGCGCCGGCTTCGGTCGGCGTCGCCAGGCCCAGCATCATGGTGCCGAGCACGACGAAGATCAGCACCGCCGAAGGGATGATTCCCATCAGGCATTTTCGCCACAGCGGCCAGCCGGTCAGCGTCAACGCCGACCTCGGCACCGGCGGCACGTGGTCCGGCTTGATGATGCCGAGAAGAAAGGTGTAGCCGGCGAACAGCGCGATCTGGAATAGCGACGGCCCCCAGGCGCCGAGATACATGTCGCCGACCGACTTGCCGAGTTGATCGGCCAGCACGATCAGCACCAGCGACGGCGGCACGAGCTGGGTGATCGTGCCCGAGGCCGCCAGCACGCCGGTGATGTAGCGCATGTTGTAGCCATAGCGGATCATCACCGGCATCGAGATCAGTGCCATGGCGATGACCTGAGCCGCCACCGTGCCGGTAATCGCGCCGAGAATGAAGCCGACGATGATGACGGAGTAGCCTAGTCCGCCGCGCACCGGGCCGAACAACTGGCCCATCGAATCCAGCATGTCTTCGGCCAGGCCGCATCGTTCGAGGACGGCGCCCATGAACGTGAAGAAAGGGATCGCCAGCAGCAATTCGTTGGCCAGCACGCTGCCGAAGATGCGGCCCGGAATCGCCTGCATGAAGCTGAAGTCGAAAAAGCCGAGATGGATCGCGAGAAAGCCGAACGAGAAGCCGACCGCCGCCAGCGTGAATGCGACGGGAAAGCCGATCAGCATCGCCAGAATAAGTCCGCCGAACATCAGCGGCGGCATCATTTCCAGCGTGATCATTGCACCGGTCTTTCGTACCTGGCGTCGATGGTCACGAGATTCTGCAGCGCGGCGACGCGCTTGATGACCTCGGAGACGCCCTGCAGTGCGAGCATCACGAAGCCTGCGGGCACGACGAGCTTGATCGGCCAGCGCAACAGGCCTCCGGCGTTGCTGGATTCCTCGCCGACAGCGTAGGCCTGCAGAAAGAACGGCCAGGACAGCCAGGTCAGCAGCAGGCAGGCCGGGATCAGGAAGCACAGCGTTCCGATCAGGTCGAGCCAGAGCTGGCCGCGTTCAGAGAGCATCAAATAGAAGATTTCGACGCGAACATGCTCGTTGCGCTTGAAGGTGTAGGAGGCGCCGAACATCACGAAGATGGCGAACATGTACCACTGCAGTTCGAGCCAGCCGTTGGAGCTATAGCCGAACGCGTAGCGGATCATCGCATTGCCGGCGCTGACCGTGCACGCTGCGAGGACCAGAAAATTGCAGAGATTGCCGATCTTTTCGTTGAGCAGATCGATGCCGGCACTCAGCGCTAACAACGGCCGCATCATGCCTGCCCGGGCGGTGGCCACGACGCCATCGCCGATGTAGCGATCGATTGCATCGATCGTCCTCCCCCTTTTTGCGCTTCCGCCGTCTTTGCCGCTCCGTCAAGGTGCGGTGGCCTGTCCGGCCATGCTGGCGTGAAGCAGCCGCACCATTCCAGCGCGCTGCAACAGCGTCAATCGGAAAATGCGTTGGACGATATGGGGCTGTGGTAACTAGCCGCCGGTCACGCTCATGTGGCGGGAGACGCTCGGGCGATTATGCCGGCGGTCGATGATGAAGTCGTGGCCCTTCGGCTTCAGCCCGATGGCGCGATCAATCGCTGCCGAGAGCAGGTCGTCGTCGGCGGAGGCTCGCAACGGCTTGCGCAAGTCGGAGGCATCCTCATGGCCGAGGCAGGTGTGCAACGTGCCGGTGCAGGTGATCCGTACCCGGTTGCAGGACTCGCAGAAATTATGCGTCATCGGCGTGATGAAGCCGAGTTTGCCGCCGGTCTCAGTGACGCGGACGTAGCGGGCGGGGCCGCCCGTATCGTCGTCGAGGTCGGTCAGCGTGTAGTGCTGCGCAAGGCGGGCACGGAGCAGCGACAGCGGCACATACTGGTCGATCCGCCCTTCGCCGATGTCGCCCATCGGCATGACTTCGATCAGCGTCAACGCCATGCCCTTGCCGTGCGCCCATTCCATCAGCGAGGGGATCTCTTCCTCGTTCATGTTCTTCAGCGCCACGGCGTTGATCTTGACCGCAAGCCCTGCGTCCCGCGCGGCCTCGATGCCGGCCAAAACCTGGTCGAGATCGCCCCAGCGCGTGATGGCGCGGAACTTTGCGGGATCGAGCGTGTCGAGCGAGACGTTGACGCGGTGGACACCGCAGTCGTGCAGTTCGGCCGCAAAGCGCGCCAGTTGCGAGCCGTTGGTGGTCAGCGTCAGCTCATCGAGCGCGCCGGTTCCAAGATGCCGCGACAGCGAGCGCACCAGCGACATCACGTTGCGCCGGACCAGCGGCTCGCCGCCGGTGAGGCGGATCTTGCGCACGCCCTTGGCGATGAAGGCCGAGCACAGCCGGTCGAGTTCCTCCAGCGTCAGGAGATCCTTCTTCGGCAGGAACGTCATGTCCTCGGACATGCAGTAGAAGCAGCGCAGGTCGCAGCGATCGGTTACCGATACGCGCAGATACCGGATGGTCCGGCCGAAGGGATCGACCATCGGACGTATCAGTGGATCGGGTGACGGGGAGCCGCTCATTCAAACTGCCTCTAAAGGGGCCGCGTGCTGGTTCGCTAGCACAATGTAGGCACCTTGTAAGGCGCCTACAATCGCAACCTCTCGAGGGGGGCCGTGGCGCGGGGCGGGGACCTAGCGCGTGGCGGGCTGTGCCGGGGCGGCGGTCGCCGGCGCAGCGGCAGTCTTGGACTTCTTCGGCCGCATCGGCTTGCGCAGCTTCGGCGGCGGCGCGGTCGGTTTGAGTTCCGCAAACACCGGGCTGGGCTCGATGATGGTCGCCGGCGGCGAGGCAAAGTCCCCGGTGCAGATTATCGGTCCAATAACGACTATAAAATCAAACAGTTAAGTCCGTAAAGCGGCTGCTGAGCCCATCCACGGCGGCCGGTAATTCGCGCATATGCCCGATCAGCCGGTCGGGCTTAAGCTGGGCGATCGGAACGTCGGTGTAGCCGAATTCGACGCCGATCACGGGAACGCCGGCCCGCCTGGCGACGCCGACGTCAGGTCCTGCGTCGCCCACCATGATGGTCGCGCCAATATCCCCGCCGGCGCGCGCCACCGTCTGCTGCAGGATCACGGGGTCGGGCTTGGCGACGCCGAACGTGTCGGCGCCGCAGATCGCGGCGAACCGTCCGCTCAAGCCCAGTTCGTCGAGCAGCCGCTTCGACAGCCATTCCAGCTTGTTGGTGCAGACCGCAAAGCGACAACCCTGCGCCTCGAGATCGTCGAGCGCGGCCTCCAGCCCCTCGAAGGGGCGCGATTCCACCGCGATATGGGCGCCGTAATAATCGACAAAATCCCTGGTGAGGCGGGTGACGTCGTCGGTGCTTACCGCACGGCCTTCCAGCTCCAGCCCACGTTCGATCAGCTTGCGGGCGCCGGCGCCGATCATGTTGCGCGCGGCACGCAGCGGCACCGGCGGCAATCCTTCGCGATCGAGCACGAAATTGAGCGCGGCGATCAGGTCGGGCGCGGTGTCGACCAGCGTGCCGTCGAGGTCGAAGACTACAGTGCGGGGAAGGCTCATCCGGAATTCGCTAGCGGCAGGCGGACCTTCATGCAAGTGCCGCCCCGACACAGCGAACAACCAATTTCTGGCAATTTAGACGGGCCGCAGCGCTATTCCCAAGGCCAAAACGACGCTAGACATGCGCCCGCGGATCGGCGGATTCTGGGAGCATTGTCAGCGTGGATATGGATGGACTTAAGCGGCAAGCGGCGGCACGGGCGCTGGAGCATGTGCAGGATGGCATGAAGCTCGGGCTCGGCACCGGCTCGACCGCCAGGCATTTTGTCGAACTGCTCGGCGAGAGGGTTGCCGGCGGGATGAAGGTGATCGGCGTGCCGACCTCGGAAGCGACCCGCGCCCAGGCCGAAGCCTGCAAAATTCCGCTGACCACGCTCGATGAAGTCGACCGGCTCGACCTCACCGTCGATGGTGCCGACGAGGTCGATCCCGCCCTCAACCTGATCAAGGGCGGCGGTGGGGCGCTGCTCCGGGAGAAGATCGTGGCGGCGGCGTCCGATCGCATGATCGTGATTGCCGACGATACCAAATGGGTCGATGTTCTCGGCCGCTTCCCCCTACCTGTAGAGGTGATTCCGTTCGGGCTGGCCGCCACCCAGCGGGCCATGGCCGCGGCATTTGCCCAAAGCGGAGTTTCCGGGCAAATGGGGCTCCGCAAGGGCAAGGACGGCCACGTTTTTGTCACCGATGGCGGCCACTGGATTGTCGATGCCCATCTCGGGCGCATCGCCGATGCGCCGCGTCTGGCGGGCCTGTTGAGCCTGATCCCGGGTGTCGTTGAACACGGGTTGTTCATTGGCCTGGCCAGCACCGCCGTCCTGGCAGGTGCCCAGGGAATTCGCGTAGTTGAGCGGCGGTAACGCCGGTAATCGAGGAGAATTGGAATGAAGAGGCTTTCACGGATTTTGTCGGCGGCCGGCCTTGCGGTGGGTCTGGCCCTGACCGGCGCTCCGGCCGGCGCGCAGCAGAAGAACGCGCCCGCGGCGCCTGGGACCACGCAACTCAAGCCCGGTTCACCGGCGGCGATCGCCGCCGCCAAGGAAATCCTGGCGATGAAGAACGCGGCGGCGATGTACGCCAACGCCGTTCCCAATCTCGTCGAGCAGACCAAGAACGTGCTGATGCAGAGCAATCTGAACTATCAGAAGGATCTCAACGAGGTCGCCGTGATCGTGGCCAAGAATCTCGCCG